>CAZFMN010000199.1:0-1525 GCA_964520075.1 uncultured Halobacteriales archaeon | reverse complement strand
ATAAAGGAGTATCGAGAGTCCCCGGCGGGATGTCTCGCCGGGAGCACAGCACTGCCCGCAGGGAGGCCACCGATGCCTGAATCGACGCTCGTCCGGTTCAGGCCCCTCGACGACACCGCCCGGAAGCTCGTTCTCGAGCCGCACACCGTCGAGGGCTACTGGACACTCGTCGAGTACCAGCGCGAGCAGGGCGACTGGCGGTTCGCGGGTGAAACACTCGTGACGGACCTGCTGGTGCGGCCCGGCGTGGCGGCCGTCACCACCGTGGAGGGGTCCGGATGAGCCCCGAGGCCCGCGAGACGGCGGACACGGAGGATACGCCGCCGACGCCGGCGGCCCTTGCCGACCGACTCACGGCACTCGAGCAACACCTCGAGGCGCTCAGTAACTGGAAGGACAGCACCCGCGAGCAGCTGTGGGCCCTCGAAGACGAGGTGGAGGCCCTGCAGGCCGACGTCCAGCAACTCGAGGAGTCCCTCGAGGACGTCGCGGCGACAGCCGAGCAGGCGATGACCGTCGCCAGCCGCGGCCACGACCCCGACGGGAAGAGCCAGACCCAGGCCGCGACGGAGGTCACCCGCGACGAACTCGTCCGCCGCGCCGGCAAGGGAGTGACCGGGCCCGCCCGGAAAGTCACCGTGCGTGAGGTGCAGGACCTGGTCGATCGGGACTACGGCACCGAACCGGCCTGGGCCGTCGTCGACAGGGCCTGGCGACGACTCACCGACGAGTGGCCCCAGTTCGAGGTAGCACAGAAAAACGGCGACAAGGCCCTGCGACTGCGTGCCGAGCACGTTACGACGGCGCTGGTCCGGACCGTCGAAACCAGTTTGGAGCGGGACGACCTCGCCAAACGGTTTGGTGGCGCCGAGGGTAGCGAAGGGGGCGCAGAATGAACGGAGACAGGCGCGGTCTGCCGCCACCGCTGGACTGAGCGTACACAGAGCGGTCTTGAGCGGTGGGAGCCTGGGTCCGGTACTGTGTACTGCGTTCGCAGTAGCGACGCAGAGCGACGCAGTCTCGGGGGGTGGCCCCACGCTCTGTCCCACCAAACGGTTTGATAGAGTCGCGTTCCAGTGCGGGGGTGAGGGGTCGGCTGTCCGATTGGGCACGCCGGTGCTCTGTCCTGTCGTCGCTCCTGATTGCACTCGTGGGGGAGCGGCTGGTCGGTGTCGACGCTCCTCAAGCGCGGGCTCGATACCCGCTACACCCCGGTCGGTGTTGGCTTGACGAGCACCGTGTTGTCACGCTCGGAACGTGCTCCGACCGATGGCGTCCTCACAGATGCGCACCGGGTCATTACAGCGGCGAGGCGGCCGCTTCAGTGCTGGCCCTCGTTGACTGACCGGTGCTCCGCGCCGTGTGGAACACCAGATGGTACCGCTCTGGCGTCGGTGGCTCTGCTGTTCTCGTCGTCGGGGGTCCCGCCTCTGAATCGGTGTGCTGTGGTGCTGGGTGTCGTCTCGCGCTGTCGTCCGCGTGCGTTCGAGTGGTTGCTTTGGTCGTTCGTCGTATTCGAACGAGT
>CAZFMN010000198.1:0-1552 GCA_964520075.1 uncultured Halobacteriales archaeon | reverse complement strand
AGAACCTGCTCCCAGTCTCGCTCCCAGTCCAGTAGCTCCGCGGCGCGCTCCCACGCCTCCGGCCAGTTCTCCTCGAACTCCCGGTAGATGGACTCGTCGGTTACGTTCGCCTGCTCCACGAACGACGTCGGCGGTTCGAACTCCTCCTGTGACTCGAGTCTTGCCTCCAGTTGCTCTTCGCTCATACGTAACGATTCATTGCCGATAACATTAAACTGCCGGGCGTGACGATGTTCCCGCGGTTGCGGGCAGTTCGACCTGTGCTCGAGACGTCCACGGTGGAGTGACGTAGTCCATCCAGGCTGACAGAATCCCCAACCCGCAATCCGCCGACCGACACGCCCCGATCCGGACCCGGCCTCACTCGAGTAGCTCCCGGGTCCGCCGGTGTCTGAACCGGAACATCGGCTCGAACCCGACGACAGCGAGTGGACTGACGGCGTCACCGACCCGACCGAACGGGAACTCGTAGGCGACCGAGTCGGTGACGACCGTCTCCTCGCCGTCGGCGGAGAACAGGTGGGTGTGCTCCCAGAACTCGAAGGGGCCGTCACGCATCGTGTCCCGAAAGTACGCGCTGGTGCCGTCGTGCTCGCGGGCGATAATCTCGGAGACCCACTCCTGTCGGGGGCCGACACCGAACGGCCGGACCGACGCCTCGAGTGTCGACCCGGCCGCGAGCACCGCCGGGTCCGGCTCCCCGTCCGGACCGCGAACCGAGTCGACACGCAGGTGCATCCAGTCCGGTGTGAGCGTCTTCAGTCCCCGCTCGGTCGAGTGAAACTCCCAGACCTCCGAGAGCGGTGCCGCGACCCGCACCGACCGCTCGTACTCAGCCATACCTGCAGGTGGTGCCGACCGGATTAAAATCACTCGCAACCGCGGACTCCCCGCCTCTGTCTGGTCTCGTCGCACTGTGCGTCGTCTCGGCACCGGGTCGTCTGTCCTCCGCTGTTCAGACGACCTCGTAGGAGTGTTTCTCGAACTGGTCCTCCTCAAAGACGAACACCCAGCCGTCGGGACATCGCGTTCGAGTCTGATCTCGCTGTGCAGGCCTCCACCGTGGACAGTCACGCCGGGAAACAGGGTCGCCGTCTCCCCGGGTCCGAGCATCACCCGACCGACACCCGAGGATTCGAGGATTCCGTCGTCGGTGCGGCGCTCGTCGACGTAGACGAGCACACCGCGCTGTTTGGACGCGTCGGTCACGAGCACGTGCACCTGCTTGCCCGGTGCGGTCCGGTGTGGGGTCTCCACGCGCTCGGGCACTCCACGGTAGAGCACCTCCCGACCGTCGGTGTACTCCACCACCACGCCGCCGCCCACGAGGTCGATACCGACGGTGTCCGGCAGGAGCTCGGAGTGCTCCGTACCCGCGCCTCGTGCGGCGGGCACGAACCCCGTTCGGTCGCGTGCGGAACGCTCTTTGAACCTCGCGGGCTACGCTCCGGTGGCCGATGACGACGAGGTTCGGGTCCGAGGACCGCGGGGCTGGACGGGGTGACCCGTTCCCCGGGGACCGGTGACGAACCCTATGAGTGCCGAGGCCACG
>CAZFMN010000197.1:0-1553 GCA_964520075.1 uncultured Halobacteriales archaeon | reverse complement strand
TTCTGGACAGCGTCGCTGTCGAGACCGTTGAACAGCGCCTGAACGTCGAAGATGTCGAACTCGCCGTCGCCGTCGATGTCTTCGAACAACCCATCCCCGTTCAGATCCCGCGGCCGGTCGTCGTGCCCCCGGAGCGGCGGCGCCCCCTCGACGAGTTCGAAATCGCGGAATGTCTGCGTGTCCTCCTCGATCTCCACGGGCTCGCTCACGGGGGCGTACCCGTCGGCGGTCGCCACGAGCCTGATTTTGACGATCACTCTCAACGCCGTCTGTCTATTCAACACATCAATCACGACCACTTTGAACTACTCCGCCGTCGTCGGATAAGCACGAGTGCTGCAACTGCCTCACGACGACGCTCCCCCGCGTAAAGCCTCCAAGTCCGGGCTCCGAGTTTGCTCTGGCTCCCCTCAGCTGAGATCAGGGCGATGGCGATGAAGCCGATTCAATATAGAAATAATAACATCAACCTATATTAACATAAAGGCCGAACGATATTGTATGACCGAAGATGAATCGAACTCCGAGGGCCTGATGGAACGCCAGACAACCGGGTGAAGACCGCGTGCGGATGGTTGCTCGGCAGTTGTCGGAGCCCCAGACGGCTAACTGGATCGCCTCCGAAGCGGGCTGGTCACACGAACCAACGAAGCGCGTTCTTGAGCGACCCGTCGACGACGGCATCCTCCACCGTGATGAAAGCGGTACTCATACGACATATTACCCTGATTACCGCCGCCAAGCAATGCAGGAGGCGATACGCCTCCGAGATAGCGGACACACTATCATTTGATTGGAGTGCAACAGCTTCAACTTGTTCTTGGCGTCGAAATTGGCAGATCATCACCGTCCTGCACGGTGGTCTCAGTCCGTGGATTCAGTAATCTCGTCTACAAGCTGCTTTCCGACCGACCGTCTCCCGCCGTCGGGCAGTTCCAGAAGGTACATACTCCCGACATCCTCGTATCCGCTCACTTCGAGTTCTGTCTCGTCACCGTCGGTGAGCAGGGGCGGTTCACTGAAGTGGACTGTGAATGTCATCGAGCGGATTACGGCTGCTGGACGGGAAACCGCTTCGCCACAGTGCGGGCAGATGGTCGCCTGGAACAAGACTCCCTCGTATATCTCTGTACCTGCTGCTGTCCGACAGCGCCGACCGCGCCCGGACGTGGCTCAAGCCCGACCAGGTCGGTCACCTTCGCGACGAGTGTCTCACCGACACGCGACCGACCTATCTTCGAGACCGCGATGAGACGATTCTCGCTCTCGCCTACGACGCCGGCCTTCGCGTCGGCGAGTTGGTCGCGCTCGATGTCGATCAGGTCAATCTTGAGTCCCGAACGGTCTACCTGCCGGCCGCCGTTCAAAAAGGAAGCTCGCCACCCGCGACTCTCGAACTCGCTGGCGACACCGTCCGATCCCTTCGCCGGTATCTTCGCGACCGCTGGAAAGACACCGACGCCCTCTTTCCGTCGCGCTCGAGTGACCGTCTCACTACTCGGTCGGTACAGCGCCTCGTCGAGACGCTCGCGGTCGCGGCCGACATCGAGCCG
>CAZFMN010000196.1:0-1643 GCA_964520075.1 uncultured Halobacteriales archaeon | reverse complement strand
CGGCGACGAACTCGTAGGCGGTGCCGGACTCCAGTCCGTCGATACTGGCGGAGAAAGAGTCGCCCTCGCTCGCGGTCCCGGCGTCGACAGACTCGGGCAGACCGCTCCCCGCGGGGCCGTACTCGAAGAACACGTCGGCCTCGCCGCCGCTCTCGAGACCGTCGAGGGTTCCGGAGAGCGTCGCGGCGGTCTCGTCGACACCCGTTGCCGACCCCGTCGACACCTCGACAGGGCCGGGCTCGGGGATGTTGCCGACCGCATCGACGAGGTTGAGCCGACCAGCCCCCTGGTAGTCGTCGGGGGCGCCGATGTCGTCGGCGGCGTTTTTCAGCAGGTTGACCGCGGTCTCGGGGCTCGCGCCCTGACCGACCAGCGCGGCAGTCGCGCCGGCCGCGTGGGGCGAGGCCATCGAGGTGCCCGAGTACTTGCCGTACGTGTTGTCACCGTCGGCCAGCGACGACAGCACCTCGAACCCCGGTGCTCCGAGTTCGACCTGTGGGCCGGTCGAGGAGAAGAAGGCGATCTCGTCGCTCTCGGTGGTCGCGGAGATGGCCACGGCGTTCTCGAGTGCCGCCGGGTAGCCGACACAGTCCTCGCAGGGGCCGTCCTCCTCACTGCCGCTGTTGCCCGCCGCCGCGATGACGATAGCGCCGTTGTTGGCGGCGTAGTTGACCGCGTCCGCCATCCCGGGCTGTGGGATCGGACCGCCGAGACTCATGTTGATGACGTCCGCCCCGTTGTCGGTGGCCCACTCGATGCCGCCGACGATACCGTCGGGTGACCCGAAGCCGCCGCCGCTCAGCGCCTTCACCGCGAGCAGGTCCGCGTCCGGTGCCATCCCGATAACACCGAGACCGTTGTCCGAGGCCGCCGCCGACCCGGAGACGTGGGTGCCGTGGTTGTGGTCGTCGTCCCACGGCTCCTTGCACTCGTTGTCGATATCGCCCTGCCCACACTCGACGTAGGCCTTCCCACCGACGATCTTGTCCGAGAGCGTCTCGTGGTCGGAGTCGATACCCGTGTCGATGACCGCGATTGTGACACCGTCACCCGTGGCCCCCTCGTCGTGGGCCGCCGGCGCCCCCGTCTTCTCGATCCCCCACGGAACCTCCTGCTCGGTCACACCGGCGTCCACCTCGATCGGGTCGACCATCTGCACCGGGTCGTTCGGCACGATGTACTCCACCTTCGGGTGGCCCCTGAGCGACCGGATCGTCTCGGCGTCGAACTCCCCTGCCACGATGTTCCTGACCCCTCCGAGCTGTATCTCGCGCTTGACCGAGAGCGCCTGGTTGCTCGCGACGGAGAGACTCGCGTTGGGGTCCAGCCCCACCATAACCGGTCGCCCCGAACTGCCACTTGCCGCACTTGCCATCCCTGCGGTACCAACCCCGGCACCAACCGTCTGTAACACCCGCCGACGGGTGACATCTGTCTTGTCAGTCATCCTCATGGGTACCCTGTCACAGACAGTATAAAATTGTTATGGAATCTGTCGAAAGAGCTCCGTACCGGTCCCGGCACGCGTGTTCAGACGCTGAAACTGCCGTGTCTGCGGGTCTGAGACCGTCGCGCTCGCGGGCCGGATATCGTGTGCAAGCGCAGATCTGTACGCTCGACGGAGGTGTTACCGTGTGCGACCG
>CAZFMN010000195.1:0-1647 GCA_964520075.1 uncultured Halobacteriales archaeon | reverse complement strand
GTACTCGCCGACCTGCTCGACCGTGACGTTCTCGAAGGTGACCGTCGTGCTCTCCGAGGCGTTCAGGTCGACCTGCTGTGTCCTGACGGGGGCCGTGTCGGGTTCGAGACGCAACTCGACCGTCTGGTTGTCGCTCCCGGTCCCCTCGTTCGTGATCGTCGCGGACACGTCGAACGCCTCACCCTCCAGCACCGTCGCACTGGCTGGGGTGAGGCTGCTCACGTTGAACGATGCACCGGCCTCAGCCGGCGTGAACGCGGTGAACAGCTCCGGTGCCCCGGTGCTGAAGTTCGACGTCGTCGGAATCAGGCTGTTCCCGCCGAGGTTGTTCGTCGCGTCGGTGACGTTCGTGCCGGTGAACCCGACGGTGGTGTTGAGCTCGTTCAGCAGGGAGTCGAAGTTCGAGAGCGCGGTCGTGTTGGCGGAGCTGCCCAGCAGGATGACGGCACCACCGGCGTCGGCGAAGTCGGCGACGGCGGTCCGCTCTGCCGGCGTCAGTTCGCTGTTCGGTGTCGAGATGATGACAGCGCGTGCGGCTGCGGACCCGTTGTCGACCAGGTCCGGACCCGGCTCGCTCGCGAGGTCGACCGTGCCGTCCAGCCCGATGAACGACTCGTTGCCGGGGGACTGACCCTCGAGATACCGCATGTAGTAGGCGGTGTCCTCGGCCGAGACCGCGTAGTCGGAGGCGAACTGGTCGTGGCCGGCGTCGACGACGACCGGTCCCGTCGCGTTACCGACCGCCTCCATCACGTTCGTCACGAACGGGAACACCTCGTACTGGTCGATACCGGGACCACCCTCCGCGGTCTCGTAGCGCTCCTCGACGAGCGGACCACCGAGAGCCGCGACGTTCGCGTCCCGGTCCAGCGCCACCAGCGGCTCGCCGTTCTCCGAACTGACGGGTGTCTCCGGGCCCGTCACCGCGACAGGTCGCGGGAAGAACAGCTCCGTGACCGGGTCGTCACGAATCTCGGAGGTGTTCGCGGGGTCGGAGATGTCCCAGATACCGGAGCCGTTCGCGCGCGCCTGCTGTTCGAGCTCCCAGTACTCGTCGTGCTGGGAGAACCCGGAGTCGTAGACACGCGCCCAGCCGTCTCTGATGACCTCCTCGTTGTAGACGCTGCCGTCCTGGAGTTCGAGGAACCCGAGCAGCCGTCCGAAGTCACCGCGGAGCCCCTCTGTCGGGGCGAAGCTCAGGGTCACCGTCTCGTTTGCGAGCTGGTTCTGTGCGTATGTGCTCGCCGCCGCGGCCCTGTCCCTGAGTGCGGTGCCGTTGTCGATACCCTCGTACTCCTCGAGTCGCTCGTCGGTGGTGCCGGTCTCGGCGGTGTCGATACCGTTCACCCGGACGGTGTCTATCGTCCCCTCGCTATTGTTGAACTGCACGTCGACGGTGTCGCCGTCTGTGACACTGATGACGTCCACCTCGTAGCTCTCGTTGATATTCAGTTCGAGTCCGAGTCCGTCGCGGTCGCTGAACAGCGACGTGAACCTGTCCGTGTCGAAGTTCCCCGTCGTCGGCACGAACCGGGCACCCGTGTTGTTCTGGTCGTCGACCACCTGGTCGTCGTTGAACCGGAAGCTCGCGTTCACCGCCGACGCAATCTCGTTGTGGTTGTCCGTCGCGTCGAAGTTGTTGAAGTC
>CAZFMN010000194.1:0-1744 GCA_964520075.1 uncultured Halobacteriales archaeon | reverse complement strand
GGATCTCCGATCCCTCACGACTTGAGGCCGGGGGCTCCGCCTCGAAAGATGCTGAGAGAGCAGACTCCCTGTCACTGCCGGTCGAGCGAGACGGTGCTCACGGACCGGTGAGAGGCCGCATCCCAGAACACGAGTTCGGAGACGGTCCAGGTTATCGGTTCGACACTGTGGTCGGCGACACGCGCTGCCCCGCGGCGTGACCCGCCGCGGGCGACGGTCACGTGCGGGGTGTACTCCGGACCCTCGATTCCCTCGACCGGGGGGAACACCGCCGCGAGTCGTCCGTGGAGCCGGCGAAGTTCGGGTGACTCGACGACGAGATAGACGACCGGCCCGCTCCCGACGGCAGGTCTCTCGAAGCAGTCGACACCGGTCACGCTGACCTCGAACGAGCCCTGGTCGGCGAGAGCCTCGCGACTGCGAGCCGCCAGCCTGCTGTAGCCCCCGTCGGTGCCGGTCCCGTCGAGACGCTTCACACAGAGGCTGTGCTCGCCCCGACTCCGGGCGCGTGCGGCCGGCAACTCCCGCGCGAGGTCACTCGCCAGTGCCGCGACCCGCCCTGGAACCGGCACGTTCAGGCTGTACACGTGACCGTAGACGGTCAGGGTCGGGAAAAACCCGTCGTCGCTGTGTCCGCTCACACTGACTGACAGAGGCACGTGAACACGGGGACCTGATACATCCCTGATACTGACAGTCGAAGATGCGTGGAATCTTGAATCGTCAGTACGAGGGCTGTGACCTCAGTCGCGTGGCGGAGCTCGAGCGGGCACCACGCTGTTCCGTACTGTGAGACGGCAGTACGCATTTTTATCGGTCACGGTCGTTGTCACTGTATGGAAAGCAGCGTGACAGCGAGGAACGGTCCGCTGTGGCGATGGCTCGACGTCCCAGACGCGTCGGATCTTCAGGTGTCCGACGGCGAGTCGGTCCGCGAGACCTGGCACTGCAACCACGCGGAACACCGTCGAATCGCGCGCGGCGGTCGGCTGTTTCTCACCACCCGGCGCATCGCGTTCAGACCGCACTCGCTCGACGCACGACTCGGGGCGACGGACGTGGACGTGAACCTCGACGACGTTCGAGCGGTCGGGACAGAGCCAGGGGACAGTCTCCTGCGTGCGCTGGGACGACCACTCGATGCATTCCTGGCCGGGGGGTTCGAGAGCCGCGTCCAGGTCACGACGGACCGGCGAACGGTCCGGTTCGTCGTCGACGACCCCGATGCCGTCACGCACGCTCTCGAGGCGGCACGCTCGGCGCGCTGAGTGCGGTCTGGCCGGCAGGGCTCCCGACGCGCCGGCCGGACGGTACCGCTACACCTGTCGGGGTGTCTCCGTGGCAGGGCCGGGCACAGTATCTTCCCGTGTGCCCGGGGCGAGCACCCGGCCGACGGCCCCAGGCGTCCGCTGGCCCGGTGTCGACAGGCTCCCCCTCTCGTCGCGCCCCCACGGCTGGGACTCGGGACCGCTGGGACACGAGTCGCCGAGATCTCCTGGACTCTCAGTAGCTAGACCCGGTCGGGTCTGTATAGCTAGCACGAGAGCCCAGGATGGAATGGCCCGTGGGTACAGATACGATGTCACCGACGACCCGCATGTCACCGACCCGGACTCGAACCGCCAGCGAGACGTACAGCGCCCGTGGTTTGCTGGCCTACGCGGCGGCGGTTCCGGCGTTCGTCGCGCTGCTCGCTGCCCCGGCGTTGCTGCTGTCGTTCACCCTCGGCGCGCTGACCGCGGTC
>CAZFMN010000193.1:0-1783 GCA_964520075.1 uncultured Halobacteriales archaeon | reverse complement strand
ACTGAGCGGGCAGGGGTCACCGGTTCCGTTCTCTCCACTGCAGAAGGCGTCGAAATCTATTCAGCGACCCAGTCTCACCGGCTCTGTGTCGCCGAAGTGCTGACACGACGCGTTAGCCCGCCAACGCAGGGATCGCAACCGTGAGCGAACCGATCGATACTCCCGTTGCTCACGACGATGCCGACTTCGAGGACGTGTACATCCGCTTACAGGCTGACCTCCTCGTGATTGGTGACAGCATCATGACCGATCGGCATCACGCGAGTAACGGCAACTACGAGGATGATGACCCGCAAAACCAGATCGGCGGCATCATTCCGGCGTTCCCACTCTCGGGCTGGCTCCGACACGGCATGGAAGCTGTCGTCCAAGACCACGGCGGAACGGCCTGCCACCCCGGCGAGGCCAACGCGAATTTCATGAAGGACGGCGTCTACACCCGTGATCTCGACGCCGGCTACCACGAGAAGGGCACGTGTACTGACGATCCAAAAGAAGACGACGGGTGCGTGATCTTCGACCTCTTCGGTGGGTTCGGTGGCGTCCCCGGAACGGTGATGCGGCGACCGGTCAAGTTCAACCCCGTCCGCTCCAGTGTGGACTACACGCGCGGCCAGGCCGAGGGCCATTATCACCGGCTGAATCGGAGCGTTGTCTCTCGGAACCGCGGGGACAACCGCGAACCGCTTCGCAATGCTGAGCTCGACGCTGTTGCCAACCTTGACGGTGTGTGGCACCTCTCCTTCTGGGAGACGAAGCCCGAGTTCGTCGGCCTCCTCGCTGAAGCGATCAGGTATCTTGATGACCACCGCACCGATTTCATGCACCAGCTCGGTGGTGCCCGGAACTTCGGCGCGGGGATCGTCGACTGCGAACTGATCAATCCACTCTACGACGAACATGAACTGAAGCGTGTCTTCGACCGCGGGAGGGGGAGCACAAACGCGATGGACGAGAAAGATGATCAGTGGGCTGAGAAGTACCGCCCGGTGTTCGTCGACGCGCTCGAAGAGCGCACCAGCGAGGGGCCATGAGCGACGATACGATGGTGGCGGTCTACCGCCACGATACGCACAAACTGAATGGCCAGCCACACGACTACGCCCCGGAGACGTTCGCCGGGGTGGCCGTGAACCAGACCGTTCCTCACGGCGCGGACGTCGATGCGGCGGCGCTGAGCCGGCCCAGTGGCCAGCCTGAACAGACCGTCGAGACCCACGAGACGCACTACCGACTGTCGCTCATCGATGGCGAGAGCCGGTACGATCCACGGGGGTTCACGCGCGACGGTGTCGAAAGCGCCGTGCACGACCTCCTGACCGAAGACGACCCGGCGGCCATGCATTGGGCGTGGCTTGATACCGATGTTGCTGCGGCGTTCACCGAGAGCGTCTACTACCCGTACACGAGTCTGAAATACCACACGCTCCTCGTGGCGGCGCTGCTGGACACCTACCGCGCCGGTCACGAGTTCAGTGATCTCCAACTAGTTGTCGACGACGTCGGCGAGATTGTTCCTCACCGGACGGTCTACGCGGGCGATGAGTTCGCCTTGCGGGTCGACGAAAGCACTCGAGGCCAACCGTCGGCTTGACTCGGGAGTCGCCCGTGGCGGTCGTGGGCATCGGTGTGGAATCGTCTTGAGGCACACCCGTTGGACACTGACAGTGACAAGTACGGCGTGGTACTCGATGCGAATCTCCGGCGGATCGGTGCGTGGTCAACGGCGCTCCAGTACATCGAGGATTTTCAGGAGGTGTTCGACCAGTGACGCGAATCCAGC
>CAZFMN010000192.1:0-1798 GCA_964520075.1 uncultured Halobacteriales archaeon | reverse complement strand
GACGCACTCGCGTACGGGAGTCGGGCACATCTCGTCGTCGACCGCCCGTTCGACCGCTTCGACGAGGTGGTCTCGACCGCCCGCACCGAGTACGGCACCCCATTTGCCGAGATATTCGAGGACGTCGGCTGGGAGACCGGCGAACTCCCGCTGGAACTGTTCGGCCCGGCACAGGTCACCGTCGACGTGGTCGGCGGTGACACCTACGCCGTCGGGGAGCGGTCCGAGGAACTGCTCGCGGAGAGTTTCGGGCTCTGATACGGTCGTGCGCAAGGAACTACCGCCAGAGACAGGATATCATACGTTCGGAGGCCGAATCGAAGCGAAAATACTTCTGCACGACCGTATGAATCACGCCAGAATCTCGGCGATGCGCTGTGGCTCACCCGACAGCGGGGGGTCCTCCTCGACCATCTGGAGCACCTCGTGGTCTGTTACCTCCGGATACTGCTTGCGTGTCGCCTCCTCGACGAGTTCCTTCTCCAGGCGGAACTCGATTCCCTCGTAGACGACATCGATTCCCTGCTCGTCGAACGACAGGAGCGTCATACCTACGATAGTGAACTGCCGGATATAAGCCCCCCGCCACGGTGGTACGACAGAGTGGCGATATCGACTGTGGTTCGAGTGAAAGTTCGACCACAGTCCCGAGCCCTCTGTCGAATCTGACCGTCACGGGCACGATGGGATTCGAACCGAGTGGAGACGGTCACCTCGCTCCGCTCGACACTGCGACTCTCCGGGTTCGAATCCCGGTGCCGTCGCTGCTCACTGTCGTTCGCAGAGGACGGGCACGATGGGATTCGAACCCACGACCGTCGGATTAGAAGTCCGACGCTCTATCCAGACTGAGCTACGTGCCCACACCAGTCACTCGGTCGTACCTCCTGATATCGGTTTGGGTCCACGTCGACGCCCGACCTGCCGGGACCGTTCTCACCACCGCTCCGTATCCGGCCTGTTGCTGTACTCCGGTGCGAGATGGCGCTGCTTATTACCCCGACCGGTCGAGTACCGGTGGTACGACGAGTGTCCGAGAACGGAGAGTCGGTTCCGGACGAGGAACGCGAGGCGCTGATCACAATCGCCGGCGGTGCCGTCGTCGCGTCCGGCGGCCACCTCGGCCAGCGCGCGCTGACGACGATACTCGAGGCGGTGCTCGCCCGCGGTCTCGGGCCAGTCGCGTACGGCGTCTACGCGCTCGCGTGGCGGATCGCACAGCTACTGGTCCGTGTAGTCACCTTTGGCGGCGTGCCGGCGCTCCAGCGGTACCTCCCGGCCTACGAGGAGGACCCGGAGCGCCGGTCGACCGTCGTCGGCCTGGCCTACGCGACCACCCTGGTCTTCGGGAGTGTGCTCGCCACACTCGTCTGGGTCTCGGCACCCTCGATAAACGACATCACCGTCGACCAGCCCGCGTTTCCGGCGACACTGCGTGCGTTCGGCGTTCTCGTCGCGCTGCTCGGTGTTATCAGCACCAGCGCCGGTATCTTCCGGGCGGTCAGGTCCGCCCGTGGCGAGGTAGTGCTGAACCGGGTGCTCCGCCCGGTGGTGCGACTCGTCGGCGGTGTCACCGCGCTCGCACTCGGCTACTCCTCGGCGGGGGTCGCGGGTGGTATCGTCGTCTGCACGGGGCTGCTCGCGGCCGGTATCGTCCCGCTCACGGGACAGATAACGGGTCTCTGGGGGACACTGCGGGGTGCCCGGGCGGAGGCCCGGCGGTTCTACAACCACGCGGCACCAGCCGCGATGAGCCAGTTCGGGCGGGTGTTCCAGAACCGGCTCGACGTGCTCCTGG
>CAZFMN010000191.1:0-1810 GCA_964520075.1 uncultured Halobacteriales archaeon | reverse complement strand
ACTTCGAGTTCGAGTTCGGCGTCCTCCTCCGTGGCGGGGAGTGTGGTCGACTCGCCGCCGATAGCGACGGTGAGTTCGTCGCCGGCGGTTTCGAGGAGGCCGGCCAGCGCACGCAGGGTCGCGGCGGTGTCTTCGAGTGACTGGTCGAGTTCGACTTCGAGGAGCTCTATCTCGTCTGACATCGGTTCGGTGTTCTCCGGCGGGTATAAAATAAACTACGGTTTCCCGTGCGCCTCCGGACGACATCCGGGTGGTCGGGGTTCGAGACGGAAACACATACACCTGCGAGACACCAGAAACAGGTATGGAGTTCGACCGACGGACCGCGCTACGGGCGGCCGGTGCGCTTCTGGGGGGGAGTGCGATACCGGCCACAGTCGGCGCGGACGGGAGTCGACAGACCGGCCGTTCGTCCGGGGGGACACCACAGGAGGGGTACGGACCGCTCGGGAGTGTAGCGGTGCCGGGGGCACGCGAGGCCGTTGTCGCGGACGGCCTGGCGTACGTCGCCGCGACCGACGGGTTCGCAATCGTGGACGTCTCCGATCCCGGGGAGCCGACGGTGCTGGCAGAGCGCCGCGAGATAGAGACCGACACCGACCAGCTACTCCGCGGTATCTGGGACCTCTGGCCCTCGGGGGACAGGCTGGCGGTTGCTGGGCCGGCGCAGTTCACCCCGAACCAGCCAAGCGGGGTCGCCCTGTTCGACGTGAGCGACCCGACCCGACCCGAGCAGGTCGCCTTCCACCCAACAGAGGACCACATCCACAACGCGTACTTCACAGACGAGACGGTGTACGTGACCGGCCGGGACCGGGGGATGTCGGTCGTGATGGTCGACGTGTCGGACGACGACCCGGTCGAGGTCGGGCGGTGGTCGCCGCTGGACGCGGACGAGCGGTGGGCGGAGGTTCCAGTGCCGCTGCGTGCCCTGCACGACGTGTACGTGCAGGACGGCACGGCGTATCTGCCGTACTGGGATGCCGGCACCTGGATGGTCGACGTGAGCGACCCCGGGGACCCCGAGGCGCTCGGTCGGGTCGCCGACGCCACGCGCGAGCAACTGGCCGCGGTCTCCACCGAGGAGGCGTTTCTGGTGGCACGCACACCGGGCGGTGCGGACCACTACGCGACGGTGAACGAGGACGGCACGCTGCTGCTCGTGGGCAGGGAGACCTGGGCGGTCGACGACCGGGCGGGGCGACTCGGGGACGCAGGAGTGCGTGTCGGCGGGGCCAGCGGGGTCGACATCTACGACGTGAGCGACCCGGCGGACCCGGAGAAGCGCTCGACGATAGCGCCGCCGGCCTCGTTCGACCAGACGACGGCGGGCTGGTTCACCACGTCACACAACGCCGACTTCCGTGGCGACCGGCTGTACACCTCCTGGTACTTCGGCGGCGTCGGGGTGTACGACGTGAGTGACCCGGCGGCGCCGGTGGAACTGGCACGCTGGCGGAACCCGCGGGAGACGAGTTTCTGGACGGCACAGGCCGCCGGCGACTGCTACGTCGCCAGCAGTGTCGACCTCAGCGATAGCTTCGGCGGACTGAACGAGACACAGGAGGCGCTGTACACGTTCCCCGACAGGGCCGGCAGTCAGGCGAACCCGCCGTCGCTGACCGACTGGCCCGAGGACATCGCAGGACCGGAGCCAGACGACCGGCCGACGGTGAACCGGACGGCCGGACGCGTCGCCAGCGTCGTCGACGTGCCCGGCGACCCTCCCGACGGGACCGGTGACGACGGCGACGACACCACGGACGGCACGGTCGGGTCCGACGGGGGCGGCGACGGAGCCACCGACGGG
>CAZFMN010000190.1:0-1824 GCA_964520075.1 uncultured Halobacteriales archaeon | reverse complement strand
GCACGCGGCCGACGGGAGGTAGCCACAGAGGCACAGAGACACGGCGGTCAGGCCGGGCCAGGTCGGGTCAGACACGGAAGACTGGTCGAGCGAATCGAGTGGGATAATGGCGACCAATATCTGTGCGTTTAAACGGAATCCACACGTACAGTGGTGTATGAGCGACGGGAGAGCGGAGGTCAGAGTCGAGGGGGCGCGCAAGCAGGACGCGGGACGCGGTATCGCGCGGCTCCCGACACGGCTCCAGAGCAGCCTCGGTGTCCTCAGCGGCGACCCGATAATAATCGAGGGTGAGCGTCTGACAGTCGCGAAGGTCTGGCCCGGCGACGACGAGGGCGATATCATCCGCATCGACGGTGACACGCGTGCCAGTGTCGGTGTGAACATCGGCGGGCACGTCACCGTCCGGAAGGCGTCGGTGAACGACGCGATCGAGGTGACACTCCACCCGGCCAGCGACCACGCCAGCCAAGCGCCCGCCGAGCAGATTGTCCGCCGGAAACTGGTCGACAGGCTGGTCCGCACCGGCAAGCAACTGCGCATCGAGGGGTACGGTCCCTACGTCGTCACCGACACCACACCGACAGGGTCGGTCCGTATCACGGAGTCGACGGGGGTCAAGGTCGACCCGGAGCAGGTGTCGGTCGGCGAGGGGTCGACAGACGGAACCGGGAGCACCGACGAGAACGGCGAGGATGGGGACGAGGGCGGAGGGCTGACGACCGGGACGACCTACGAGGATATCGGCGGACTGGACGAGGAGCTCGAACTGGTCAGGGAGATGATAGAGCTCCCGCTGTCGGAGCCGGAGCTTTTCACACGGCTGGGTATCGAGCCGCCGAAGGGGGTCCTGCTGTACGGTCCCCCCGGGACCGGGAAGACGCTGATCGCCCGCGCGGTCGCGAACGAGGTCGACGCCCACTTCGACACGATTCACGGCCCGGAGATAGTCTCGAAGTACAAGGGAGAGTCCGCCGAGCGGCTCCGGACGGCGTTCGAGCGGGCCTCCGAGAACGCGCCGGCGGTCATCTTCCTCGACGAACTCGACTCGATCGCCGGCGAGCGTGACGACAGCGGCGACATGGAGAACCGGGTGGTCGCCCAGTTGCTGACGCTGCTGGACGGGCTCGACTCCGACGAGCAGGTCGTCGTTATCGGCGCGACGAACCGCGTCGACGCGATCGACCCGGCAATCCGGCGGGGCGGTCGGTTCGACCGCGAGATCGAGATCGGTGTGCCAAGCGAGGCCGGGCGCCGGGAGATACTCGACGTGCATACCCGGGATATGCCGCTGGCCGACGACGTCCGCCTGGACGAACTGGCAGAGCGCCTGCACGGGTTCGTGGGTGCCGATATCGCGTCGCTGGCACGGGAGGCGGGGATGGCCGCGCTCCGCCGGGGTGAGCGCCCGACAGCGGCCGACGACACCGGGGCCGATGAGATGGAGATGCGTGTCGCCCGCGAGGACTTCCAGGAGGCGCTCACCGGCATCGAGCCCTCGGGGGCCCGCGAGTACGTCGCCGAGTCGCCAACGACCAGTTTCACCGATGTCGGGGGTCTCGACGAGACAAAGGCCCGTCTGCGCGAGGCCATCGAGTGGCCGCTGGCGTACGAGCCGCTGTTCAGGGCGGCGGCGACGGACCCGCCCTCGGGTGTGTTGCTACACGGCCCGCCCGGGACCGGGAAGACACTGCTGGCGGAGGCAATCGCCGGCGAGAGCGGCGTCAACTTCGTGCGGGTGGCCGGGCCGGAGGTGCTCGACCAGTACGTCGGCGAGAGCGAGCAGGCGATCCGTGACCTGTTCGACCGGGCGCGACAGACCGC
>CAZFMN010000189.1:0-1860 GCA_964520075.1 uncultured Halobacteriales archaeon | reverse complement strand
CAGAGACTGTCTCGGAACTCAACTCACTGATTCCCGAGCATCTACAGAGAAGAGAGATAAAACAGATTCGTGAACCGGAGGACGATGTCGACAGACAACAGCTGGCCGCGCTTGGATATCTCGACGAGTGATACTGCCGGACAGACGTACGTAGAGAGTTGCTCCGACGAACTGGACAGAGCCGCGACGAACCGGACGGCAGGCTCTACCGGCGGCGACAATCCGCACGGATTTTCCTCCGGCAGTATGAGCACCCACCCGGGACTGCCCCGCCAGGTTCGGAATCGAACTGAACGCCACTTCGCTCGGCTCTCCCGGTGTCTGTCGGGCGCTTAGGCGTATCCAAGGTCCTCGAGCTGTGACAGCACGTCATCGGAGAGTTCGTGCTCGCGCTCGTGGCGTGTACTCGTGTCCAGACCGTCGACCAGGCCCTCGAGCGTGTCCCTGGCGTTGCCCTGTGTGCCCGTCTCGACGAACCCGTCGGGGGTCTCGAACCCGTAGTATCCCGGCTGGGCGAGTCCGCGGAGCGTCTGGTCGTGCGTGTCGATGCGCTCTGCCGGGATGTCCGCGCTCCGCAGTTTCGCCAGTTTCTGTGCGGTGAACCCGTGGTACTCGGTCAGACAGTGCTCCCGTTCCCGCTCATCGAGCAGTGACTCACCCCGGGGGCTGGTCTCGTCGGTAGTGATATCGAGTACCGTCGCGTGGACGTCGAGCAGGCTGACCAGGTCGTCGGTCCGGCCCTCCTCGATGTCGGGGCCGTAGACCGAGAGCGGGACGTTCGTGAGTTCGCTGTAGAGCCCGTAGCCGTGCATCCAGCCGCCGTGTTCCCCGAGGAGTTCGCCGTGGTCCGAGAGCGTGATGACGTAGTCGAACTGCTCGGTGAGCGCGGCGAATATCTCCTCGTAGCGGTCCGAGAGGTACCGGACACAGTCGCCGTAGGCCTGTCTGACCGCCTCGGCGTCGACATCCGGGTCCTCGCCCTCCGCGACGGTCGCCTCCAGGCCGCGGCCGTGGGTCACCTCGACGGTCCTGTACGCCTCGGGCGGGTCGTACGGGGTGTGGGCCTCCATGAGATTGAGATACAGGAACTCCCCGGAGCCAAACTCCGTTTCGCGGACGTAGGAGAGCGCCTCGGTCGCGCCGTCGTCGTCGATGCTGTCGACGTAGTCCCAGTCGCGGAGTTTCATCTTCACACCGTGGTTCAGCGAGGCGAGTGTGCGACAGTCGTCTCGCAGACAGCGGTAGAGGGCTCTGAGATACCTGGTCGGACCCTCGCCTCTGGTCTCGGAGACGAACGCGCTCCAGTCGAACAGCGCCGGGTCGAGCTGTCGGAGCCGCCAGCTACCGGTGAACTCCTCGAACCCGCGGTCGTAGCCGAACACCGGAGAGACGTAGGGGTTACAGCTGAACGCACGTGTCGTGTAGCCCGAGTCCCGGAGCTGTTCTGCGAGCACCTGCTCTCTGCAGTCCAGTCTGACGTTCCTCGCGTGCACGCCGGTTTCGCTGGGGTAGCGACCGGCGAACATCGCCCCGTGGACCGGGACCGTCCAGTGGCTCGGCGACCACGCGCTGTCGTACAGTCGACCCGGCAGCCAGTCGAACTCGCGCTCGAAGGCGTCTTTCCGCAGTGTGTCGAGGACGACGACGGCGACGTTCATGACCGGGTATAGCGAGACTGCCGGTTAATGATTTGTGCCTCCGTCTCGGCGTCGGGAACCAGAATCTACTTTGAGACGCACCACGAGCACCCGAGTATGGAACTCTCCGGAGGAACGGCACTGGTGACCGGCGGCGCGGGCTTTGTCGGGTCGCATCTCGCCGAGCGGCTGCTCGATGCCGGCACCGATGTCGTCGTCGCGG
>CAZFMN010000188.1:0-1868 GCA_964520075.1 uncultured Halobacteriales archaeon | reverse complement strand
CGAGTCCGGGCGAGCGCACGGAGGGCCTTCGCGGATCGCGGATGAGGGTACTCCCGAACTTCGAGGTCGTAGCATCCGAAGGCTTCGACTTTCGTGTCGAGGTAGTCGTCGATATCCACAAACAGCGTCGGTTCGAACCCAGAGCTGTCGGGCGCGAACTCTGTCGATGACGGCGTTTCGTACGCCAGCACAGTCGAGACACCTGAACCGGGCCGGGTTGCAACGAGCGTCGAGTCGTGGACTGCGACGTGGTCTCGGTTCACCTCCTGCCGTGAGTGCGTGTAGACGATGTCTGGCTCGACTTCCTCGCAGACATCCTCGATGACCGCGTTAACTTCCACGTGCGCGACATCGTCCAGCCGCATGTCCGGCAGGTCACCAAAGTGGAGTTCCGTCACGCCAAGCCGTTCCGCACACGCCTGGGCGTCGGCGCGTTTCTGCTCGATGAGACTCTCGTCGTCGTACTGCGCGGTCGCCCCCTCGGTGACAATCAGCACGTGTACATCGTCACCGGCGTCGGCGTGTTTTGCGATGGCCCCGCCCGCACCCAGTACTTCGTCGTCCGGGTGTGCACCGACGACCAGCACCGTCTGGCCACCGGCGAACATCACTCCGCCCCCTCGGCGATACCGTCCACGTCGCTGGCAGTTATCGACTCGCCCGGTTCGATATCGGTGGCCGCCCGTGCGCCGATAACCGAGTCGTACCGCCGCGGCGAGAGACCGGTCGCCGGACGGAGAATATCGACATCGTCCGCCTGAATCGCCGTACCTTCGGTAATCTCGACCGCGGCGTGCAGTGCCCTCCGGGTATTTTCGACGTTTTCGAGTTCTGCGGCTGTCGGCTCCTTCTCACTGCTTCCGAGTGCCGTCGCCGCTGTCTGCATCATCGCTACTGCACGCTCCAGTTCCCCGGGTTCGAGCGACGCCTCGTGGTCAGGACCGGGAAGCGACGAATCGACCGTGAAGTGTTTTTCCACGAGACACGCGCCAGCGGCGACCGCCAGCCCGGGCGTCTCCGGCAGCGTCGTGTGGTCCGAGTAGCCCACGGGCGTCGGTAGTTCCTCCTCCATCGTCTGCATCGCACGGAGGTTCGCATCCTCGACCGCTGCCGGATACGCCGACGTACAGTGCAGAAAGGTCAGTTCAATCTCCGAATCGACCGCTCTGATGACCTCGTGTGCCGCGTGGACCTCCTCCATCGTCCCCATGCCGGTGCTGACGACCATCGGAAGACCGAGGCCGGCGACGTGTTCGAGAAGCGGGTGATTGTCCAGTTCTCCGGACCCGATCTTGATTGCGGGCACGCCGAGGTCGGCCAGCATGTCCGCACTGTCCGGGTCGAACGGCGTCGAGAGGAACGTGATGCCACGCTCGGCGGCGTAGGTCATCAGCCGTTCGTGTGCCGCCCGGTCCAGTTCGTACTGCTGGAGCATCTCGTACTGCTCGCCCTCGCCTGTCGTCTCCTCCTGGTATTCGGCCTTCGAGGCGTCCTCCGTCACGAGTCGGTCCGCACTGAACGTCTGGAACTTCACAGCGTCGGCACCAGCGTCCGCTGCGATATCGACGAGCTCTTCGGCCAGGTCGAGGTCGCCGTTGTGATTCACACCCGCCTCCGCGATGAAGTAGGGCAAACAGTCGTGCCCGATTCTGGTGCCGTCGATTTCCATGTGTCTCCGTCCTTTGCTCAGCGGTATATACATTCCGACCACTGGCACTACTTGGGTTCGACCTTGCGCACAGGCTGTGTTCACCAAGACAGTCACCCCGCGTAGACACACCACTCTTGCAAGTGAAGCTGCCGAGGCCGGGCCCCGGCTTCGACCGACACGATGGCGTCTGCAACTGTCCGTGATTCGGTGGTGGCAC
>CAZFMN010000187.1:0-1986 GCA_964520075.1 uncultured Halobacteriales archaeon | reverse complement strand
CGTCGTCTGCCTCGACTTCTCCACCCTCGTCGTCGGTTCCGTCGACGGTGACGACAACCGGTTCCTCAGGGGCATTCTCCGTAGTCGGACCGGCAGCAGCACCGGCGAGGTAGCCGAGCGTCCCACCGATAGCGCCTCCCACGAGCGCGGCGAGTCGACCCCGACGCGACCCGAGCGCGGTTCCGAGGAACCCACCAACCACCGACAGCGTCTTCGCGTCCGGACCCGCCTCCGCGGACTCGTCCTGGTACTGTTCGGACATATCATCACCTACTGTCTGGACCCACGTATACGCACCGACTTCTCCCGGTCGTCACCGATGCCGACGGCTGGCGTGTTGCTCGTCGCTGCTGGCTCTGCACCCGGGTCGGTGACCGGCACGGTCCGACAACTGTTGTCGGTGGTTCCCGGCCAGTCTGGTGCCGAGCGGTCGATTTAACTGTCGCCCAGCCGACTACAGGGGTATGCGTGTCGTCCTGCTGGCACACGAACTCTTTCCGGGGCGGGCGAAGACAGCGGTCGGTATCCTCCGGTACGCCGACCACGAGGTGGTCGCGGTGCTCGACCGTGACCTGGCCGGTGACAGGGTGTCCGAACACGTTCCGGACGTGCAGGATGCACCCATCGTCGCCGGGGTCGACGACGCGCCCGACTGTGACGCGCTGGTCGTCGGGGTCGCACCGATCGGCGGGGGGTTCGAGGACGCCTGGCGGCCGGACGTGCGCGATGCAATCGAACGGGGCTGGGACGTTGTCGCCGGCCTCCACTCCCTCCTCGCCGAGGACGAGGAGTTCGCTCGCCTGGCAGACCAGCACGGGGTCGACCTGCGTGACGTGCGGGACCCACCCGACGACCTCTCGGTTGCGACCGGCGAGGGCGTCGATACGCGGGTGGTGCTGACCGTCGGGACCGACTGCTCGTCGGGCAAGATGACCGGCTCCTTCGAGTTGCGCGACGCGGCCCGCGAGCGTGGACTCGACGCGGCGGTCGTTCCGACGGGCCAGACCGGTATTATGATTACCGGCTGGGGTATCGCAATCGACCGTGTCATCTCGGATTTCGCCGCCGGCGCGACCGAGCGACTCCTCCGCCAGGCAGCCGACAGCGACGTGCTGTTCGTCGAGGGCCAGGGCGCGCTCACCCACCCGGCCTACTCGGGGGTCACCGCCGCCATCCTCCACGGCTCCCACCCCGATTCACTCGTGCTCTGTCACGTCGCCGGCCGCGAGACCGTCGGCGGCTACGACGCGTTCGACATCCCCGACCCCGCGACGTACGCCCGCCGCTACGAGCAACTCGCTGACCCCGTCTCGCCCGCAACCGTCGACGCGGGACTGCTGAACACACAGGCACTCGACGATGACGACGCGCGCCGCGCTGTCGACGACTACGGTGACCGACTCGGTGTCCCCGCGACCGACCCGGTGCGGTACGACGTCGAGTCGGTTCTGGATGCCGTGCTCGCGTGAGGCGACAGGATAGAGAGAACTG
The DNA here is from genome assembly GCA_964520075.1 of uncultured Halobacteriales archaeon. Classification (GTDB taxonomy): domain Archaea; phylum Halobacteriota; class Halobacteria; order Halobacteriales; family Haloarculaceae; genus Halovenus. The sequence goes on along the minus strand of CAZFMN010000187.1, from coordinate 495 downwards.
GAGCCCGGTTCAGGCGTAGCGTTCGAGCGCGGGGTGAGACTCGACAACCTCCTGTGCAACCTCGTCGAGGAAACTGTGTCCCTCGGGGGTCACCGTCCGGCCCTCGCCGTCGGCCACCTCGACGTAGCCAGCCTCCTCGAGCTGCTGGAGCGCGGTGCGGATGATGTTGCCCGACCCCTGTGCCTGCTGTCGCGGTCGCACGCGGTACCTGTTGGAGCCCTGCTTCGCGGTGCCGTACTCGGTCCGGAGACTGCCGACACCGACCGGACCGTCGATCGCCACCTTCCGGAGCAGACTCGCACACCGGCGTGTCCAGAAATCCTCCTGCTCGGGCGGCAGTTCGCGGTCGACACCGGCTTTCGCGTACAGCAGCCAGTCCGGTTCCTGGATCGCGTCGGTCGATTCCAGCCGGTCGGCCACCGCCTCGATTGTCTCCTTCGGTGGTGCGTCGTGGAGTGTTGCCATTGAGACTGAATTGTCGATACCGGCGTTTAA
>CAZFMN010000186.1:0-1992 GCA_964520075.1 uncultured Halobacteriales archaeon | reverse complement strand
ATGAGAACCGCGAGTGAGAGTTGGCAATTCAGAGTCTCTGGCGGCCGATCTCCGATGGCGAATCTCCGTCGATAGACATGTATATGTGGGTGCCGAAAATAGTGCTCTATCGAACATGCGGTACAGCGGTGCGATGCCACCTGACCGCTGTGGTGGCGCGCGCTGGCGAGCGTGGCCGGACCCGTGAGCCACCACCGTGCGAGGGATGAGCACCGCAGGGAGCGGGAGACCGAGCGGAGCGAGGTCTCCGCTGCTCGAACGGAGGCACGACCCGTGAGAGCAACGCGACTGAGGAGCGCAATCGGGTGGGGAGGGACGTGGCCGGTCTGGGTGGATTGAAACGGGCCGCCTGCGTGGCGGCTCCGCCGCCACGTTACAGGAGGTCGGCGTCGCCGACCTCCCGCTCGACGCGCCCGGACGAAGAAAGGACCGCAACGGAGTGAGGACCGCAGCGAGTCCTGGGAGTCGAGCCGGCGGGGGCTTTCTTTCCTCCATCGACTCGCCCTCTCCCAGTTTCAATACAGCACTGAGTACGCGTCCTGTATCTTGCACACAGTTCTTCACAGGAATTGATAAAAAATAGTAGGAGTCTCCCTCCAACACGCTCTGGAGCGTCAGTTCCCGGTGCTCTTGACCCAGTATTGTCGGTCCTGGGCTTTGCGCTCCCAATCAACGAGGTCGTAGCGTTTGAGCGAGTCGAGAGACCGGCGGCGGCTGGAGGTGGACTTCGGGTCCTGAACGGTATTCTTGTAGCGCCGACAGAGGTCTTCTGAGTGGATCCCGTCGGGGCCGGCCTCGCTGATGATTTCGTAGAGCGCCCGCTTGTGAGTGTCGAGATAGCGCACGCGCCGCTGACGGGTGTCCTCGCGGGCTTCCTCGGAGACCTCGTCGACGACCGGAGCCCACCCCGGTGGCCCGCGACACGACGAGGAGCCGTTCGTGGCGACGACCCCCAACCGGAGACGCTGGAGGCCGAGATTCTGCGCGACGCGGACAACCCTGATGTGCCCGAACAACTCGACGATATTCTTCTGAGGGCGCTTTCGACCGACAAGGACGACCGATACGAATCAGTGCTGTATCTCAAGAGACGAACTCAACGGGCTACGCTCTCTGTATTAGTCGTCGACGGATTTACTATTCTGACAGTCACAAAAAGACGTCAGTCACCCCGCCAGTGTCGCGGGGTCAATTCGAGTAACGATGCCGTCGAAGTCGTCGTCGAAGCTGAGCACCGAATCGATGGCGTGTCGGCGACACAGCGCGACAGTCGTCGCATCTGTGAAACTCAACTTCTGGTCGTCGAACCGCTCGAAGAGTTCGACGGCATCGTCGAAGACTGCCGCAGAGACCCGACGCATCGCGTAGACATTCGGGTACGGGTCGACGCCGCGAAGGCGCTCGCCGAGTCGTTTCGCAACCGGGAAGCATCCTCGCATCAGCGTCAGCGTGACTGCCTCGTCGTAGATGTAGTCACTCAGAACTGGTGTTCCAAGTTCACCGTCGTAGACCACTTCGATTGCTTCGCTCGCGACATCGTGTCTTGACGCATCTGTGTCGTGGTCCGCGTAGAGAACTCCGGTGTCAACGATGACCGTCATGAATCTCCGTAGAGAACCTCGTCGATGTCCTCCTCGTCGGTTTCGACACCGGAACTGAACCGGCCGCTGTGCATCGTCTCTTTCTCAGCCTCCGAGAGCGGAACAGTCTCCTCGCGGAACGAGTCGATTACTGCCTCTCGTGACTCGTAGGCGTCGTCGATGAGTCGGGTGAGCAGGTCCTGCTGTGTGACCCGCTCGCCAGTCCGGAGCCGTATCTCCGCCTGCAACTCCTCCAGACGTGATTTGGCCTCCTCGTCGACTTTGACCGCCGTAGCCATATCTTCGGTTACGTCTGTAACGTAGTAACTGTTTCTACTGTGCGAGTCGCTCGATATCCTCGCGGTTACACCGCGAGAGCCAGAGACGTTCATGCGAGCGTCTCTATGTTCTG
>CAZFMN010000185.1:0-2003 GCA_964520075.1 uncultured Halobacteriales archaeon | reverse complement strand
GCACTCGAAGCTGCCCGTATCCAAGTCCAGCTCCGCGACCGTGGTGCAGAGATGCCGGTCCGTGACCTCCTCGTCGCCGCAACAGCCCGCAGTACGGGGGCCGAACTGGTCGTCGCCGACGACGATTTCACAACCGACCCCCTGCAGGAGTTGCTTCGCGTGACCAACTTCGGCGCGTAGGCGTTGGCCATTCTGGCGGGGTCGTCCGTCACCCATCGCCGTCTCTTTCCGTGCTCTGTGGTTCCAGCGGAATCCGTTCGGGGTCGACCGCTCCGTACGCGCCATCCGAGGAGAGAATCGACAGCCCGCGCGTTTCGGCAGTCGCCGCGTGGAACGCGTCGAACGGTGTCATGCCGTCCTCGAAGTAGTTGACCGCCTTCAGAACGATCTGTCGCTCCCTGTCATCACCAACGGGAACTACGTCGAGCAGATTGGCGAACAGGCGGACGTAGTCGAACTGGTACCGTTCCAGAACGATGAGCAGTTCCAGGTACGCGAACGGCGAGGTGACGACATCCCGCGCTTCGAGTGTCTCCTCGGCGCGCGCTTGCAGCCAGTCGTCGTCCTTGGCGAGCGCCAGGAGGAAGTCGGTCTCGACGAACACCGTCATCCGGCACTGTCCTCCGAGTTCTGTGCGTCCCCCTCGAGATCAGCTTTGGCCTCGCTTTTCGCCCGTTGGAGTGCTTCGTTACGAAGCGTCTCTCTGGACGCTCCGTCGAGCGCGTCGCCGATTTCGTCTCTGACGGCCCCCAGCGGGTCCTCGTCGATGGGGACGAGTTCGAGTCGGTCCTCGTACTCGACGACGTGGAACTTCTCGCCGTACCGCTCCCGCAGTTCGGCGGACAGGTACAGCCGTCCGTGTGAGTCCGTTTCGACTGCCACGGTCACCCGTTTGCATGGGATGAATAAAGAACTTGTCCCACATCTGGGTATCTATGTCACAACGTGACTGGATGGGCACCCGGTCGAGGTTGCGACGACCGTCTGGGCCTCCGTGACTCGCTCGACGACGTGTGTGAGGGTCGGTGTCCCGTCGAGGGGTACATCACCGTGTCCGGGGGGCGTGTCGAACCCGTGCGGGCCTGGATGATCGCTATGCTGGTCATCTTCCTGTGTCCAGACTGCGCGTGGAGGGTATACACTCTTCTCTTCGGTGTTGTCTCTCGCAGTCGTGGTTCTCTTTGTACTGGACGACTGGGCGCTTCGTTTGCCACCTCGGAGACGAACAGCAGCCGGGCGGCCATGATATATTTGCGTCTAGACCGCAAATAATCACGTATGAGCGAGTTTGGGCCATCCCCACCTGAAGACGCACTCGCCGAAGAGCGGGCAACGTGGTCGGAATCACAGGACGCACGCGAGCGGGTGCAGTCAGTCGCAGTCGCGCTCCGCGAGCCAGCCACCGCTGCTGCGGTCTCGAATCGGGCCGACTGTGCGCCCAACACCGCCCGCAAGCATCTCGACGACTTCGCGGAACTCGGGGTGGTCCGGCGGGTCGACACGGAGCGCGGCACGCGCTACGTCCGTAACGAGGCGTATCTCCGGTGGCGGCGCGCCGACGACCTCGCGTCGAATCACACAATCGAGGTGTTGCTCGACCGACTCGCGGACCTCGAAGACCGCGCGGAGGCGTTCCAGCGGCGGTTCGACGCGCCGAGCCCGGATGCCGTCGAGATTCCGGCAGACGCCTCACACGTCGACATCGAATCGCGGCTGGACGCGCTGGGGGAGTGGGCGACCGTGCGCGAGGCGATTGCACGCCACAGGGAGGCGATTCGGATTGCCCGGCAGGGTGACCGCCGGGCCAGCGCATAGATGGGTTCGAGCGCGCCGGTCGACGATGGGGTTCTCGGTGAACTGTGCGACCGGGCGGTGACCCATCCGCTCGTCGCGCGGGTCGAACGCGACCGGACTGCAGGGACCCTGTCGACGGTCGTGCTCGTGCTCGACGACGTGCAGTATCCCGGGTGGGTCGAGGAGGCCCGACTCGACATCCGGTGGTA
>CAZFMN010000184.1:0-2110 GCA_964520075.1 uncultured Halobacteriales archaeon | reverse complement strand
ACGACGGAGATCGTACTGCTCCCCCGCACGAAACGCGGGGTGGAAGAACTGAACGGCGAGGACGGGGAGTGCCCGGGCCATGAGTGACGACAGCCCCTGGACAGACGACAGAGACCGGCAGGCATCGCTGTTCGGGGACACTGATGCAACGCGGACGATGGACCGGTCTGGCGAGACCGTCACCGGATCGGACTCGTTCGCCGACGACCGCGACACCGGAGGTGTGGACCCCGGCGAGCAGGCCGGCCTCTTCGAGCAGACCGAGGAACTGGAGGGACAGGCCGCACTCGGTGGCGGCACCGCCACGCAGACCGAGTCGGAGGGGTTCTTCGGCCAGGACGGCGGACTGACCGATGTCGACCAGTCCCGCCCCTTCGCCTTCGACGACTATGGGCCCACCAGTCGACGGCCGGTGCCCGACGCTGAACGGCAGGAAGTTAGCAGGCTCGGCGGCGTCGACCGACGGCGGCTACAGGACACGGCGCTCAGTGTCTCCGACGCGGAGCCCGCCATCGACCAACCCGGGGCGACCGACAGCCCGGGCCGGTTCCTGCCGCCCGATGAAGAGCCTGACCCGCCGGAGAACGTGCCTGAGCAACTCGCGGCCCAGCGCGCGGCCCCAACGCTGACCCGGCCGTCGGCGGCCCCTGCCGTCGAACTCTTCGATGTCGACGAGACAGGACGCTCAACGGGCGACAGCAGCACCCCCGGCGAGTTCGTGGGCCGCACCGACCGGGGGACCGAGGAGCGGATCGATGTGCGGCAGGCCGGCGGCCAGTTCTACCCCCAGCGGATCGAGCGCGACCCAGAGACCGGCGAGATACTCGACCAGGAAACGCTCGACGCCGGCACGCGGTCGCGCGAGGGAGCCCTCGAAACCGCCCGCCGGGAGTTCGCCGACCAGACCGATCAAGACGACGACGGCACCCCGGACACGGCGGAGGTACGACTCGAACTCCCCGACAGCCGGGCCGCCGAAGCCGGGCAACTTGTCGCCCGGATGGGCGAGCGCGGCATCCTCGATGTTGGAGACCAGTCGGCACTCGGAGACGTACGCGCGGAGCTGCAGCGAATCGAGGACGGAGATGGAGCGCTCAATCTGAGCGACGACCAAGCACGCGCGTTCGGGGACGCAATCGAGCAGGTGAGTGCTGACCTCCCCGCGAGCCAACAGCCACAGGGGTTTGAGTTGCTTCCTGACTCAGATGAGTTGGTCGAGGAGCCGTCGGGCACGTCGGCCAGCGACGGCGACAGCCCCAGCAGCGGCGGCAGAATCGAACAGTTCGACTTCGGGTCCCGGGAGTTCGCAAACGAGACCCGAGACGAGCTCCCCGACGACGCGATGACAGGCAGGTTCGACCGACGCAACAAGACGGTCGAGGTTGACGTGAGCAAACTCTCCGACAGCGAGCGACAACGACTCGAAAGCGCGGCAGCGCGCTCGTTTGCGGACGAGGAAGCGGAAAGCCCCGGTCTGACAGAGCTGAGCGAGTCGGAGCGAGAGAGTCTCTCCAGCCAATCTGTCTCGTGGAGTTGGCAGAAGTACGGCTTCCAGGCGATGCGAGCGAAGAGCGCGCTCCGCTCGCGGGGTGTGAAGGGAACGGAGTGGCTGGACTACTACGAACCCGGGGAGTCGTGGCGGTCGAGCGTCGAAAAACTCGACGACGCGAGAGAACGAGCGGCTCGCGGGGGCGGGGCGACCGGAATCGACGGAGAACGGAAAGACTCGATGGACGAACGACTCACGCGCGGCGGGATTGCCCGCAACATCGAGCAACGGCGCGGCGACCTGAAGGAGTTTGCCCTCCAGGGAGCGAGGGAGGGAGACGAAGAGGCGATTTCGGTGTTGGTAAACGAGTTCGATGTTCCCGAAGAGCGTGCCCGCGGGTTCGTCGACGATACCGAAAGCGAGCAGGAGCGCATCGAGATGATGGAGACGGTGGTCGCCCGGGTCGAAGCAAACGGCCGGTTCACCACTCCCCCGCCGCAGGACGCCCCGCGGTCACCCGGGAAGCGCGGTCGGTCGAGCGGCCAGTACGTCGGTGACGAGGTGATCACACCCGCCGACCCCGGTGCACCAATCCGCCGCGACCCAGAAACGGGGCAGTTC
>CAZFMN010000183.1:0-2159 GCA_964520075.1 uncultured Halobacteriales archaeon | reverse complement strand
GAACGTTGTTTTTATTACGCACAACAGGCTCGGGCTTGCGTGTCTGGAGGAACTGTCCGTTGCCGGCACGGAGGTTCGGGCAATCTACACGCGCCCAGAGCGTGAGGACATCTCGGACCAGACCCCCCTCGACTCTTTCTCCGAGGAGCACAACATTCCGCTCCACCGCGTCGAGTCGGTCAACACCGAGGAAATCAAAACAGAGATTGCCGGCTACGACCCCGACCTGCTGTTCGTCGTCGGCTGGTCACAGCTCGTCGATTCAGAGGTGCTCAACATCCCCTCGGTCGCAGCCCTCGGAATGCATCCCGCGCCGCTCCCGCGTGGCCGTGGTCGAGCACCGCTCGCCTGGTCGATTATCAAGGGACTCGACCAGACGGCACTCTCCTTCTTCCACCTCGTTGAGGAGGCAGACGCTGGTGATCTGGTCGGACAGGAACCACTCGACATCGAGCTGACTGACGACGCGTCGTCGCTGTACGAGAAGATGGTTGAGGCAGGACGGACACTGATTCGTGAGTATTATCCACAGTTCGAGTCTGGTGCTGTCCCGCGAACGCCACAGGACGAAGGCGAGGCAACGTGGTGGCCAAAGCGCGACCCGTGGCACGGACTCATCGACTGGAATCGACCGCCACGGGAAGTGTACGACTGGATTCGGGGACAGACGCGACCGTATCCCGGCGCGTTCTCGTATCTCGACGGCCGGAAGGTCACCGTCTGGGCAGCGCATCCCCCGGATGAGGAAACTGCGTTCGCTCGACCGTGCGAAATTGTCGCTCGCGGAGACGAGACGCTCACCGTCGGTGCATGGGAGGGAGTCATCGAACTCTCCGAGGTGGAGGTCGAAGATGACGGTCCCGTTCCGGCCAGTGCGCTCGCTGCAGAGTACGACTTTGAGGTCGGTGACAGGTTCACAAACGCCCGCGACCGACTGCGCGACGAGGGATGAGGGACCGACGACCGACAGAAGCCTTTACAGCGCCAGCAACGACAGCAGATGTATGCGCGTCGTCTACTGCGCCGGCGAGCAGGGGCGGGTCGTTCTCGATATCCTGCGCTCTGTGGGCGAGACCGACGACATCGTTTTCGCCGACGACGACCCGGCCCTGCACGGCGAGTCGGTCGCGAGCCGGCCAGTCGTTGGCGGACTGGACGACTTGCCGGCGGGCGAGGAGTCGGTCGCGGCGGTCGTCGCCTTCGGTGACCAGCCCGGCGTCCGACTTGACCTCGCGGACAGACTTGCCGACGCCGGCTGTGAGTTTTTCAACGCCGTCCACACCGCCGCGACACGGTACCACGTAATTACTTACCAGTCCCGTTCTACAGCGGCAGTATGGACGTTGTCTTTCTCGGAATCAACAACGTCGGCTGGGAGATTTACGAATGGCTCTGTGACCGCTCGGGCGTGACCGTGCAGGCGCTGGTCACGACACCAGACCAGTTGTCGCTGGTCGAGCAGCTCGAACCCGATATTGTCGTTGCCGTTGGGTACGCGCATATCGTCCCCGAGGAGATACTGGCGGTACCCACGGAGGGTTGTCTGAACGTTCACCCGGGCTATCTGCCACACGCACGAGGTTACAATCCGAACGTCTGGAGTATCGTCGAGGACCTGCCCGCTGGAGCGACGGTCCACTTCATGGACCCCGGAGTTGACACCGGCGATATTGTCGCGCGCAAGCAGGTCGAGTCGTCGTTCGCGGATACCGGCAAGTCGCTGTACGAGCGCATCGAGCGGGCCTGCGTCGAGTTGTTCACCGGAGTGTGGCCGGACATTGAGGACAGAACTGTGGATGCAACCGAGCAGGACGACAGCGAATCGACCTACCACTACCAGTCCGATTTTGAAGACCTCTGTCGCCTCAATCCCGACAAACAGTACACACTGGAGGAGCTACTCGACATCCTGCGGGCGCTGACGTTCCCGCCATTTGACAACGCCCAGATAGAAGTCGACGGCGAAACCTACTATATCGAGGTAGACATCACTCCGGCAGACGATGCGGAAGATACTGAGCGGAGCGGCCTCCTGTCGTCGTACTAGCGAACCATCCGGAGCACGTCAAACGCCTCCGCAACCGCGCAATCACTCGCTGTCCCGCGAGTCCGGGCGAGCGCACGGAGGGCCTTCGCGGATCGCGGATGAGGGTACTCCC
>CAZFMN010000182.1:0-2203 GCA_964520075.1 uncultured Halobacteriales archaeon | reverse complement strand
GAGCGCACGGGCGACCCGGACAGCGATGGCGTGCCAGCAGAGCTGTTCGGGGTCCTCGCTGTCGAGGTTGTACTCGGCGTCCTTGCAGGTGCAGCCGTCGTCCTCGACGACGTACTCGGCCTCGTACCCCACGACGACGGTGAAATCACGGTACTGTTTGACGCGTCGCTCGCCGACAGCCTCGATTGCTCGCCGGCCACGGTCACCGTGTACCGCGGTGATGCGCTCGACCAGTTCCGGGGTGAGCTGCCCCTCTGTGGCGAGTCCACGCTCCCAGTCGTCGACCGATGTCACGGCCGCAGTTGTCGCGGGGTGGACAAAACCGCGTCGGTCCACCGCCCCCGGAGCCGGCCGGGTCGGTCACCGCGGCGGCGCTCCGGAACCGGCCGCCGCTCGACGGGCAGTCCCAGACAGCACGGTGTCACAGCCGGTCTGGTGGTCCGTTGTTGCCCGTGGGAGAGTCTTTCACGACTAACTATGAACAACGGTAAGTACCCACACAGTATATCTACGAGAGAGATATGCGAACTGACGAGAGCACAACCGAGTCGGCACGGTCCGCGCGCGCTCGAGAACGGTTGTCGACCCTGGGGTTCCGGGTGGTTGGAGGGTACGGTGTGTGTGAGCGGCAGGCGTCGCTGGCGCCGGACCCAGCGGGCGACAGGTCGCGGCGGTTTCGTGACCGGACGGCGGGACACCCCGGGTGTCTGACGGTCCGGACGGAACGGCGGCCCGGTGGAGACACCCGCACAGTGACCCTGTCGGCCCGGGGTGAGACGGCGTGACGGAGACGATACTCGTCACCGGTGCCTGCGGGTTCACCGGGAGCAACATGCTCGAGTATCTCGCCGAGGAGTACCCGGACGCCGAGGTGGTGGCGACAGACCTGCCCGGCAGTGAACGGGCGGAGTACTACACGGAGGACCCGGACGGCGACAGTCCGGAACCGGTCTACTACGGCGAGATAATCGAGGAGTGCGACGTGGCGTTCGTCCCCGGTGACCTGACCGAACCGGCAGATGTCGCGCGCATCGCCGACGCACACGAGTACGACACCGTCTACAACATCGCGTCGCTGTACGACTACTTCGCGCCGCGGGATGCGCTGTACGCGGTCAACGCCGAGGGCACACGCAACCTCCTGTCGGCGCTCGCCGAGCAGGAGACGACCCCGCGACTGGTCCACTGGAGCACGCTCGGTGTGCTCGGTGACGCCGGGTTCGAGGAGCCAAAGTCCGAGGACGACCCGTACCACCCCGAGAACAGGTACTGCGAGAGCAAGGTCGTCCAGGAACAGATTGTCCGGGCCTTCGGCGACCGCATCGACACGACGGTCATCCGGCCGGCCCCCATCTACGGGCCGCGCCACCAGTACGGTATCTACAACATCCTGTCGCTGATAGAGCGTGTCGGCGTCGCGACTGTGTTCCGGAACTACCCCCGGAAGTACCAGCGCCGGTTCCCCTGTGCCCACGTCGACGACATCGTCGGAGCGGCGGACTACCTCGCCGGCCGGGAGACAGCCATCGGGGAGACGTACAACGTGTTGAGCGACCCGATAGCGGCCGACGAGATGGCGGAGTTCCTGGCCGCGGAACTCGACCGGCGGCTGGTCACCATCCCGATGCCCGAACCGCTCTACAGGCTCACCGCGAAGGTCAGCTACGTGCTCGCGCTCCGGGCGGAGCGACGCGCCCGGGAGCGAGACGAGCGCCCGCTGGTCGAGGCACCCACTATGCGGTATCTGACCGGCAACATGTGGTTCTCCAACGAGAAACTCAAAGAGACCGGCTACGATCTCCGCTACGAGGACCCCCGTGACGGGTTGCGGGACTACATCGGCTGGTGCCGGGACAACGGCTACCTGGAGTCGCCGACTGACCGGACTTCCCGGGCCGAGGGGCTGAAAGAGTCCGTCCAGCAGCGTCTTCCGTTACCCACGAACTGAGACCGGCCTCCCTGCGTCGCTCACCCTGACGTGTTCGCTCGTCGAGTCCGGAGGCTCCGGTTTGAAAGACGCTGAGACCGGACTCCCGGGCGGATACCGGGGTCCCGGCGCGAGACCCAGAGTGGCTCAGGCGAGTCGTTCGATATTCTGACGGCTACGTCGTCAGAGCCAGAGACGCTTATTAATGATGCAGACGCAAAATGAGAACCGCGAGTGAGAGTTGGCAATTCAGAGTCTCTGGCGGCCGATCTCCGA
>CAZFMN010000181.1:0-2209 GCA_964520075.1 uncultured Halobacteriales archaeon | reverse complement strand
CCCTCGCGGCTCGTGGTGTACCCCGCCTCGAACACGGTCTCGCGTTCCTCGCTCGGAATCCCCGCACCGTCGTCTGCGACGTACAGGACCTCGTCGAACCCGACGGTGACGGTCAGGGTCGCGGTGTCGTCCCCGTCACCCGTGGGGGTAGCCGAGCCGTGTGTGAGCCCCTCGCCGGGGACGGCGTGTTCGACGGCGTTGCGAAAGAGGTTCTCGAACAGCCGGAGCAGGCGGTCGCGGTCGGCCTCGACCGTGACGTCGTCAGCGACGACCAGCGTCGCGCGGCCGGTCTCGACGTGACCCCACGCCGCTCGCGCGTTCGTCGCGAGCTCCACCGGCCCGGTCTCGCCGATGGACCGGCCCTCCCGGGCGAGTGTCAGCACGTCGTCGATAATCGCCTCCATCCGGTCGAGTGCGCTGTCGACCGTGTCGAGATGCGGGCTCCCGTCGGTCTGTGCCCTCGACGGCGTCTCCCGTGCGAGTTCGAGGCGGCCGCGGGCCACGTTGAGCGGGTTGCGCAGGTCGTGGCTGATGACACTCGCGAACTCCTCGAGTCGCTCGTTCGCCCGCTCGAGTTCGCGCTCGCGCTCCTTGCGCTCCGTTATCTCGCGTGCGTTGACGACGATACCACCGACGAATGGGTTGTCGAGCAGGTTCCAGACCGACGCCGCCATGTCCAGGTGGTCACCGTCGGCATCGGCGACGCGGTACTCGTAGCGGAACTTCTCGCCGGGGCTGTCGAGCAGTTGCTCGAACAGCCGCTCGAACTCCGTGCGGTCGTCCGGGTGGACGAAGCTGAACGGGTTCTGTCCAACGACCGTCTCGGGGTCGGAGCCGAGCACTGCCTCCACGGAGGGGCTAGCGTAGGTGATCTCGCGGTCGCGGTCGACGACGAGTATCACGTCCGAGGCGTTCTCGATGAGCGCCTGGTACCGCCGCTGGACCCGTCTGCGCTCGGTGACATCCTGCAACAGCAACAGCCGTCCGACGAGCCGGTCACCCTCGTACAGCGAGGAGACCGTCGCGTTCAGACACCGACGGTCCCCCTCCTCGTCGAGTTCGATGTCGGCCTCGGTCCGGGTCCCGTGCTCGTGGTCACCGACCACGTCTGCACAGTCTGGCAACGTCCGGGTGACCAGCGTTCCGAGCACTGCCTCTGTCACGTCGAACATCTCCCGGGCGGCACCGTTCAGATCCACCACCCGGTTCTCGGTATCGAGCACGACGTAGCCGTCTCGCATCCCCTCGACGACGGTATCGCGCGCGACGGGAAGGAGATCCAGCAGCCGGTGCCGGAAGACGGCGTAGCCGAAACACAGCCCCATCAGCGCGAACCCGACCGGGCTGAGGTCGAGCCAGTCGGGCACGAACGGCTGTCGGCCGGCCGCGAACAACAGCCCGGCGGTCAGTGCGGCCCCGGCACCGGCGACCAGCGCGAGCCGCTGTCGCCGGTAGACCGTCGCCGAACCGAACGCCGCCCGCAGCAGGGCGGCGAGACCGGTCACCGCCGCCGCCACCGTGTACAGCAGGTAGGCGTAGAACGGCGGCTCGAACGTGCGGCGGTGGACCACAATCTCGCCCCACCACCCGCTCGTCGTCTCGAACCCCTCGCTGACCCAGAGCAGCTCGTGGACCTGGTTCGACGCGGCGATACCGACAGCCAGCACCGGCACGACGAGCAACGCGGCGACGGTGCGCCGGGTCAGCTGGTCTCTGTGCCCCGTGAACGCCAGCCCAAAGAGCAGTGCCGACATCGTCGCCCCGCCGAACCCGACGTAGACCACCGACAGCCAGAACCGCGAGAGCGCACGGCCGACGAACAGCAGCTCCAGACTCCGCGCGGCCGTCCAGACCGACACCGACAGCACGATACCGACGAACGCGAGTGTCGTCTCTGTCGCCGCGTCCCCGGTGTAGTGTCTACGCGCCCCGTAGACCGTCAGACCGAGTGTGACGGCCGCGGAGAGTGCGTACAGTAACAGCAGCGGCGTGAACTGGAGCTGGATTCCTGCGGTTGTCATTGTCCCCCGTGCCGCGGCGCCGCTCGTCTCCCTCGCCAGTGTGTACACGTTCACGTGACTCGTATTATACCATGCGATACTATCTCAAAATCTGATACTCGGAGCGCCGGCGTCCCGGGACCGCCGCTCGGGCGTGTCGTGGCGGCACCGCACACTCGACGGGTGGCTGGTTCCGGTCCGGGTCGGTT
>CAZFMN010000180.1:0-2224 GCA_964520075.1 uncultured Halobacteriales archaeon | reverse complement strand
ACACCGACGCCTACCCAATCGATACCGCGTACCAGCAGGCGGTGCGCGAGCGCGTCCCACTCGCCGTCTGGCAGGACGACGCCCGGCACGCGGTCTGTGCGGACCTGTTCGTGAACGGGAACCTGTACGCGCCGACTCTCGACTACGAGTTCGTCGGCGACCTGCCCGAAACCTGTCTCGGCACAGAGTACGTGCTGTTGCGAGATGAAATTCGGAGTCTCGTCTCCGATGACCCGCCGTGGCGCGACCCGCCAGAGCGCGCCATCGTGATGATGGGTGGGAGCGACATTGCGGGCCTAACTCCAACCGCCGTTCGGGCCTTCGACGGGACTGACCTCCGGGTTGACGCAATCGTCGGCCCCGGTTGCTCGGAGACACAGCACCGGGCGGTTGAGACTGCCGCGGCGTCCGTGGCAGCCGACGTGCGGGTGGTCCGAGACCCCGATGACCTCCCAGAGCGGATGTTCCAGGCCGATATCGCCGTGAGCACGGCGAGCAGCACGACCTACGAACTGCTAGCGCTCGGAACGCCACTCGTGACTGTCCCCGTCGCAGATAATCAGGACCCCATCGCCACAGCACTCCGAGAGCGCGATGCTGCGGCGGTCCTCAACCGCGGCACCGACTACGGAGCGCTCCGAGAGGCAATCGAGATGTACCAGTCCGACTCGACAGTCCGAGGCAACCGTAGCAAGCGTGGACGCGAACTCGTCGACGGTGGGGATGTCGAACGGGTCGGTGCCGAACTAAGATCAATCGGTCCCGAGAACTGTAGGACATGAGTATGATCGAGGTTATCTTTCTCGGTGTGAACGACGCCGGGATGCGCGTCTACGGGTGGATCTGCGACCGCGAAGAGGTGTTCGTCCACTCCCTGCTAGCGACCAAATCGCAACTCGACATCGTCGTCGACACGGAGCAACAGTCCGTCCAGGCTGGTGTCGAGCGCGTCGTGGACGAACTCAGAGAGCGGGGACTGCTGGACGAACGACTCGACGATGAGTACGGGTTCTCCATCACGCGTGCGGAGGAACAGGACACCACCGAACGGCTCGAGGCGCTCGGCTATCTGGACGAGTGACCCCCACACCAGATTTCGACTGACAGCTGAACGGGACTGTGCGGCACCAGCGCCGACCGTCGAAAGTATCAGCGCTTTAGTTGAACTCGTGGAGTGTACCGTTCCCCCCGTGCGACGCTCACGAGTTCGAGAACATCCTCGAATCCCGCGGGGATGTCGCAACCACCGACGACGCTGTCGAGGAAGGGGTTCTGAACCGCTGTGCGGTGTTCACCACTTGGACGGTGACAGCGCCCGCTGGGCACTCGACCTGCTCTGACTGGCCGGGGGGACCGCCGAGAGCGAGGGTGAGGAGTTCTCAGTCTCGACCACGTCGACAGCAGTCCGTCCCGAACAGGAGCGCGTGTAGCGAGGAGCGCGGGAGTTGGCCACACGCGGACGACTCGCACTGCTGGCAGTGGTCTCTGAGACTGCGGGAGGAGAGGCATCATGCCGGACCCGCCGGGATATACGTGGAATATTGTACACCCTGTGACTCGTCCGGGACTGATTGCCCGCGACGGGAGAGAACCGCTGACGAGGTGAGGGAGAAGGACACACCACCGTTTCAGCAATTCGCTTCTTTGAATCGCGAGAGTTCCTGCCGATGGAACAGAGACACACACCACCGTTTCAGCAATTCGCCCCCGGTGTCAGGAGAAACATCATCAATAGGGTGGGAGACACACCACCGTTTCTGCAATTCGAATCCCGACACCCGCGAAGAGAGCACCGGCGAGATAGCAATGGACCCACCACCGTTTCAGCAATTCGGGTATTGATTCCAGGCGAAAAGCCGTCGAGATGATGAGGGACCCACCACCGTTTCAGCAACCTGGTTCTCTGTGCTGTGAGAACTCCCGCCGCTGAGATTGGGATACACCACCATTGCAGGAGTTCGATGTCGGGCAGCGTGGCCTCTGTAATATTAGCGAATAACAGCACCTGAGTAACTGGTACCAGGGGGACTCCCCTCTACTCGAAATTGATGAAACGGTGGTGGGGGGGTCCTCCCTCCATCGCCGCGGTGAACCGTTCCTCCAACCACCGTTGATGCTCTCCGATCCGGACTTTCCCGACGTTACAAACGTTCCTGACGTTCTCGAAACGGGAGTACCAACTCCAAATTGACACCGGAATCGCAGTCGAGGTTCTCGAAGAGAC
>CAZFMN010000179.1:0-2324 GCA_964520075.1 uncultured Halobacteriales archaeon | reverse complement strand
TCGGGTTCGGGAAGTTCATCTACGCCCGACGGTACGACCAGTACGACCTGTATCCAAAGTACCACACGGCCGACGACGGTGTCTCGGGTCTGTCCCCCTGGTGAGCGAATCTCGACCCCGAAGGCGGGTCCGGAATCTCCTGTTCGGTCACTCCCGGTTACCGTCCGTGGACGCCCGCTCCTGTCACGGAGCAGCCCGGTTTCAGTTCACGGGTTCTCGTTTCGAGACGCTTCAGGGCGGCCTCGGTCGGGTCGTCGTTCCCGTGGTCCCCGGTGACGGGCTCCACGAACAGAGCAGACGACGCCGTCGGTGCCGGCGCCCACGGAGAGTCACTCCGCGTCGACGGTGGTCCGGCGGCTGTCGAGCAGGTTCGTGTACTCGTCGACGACGAGTGTCAGCCGTTCGCCGTCGCGTTCGACAGACAGCGACAGCCGGAGCGGGTCCTCGGAGCGGACCGTCGGTTCGGCGATGGGCAGATCGAGCGCCCAGAGCGGCGTCTCGGTGACGTCGACACCGTGGTCGTGGTAGAACGCGACGACGGCCGGTTCCCCGAGGAGGTACATCCCGACGGGTGAGCGAGAGACCCGTCCACAGCCGGTGCAGGTGGCGACGAGGACGTGACTCGCCCGCGGCGCGTCGAGCACCTCGTGTTCGCGCTCGACGTCGCCGAAACAGGCCGGACAGACACCCCGACGGACCAGGTCGAGGAAGTGTTTCGTCCGACAGGTCTGGATGGAGACCGCCTCCCCGAGTGTCCGCCCCGTAACGGCGTTCGGCGGGAGTTCGTCCCGGGGATACTTGTGGTCGTTCTCACACGTGACCGACAGGACACGGCGGTCGTACTCCACGGTGAGTTCGGTGTCACAGATGCCACACCGCCCGTCGAGGGCGACCGGTCCGCGCGTGGTCTCGGCCTCGGCGCCGGCTCTGAGTATCCCGGTGAGCGACATGCCCGCGAACGTCAGCGCGTACCCGTCGTCGGTCTGTCTGACGTAGGCCGGTCGGAGTTTGCCGAGGTGGTAGTTGAAGTTTCCCGAGTCGTCCACCGCCGCCCGCTCGCGGAGGGCGGAGAACCCGAGCGTCGGGTCCCGCGGGTTCTCGGCCTGGTGTGCCGCCAGCGCGCCGAGAATCGCGGCGCGTGTCCCCTCCGTGACGAGTTCGAACGGCTCCGTCGCGAACTCCGCCGCCGGCGACTCCTCGCCTGCCGCCGGCCACCCCGACTTCGAGTCGGAGTTGTCTCGCATAGCTCAGGTTCGGTCATCAGGATACAAGCAGATTTCGGACGTGCAGCGGCTGAACTGTCAGCCTCAACACTGTATCGCGGTGCTGGAAGCAGTTTAGTGCCGGTCACACGAACAGTCAGACATGGTCCGAACACGCGACCTGGCGACAGGTGGAATCGTCGCGGTGCTCGCAATCGCCAGTGCGGTGTACGCATCGCGGCTCCCACCGGAGCTTGCGGTCCAGTTCGACAGCGCGGGGGAGCCGAACAGCTTCGTGCAGGCGGAGCTGTTTCTGGCCGGGGACGTGTTGCTCGCGGCCGGTGTGGCGGTGCTGTTCGCGGTTCTACCGCGGGTGGACCCGCTCGGCGAGAACGTCGCCGAGTTCCAGACGGCCTACGACGGGTTCGCCGTGGCGACAGTCGCCTTCGTCGGCTACATCCACGGGCTGGTCATCGCGTACAATCTCGGGTACGAGTTCGGGATGCTCGAGGCGACCGTGCCGGCCACCGCGGCGCTGTACCTGCTGCTCGGACCGCTCCTGTACCGTGCAGAGCAGAACTGGTTCGTCGGAATCCGCACGCCGTGGACGCTCAGCAACGAGCGGGTCTGGAGACAGACACACAGACACACCGCGCCGCTGTTCGCGCTCGCCGGTGTGCTGGCGCTGGGTGGTGTGGTCGTCCCCGAGTACGCGGTCGTGCTCCTGACTGTGCCCCCCACCGTCGTCGCCGTCGGCTCGATACTGTACTCGTTTGTCCTCTACCGGCGTTTCGAACCGGCCTGAGCAGCCGCGAGCACTGTCACCGTCTGTCCCGTGGCGACGGCCGGGGCGTGTCGAGACGGTCACCCCGCTGGCTGTCGGTCCGCGCGGCGTCGACAGCACGACAGGGTAACGCGTACGTGTCGTACCGCTAACTGTATCGGGCTGCTGGAACAGTATATCCCTCGGAGATACTAACAGGAGAACGATGACTGGTCCACCAGACACCGGCCCCTCCCGGAGAGACGAGCAGACGAAGACAGGACGGCGGCGGGTCCTCGCGAGCGCGGGGAGCCTCGGGGCTGTCCTGCTCGCGGGCTGTCTCGGTGACGACGGCGACG
>CAZFMN010000178.1:0-2356 GCA_964520075.1 uncultured Halobacteriales archaeon | reverse complement strand
TCCTCCTTCGTGACCACCTGCACGCCGACACAGACACACTCACCCACCTCGAGCGAGATTGACTCCTCGACACCCTCGAACGTCTGCAGTCCCGAGTCAAGGACGACTAAGTTGCGAGTGCGCGGGTCGTCGTCGGTGAGTCGTTCGGGCGTCGTCGAACCGTCTCTGTCGTCTGCGTCCACGTACAGGGTGACCCGTCCGGGGTCCGCACCTGTTTTCTCGCTGATCCACAGACAGACCGGTTCTTTGCCCTGGTTGCAGATCTGGAAGACGTTGTCCGCCCAGGTGATAGAGTCGGAGTTGACACCCTGGCCTTCCCCTTCCGTGGGGTTGGTGTCGGTCATGTCCACCTCCAGGTGGCCAAACTCGTCGAGTTGAGCGTAACTGGAGTTGGGCGTCTCGGTTCCGTCACTGTCCATGCAGTCGTCCATCCCGAGGTACGCGTTCGGGTCGTTCGCTATCTGTACCGTCATCGACCGGTGGGACTCGACCCGCGAGAACGCGCCCGACCCGAGGAGCGCACTCCCGCCGATCGCCGCCGAACCTGCACCGATCAGGAAGTTGCGTCGTTTCATTGTTTGTTACCTGTTTGGAGTGAGTGACCACGACAGGTCTGTGACGGCGCGACTCTCGTCCGCGTCCGACTGGTCTCACACGTCACCGCACACACAGCGCCCACACACCGTCGACCGCCCACAGCGCCATCCAGAGCCTGTCGGGTCATGTTTAGGTCTGCCCCGCGTCCGGCGACACCGCGGTGATGCCCAGTTCGCCCTCGATGAGCGTGCGCACACCGCCCGACGCGTCGACTGGGTCGCCGCCGTCGTTTGGTTTCGTGTCGAACAGCATCCCGACCTGCGTGCAACTGCCGACGCCGAGAATCTGACTCCGGGGGTAATCGTCTCGCACCTCGACGTTCACGTTCTGGTCACTGTCGGGGTCGTTCTCCTCCAGGGTTGCGACCTGCGTCGTCGCGCCGCTGACCACCTCGAACCGGCGGTTCCAGTGGTCCGGCGGGGTTGAGTTGCTCGGCGGAAGATCCGACTGGGTTCCCGTGTAGAAGTACACGTCCAGTGCGTCGTTCTCGTCGTTGACCGTCAGCTCGGTCGCGTCCAGCTCGAACAGCGTGATAGGGGCCTTGCCTTGGTTACAGACTTCGAAGAGCCCGTCGAACCAGGTCAGGGAGTTCGAGTTGATACCCGCACCGCCGCCCTCGGCCTGGTCGGCGATGTCGATGAAGGCGTGGCCCTGCTCGTCGTAGCCGAAGTAGTTGTTACTGTTTGGCGTGTCCAGACCCTTGATGCCGAGGTAGGCGTTCGCGTCGTTGGCCACCTGGACTGCCACTGTTCTGTGTGATTCCACGCGGCTGAACGCGCCCGAGCCGAGGAGCGCGCCACCGCCGATCGCTGCGCCGCCTGCGCCAATCAGGAAGTTGCGTCGTTTCATTGCGTTCCTATCGTGCACGCCGTTCCGTGGCGCGTCACATCTACACACATAACGTATCACCCCTTTGTTATGGAGCGAGACACCAGTTCAAAACAGTCTCTATACACCGCCGGTCACCGATAGACGGTCTATATCGACGGTAGAGACAGTTTATCCGAATTTATCGAGGGCAAGACCCAATTCGGACGATACCCGTTCCGTCACCGTGTTTGATGATTCCTACCACCGATGCGCAGCTGTTAGTTTCGCTTAGAGAATGGTTAGCAAAGTAACCGACCTGCATTCGAATAGATGTTCGACCGACTCCAGTCTCCGGAGGACCAATAATGAGCACAGACAACACAGACTCAGTCGGATGGCGAGCGCGACTCGGCAGGGGGTTCAGACTGCCGCGGGCCGAACTCGGCGGGTCGCTCTCCCGGGCAGAGGTGTTCGAGGCATTGAGTAACGAGCGTCGCAGGTGTGCGCTGTACTACTTCCAGCAACAGGAGGGGGAGGCGACACTCGGCGAGGTGGTCGACTACGTTGCGGCTTGGCAGTACGACCAGCCGGTCTCCCAACTCGACCCACAGGACCGGATGTGTGTCTACTCCGCGCTGCACCAGGCACACCTCCCGAAACTCGACGAGACCGGATTCATCGACTACGACAGCCAGACGAACCAGATCCAGACCCGCGAAGAGGCGGAGTACGCCCGACTGTACCTGGAGTACGACCCCGGGCACGACATCTCCTGGAGTGTGTTCTACCTCGGACTGGTCGGCATCGGGGCTCTGTTGACAGGGCTGAACACGCTCGCGGTCTCCCCGTTCGGCTCGGTCGGCGAGGGAGTCCTCCTGGTGATGCTGCTGTTGCTGTTCGGCGTCTCCGCGCTCGGGCACGTAGTCCACGACTGGCGCAACAGACTCGC
>CAZFMN010000177.1:0-2385 GCA_964520075.1 uncultured Halobacteriales archaeon | reverse complement strand
CAGGAGTTTTATCCGACAGTATCAGGTGGCCGGCAGCCCAGGGTGAGCTATGGACACGCGAGTACACGAGCACGCGGAGACACTGGTCGACTGGAGTGCACGAATCGAAGCAGGTGACGATGTCGTCGTCCACGTCGGCGAGGGGTCCCACGACCTCGCTGTCGCCGTCGCGAGGGCGCTCGGCGAGCGCGGGGCGAACCTGCTCGCCCGTTACAGCTCCGACGAGATGCAGCGTGCGTATCTCCGCGGCCACGAGGGTACGTTTGAATCAGACCCCGCCTTCGAGCGGGAGCTCTACGAGCGGGCCGACAGCGTGCTCTCACTGCGCGGGACGCGCAACACGCGTGCGACGGCGGACGTATCTGACGAGTCCCGGCAGGGGTACGCGAGCGCCCGACAGGAGATACGGGAGGCACGGCTGTCGACCGACTGGGTGTCGACAGTCCACCCGACGCGTGCCCTCGCCCAGCAGGCCGGTATGAGCTACACGGCCTACCAAGAGTTCGTCTACGACGCCATCCTCCGGGACTGGGAGTCGCTCGCGGCGGAGATGAGCCGTCTCGAGGCGCGCCTCGACGAGGGCAGCGAGGTCCGCATCCGCACGGCAGGCGGAACCGACCTCACGCTCGACATCGAGAACCGGACGGCGGTCAACAGCGCGGCGACGGTCGCCTACGACTCACACAACCTCCCGAGCGGCGAGGTGTTCACCGCACCGGCA
The DNA here is from genome assembly GCA_964520075.1 of uncultured Halobacteriales archaeon. Classification (GTDB taxonomy): domain Archaea; phylum Halobacteriota; class Halobacteria; order Halobacteriales; family Haloarculaceae; genus Halovenus. The sequence continues at coordinate 1,664 of CAZFMN010000177.1, read as the reverse complement.
GACGCTGCCGGCACCGTCGCGTTCGACGTGCCGATGACCGTCCGTGGCCGCCGCGTGCGTGACGTCGAACTGACGCTGAAAGACGGTGTCGTCGTCGATGTCACGGCCGCGGCGGGCGAGGACGTTGTCGAGTCTATCGTCGAGACCGACAGCGGGTCACGGCGGTTCGGCGAACTCGGTATCGGGATGAACCGCGGCATCGACCGGGTGACCGACCAGATCCTGTTCGACGAGAAGATGGCCGGCACGGTTCACCTGGCGCTCGGCCGGGCCTACGACGCCTGTCTCCCCGAGGGCGAGTCCGGTGTCGAGAGCGCGGTCCACGTCGACCTCATCACCGACATGGAGACCGAGGGGACAAGTCTCGAAATCGACGGCGAGACGATTCAGCGTGACGGCCGGTTCCGCTGGGAGGACGGGTTCGAGGCCTGAGACGAGACGACCGGTCCAGCACCCAGACCCGCGGCGTGATGCGGAGCCTCTTTTACCGTTGCCACTGTAGAAACCATATGCACGTTGCGCTGGTCACCGTCGGCGACGAGATTCTCGCGGGTGACACGACGAACACGAACGCGACGTGGCTCGGAGCGCAGTTGACAGACCAGGGTGTGACTGTCGAACGTATGACGGCCATCCCCGACCGCGTGGGGGAGATAGCGAAGGTGGTCAACGAGTACCGGGCGGCCTACGACGCGGTCATCGTCACCGGCGGCCTCGGCCCGACCCACGACGACATGACGATGGAGGCGGTGGCGGCCGCCTTCGGGACGGAGCTGGTGCCCGACGAGACCGCCCGGGAGTGGCTCCACGAGCAGGGGTACACCGAGGACGACATCGCCCCGGGCACCGCACACCTCCCCGAACGCGGCGAGTTGCTCCCCAACCCGACGGGGGTCGCACCCGGCTGTGTCATCGGCACGGTGTACGTCCTGCCGGGGGTGCCCGGCGAGATGCGGGCGATGTTCGAGCAGGTCCGCGACCAGTTCGGCGGCGACACAAGCCACGTCGAGACAGTCGAGACGCCCGAACCCGAGAAGCAACTGCTCAACCGTATCGCCGATGTCCGCGAGACGTTCGACGTGACCCTCGGGAGCTACCCCGGTGAGACGGTCACGCTGAAGGTGCAGGGCGGTGACCCCGAGGAGGTCGCCGCTGCCGTCGACTGGCTACGCGAGCGTGTCGACCCTGTCGAGTGAACTGTCCGTGACCGAAATCAGTAAATCCGTGATGGTCCTACACGCAGGTGATGGTCGTCCAGCGTCTGGCTCCGTGGGCCTCACTGCTCGCCAGCCTGCTCACACTGGTCTACGTGACGATTCAGGAGTGGCGACAGCGCGAGAGCGGGAGCCAGAGCGAAAACGAGAGCGAAAGTGACACTGAAGGCCAGACCGACGGGGACAGCGACGATTCTGTTGTGCAGGTGGTGTCTCGACTCGACGTGTTCGTCTACACGACACTCGCGATGCTGTTCGTCGCCGCGTTGCTCCACTATCTCCTGCTTTTCACCCCGTTTACCTTTCTCGTCGTCCCGGTCTGGCTGCTCGCGGTCTTCGTCATCCTCGCCACGGGGGCCACACAGGCGATGCCCGGCGAGGACTTCGAGGACAAGCTGGAGCGGGCAGACAGGGCACTGCAGGCCGGTTCCGAGGCGACCGCGAGGTCCC
>CAZFMN010000176.1:0-2457 GCA_964520075.1 uncultured Halobacteriales archaeon | reverse complement strand
TCTCGACGGTTCGCTCCGCTCACCGTCTCGAAATATGCCGCCTCCCCGATTTGAACGGGGGACAGCGCGATCTTCAGTCGCGTGCTCTCCCAAACTGAGCTAAGGCGGCCCGTCTGTCTCAATGACGAGGTTCCGAAAAAGGATTTCGATACCCCCCGAGGCGTGGCCCGCCGGCGGTCAGACCTGTTCGTCGAGGAACTCGACGACCTGTGTGTAGGCCTCGATGCGGTTGTCGAGTTTCGCGATGCCGTGGCCCTCGTCCTCGAACACGAGCAACTCGACCGGGACACCCTGCTCGCGGGCCTCCTCGGCGACCTGTCTGGCCTCGCCGACCGGCACCCGTGGGTCGTTTGCGCCGTGGATGACGAACAGCGGGGCCTCGATACGGTCGACCCTGTGTATCGGGCTGATGGACTCCAGGAACTCGCGGTCCTCCTCGAGGGAGCCGTACTCGGCCTCGCGCAGTTCCCGCCGCCAGGAGCCCGTGTTCTCGAGGAACGTCACGAAGTTGGCGATACCGACGCTGTCGACACCGGCGGCCCACCGCTCGGGGAACTCTGTCAGCGACGCGAGTACCATGAACCCGCCGTAGGAGCCGCCTTTCGCGACGATGCGCTCGCTGTCGACCGCGTCGTGTGCCTCGAGCCAGTCCAGCGCCGCCCCGATATCGCGCACCGAATCCATCCGGTTCTCGACGTCGTCGAGGTGGGTGTAGTCCCGGCCGTAGCCGGTCGAGCCACGGACGTTCGGCTCGAACATGGCGTACCCACGCGAGAGGAAGTACTGGCTCAGCCCGCTGAACGATGGCCGGCGCTGGCTCTCCGGTCCGCCGTGGATGTCGACGACAACGGGCGCACCGCCGTCCGGAATCTCGGCCGGCAGCGAGAAGAAGGCCGGGATCTCGCGGTCGTCGAACGTCTCGTACCGCACCAGTTCGGGCTCGACGAACGTCTCCCGCGGGATACCGGCGGTCGCGGCGTCCGTCCACCGGACGACCGCCTCACCCGCATCCTCGCCAGCCTCCGTCTCCGCGCCACCCGACCGGTCTGTCGTGGGACCGCCACCTCCGGACTGGCTCTCGCCACCGTCTGTGGCCGCGTCGCGCAGTGTTGTCACGTCGACGACAGAGACGTTCGTGTTGAGGGTCCGTCCGGTGGAGGTCAGCGAGAACTGGTCACCGTCTGGTCCGAAGCTGACTCCGCCGGCCAGGTTGCCGGGCACGTCCGGCGTCGGCAGGTCCGTGAGCGTGCCGTCGTCCGCGAGGTCCGCGAGCGTGAGGTCGGTGTAGCCGTCGACGTTTCGGGAGTAGACCAGCAGCCCCGACTCGTCGAGCGCGACACTCCCGAGGTTCCACTCGCCGCCCTCCCGGACCGTCTCGACTGTCCCCGTCTCGGCGTGCATCCGGGCGAGATACATCGTGTCCGAGCCCTCGTCGGTCACCAGGTAGAGCCACTCGCCGGTCGGCCCCCACTGGAGGCTCCCGTAGCGCACACCGCTGGTGTCGGTGGTGAGCTGGCGGCGCTCGCGGCTCTCCAGGTCGAGCACCGAGACGTCGTGGTCGAAACTCGAGTGGGCCTGGTGGAGGATGACCGCGTCGTCGTCCGGACTCCAGGAGCCGACGCTGAACCAGCCGTCCCCCTCGAAGACGAGGTCGGCCTCCCGGCTGTCCCGGTCCTGTACGTAGACGTCGAACACCGACTCGTCGCGGCGGTTCGAGGCGAAGGCGAACCGGTCGCCGTCGTGGCTCCAGCCGCCCCACCTGTGTTTCGCCGCGGGTTCGTCGGTCAGCGCCAGCACCTCGCCGTCCCCACCGAGCCGGTACAGCTGCATCCGCTCGTTGCCCCCCTCGTCCATCCCGAAGGCGAGTTCGTCGCGCTCGGGGGAGTACGAGACAAACGAGACCGGTTCGTCGTAGAACGTCCGCTGGGTCGGCCACCCACCCGGCCGGTCGACCGTCCAGACCTGTGCTGTGCCGGTCGTGTCGAGCAGGAAGGCGAGTGTCCCGTCGGGTCCGAGCGACCCGCCGTACGCGCTCCGTATCGTCAGGTACCGTTCGAGGTCGTACTCGTGCACACCCGCAGAAAGGGTCGGCAGATTGAATACGCTTGTGTCCCGACGAGTGCGGTATCAGAGCTCCGCCCCCGTCTCCTGTCCTGATTTGCCGGCTCTGCGCGCGCATCGAAGCGCCCCGCGGTCGGTGACACCTCCATCTCGAAGCTAATATGCGTTGCTCGTTCGATCTCTCTCGAGGGTCAGGTGGGTCTCGAGCGGTTCCTCCCCGCCCGGGATGCGCGTCTCGGCGCTCACCGCCACCTCACCCGGGTTCCCGAGGTTCGACACCATCGCGGTCACCGTCACCGTCCGGGGACCGTCACCGCATCGAGTCCGGGGTCGAGTTCCTCACAGACCACGTCGGGGTCTCTCTCGGATACGGTGTCCGTTGTATCAGACAGAGAG
>CAZFMN010000175.1:0-2525 GCA_964520075.1 uncultured Halobacteriales archaeon | reverse complement strand
TCGGCGAGAGCGAGCAGGCGATCCGTGACCTGTTCGACCGGGCGCGACAGACCGCGCCGGCTATCGTGTTCATGGACGAGGTCGACGCGATCGCCAGTCGGCGTGGCGAGGGCCACGAGGTGACAGAGCGGGTCGTCTCGCAGTTGCTGACCGAACTGGACCGTGCGGCCGACCACCCCAACCTAATCGTGCTGGCTGCGACGAACCGGAAAGACGACATCGACCCGGCGCTGCTCCGGCCCGGCCGACTCGAACAGCACATCGAGGTGCCCAACCCCGACGAGCACGCCCGCGAGGAGATACTGAAGGTGCACACCGAGGGGACACCGCTCGGTGAGGGGGTCGACCTCGGGGGACTCGCGGCGAAGACCGAGGGGTACTCCGGGGCAGAGATGGAGGCGCTCGTCCGGGAGGCGTCGATGCGGGCGGTCCGCGAGGTGGCCACCGAGATCGACCCCGACGAGGCCGAGGCACGCGCCGACGAGATGACCGTCGACCGCGAGCACGTGGCGGCCGCACGCGAGGCAATCGACAGCCGCATCGCCGACTCCGCCGGGATGGAGTCCGGGTCGTCGCCTGCCCTCGCGGAGGAACTGCTCGACGCCGTCGAGAACGAGGAGTCGTGACGGGCGGCGACGACGCCGTCTGTCTCGTCGATAGCGCCGCGTCAGAGACGCACCCGTCGACACGACCCCGGTACGAACGCGGGACTCGCGGCGGCGTCGAACCGGTGAGGGACGGCGGTGTGGACCACGTCACGCCGGGAACTGCCGACGACCGGCCCCGCGCGGCCCATTGACACTCGCGGTCACGTCGGGGAAACAGTTTTATCTCCAGCACGACAGATGCGTTCTAACGGAGTGTACACCGGTGGGCGAGAACTCAGCACGGGCGACGACCCAGACAGACGATGCCGACACCGATAGCGACAGCGCCGAGGAGCGGGAGTCGAGCGAGGTCGAGACACAGACAGCGGGCAGCGCGGAGACGACGACGGTGGCACGGTCGGCATCGACACAGCGGTCCAGCAGCGCGGGTGCCGGGACACCGTCGGGGGGGACAGGCGGTGTGCGAGTCGAGCGGCCGTCGCCAGGTCCCGGGTCGCTGTCGGAGCGCTACGACCTGAACGTCGGTCGGCGCGAGGCGGGCAAACTCCAGCGACTCGAAGACGACTTCGGTGTCCAGCGGGTGACCGAGTGGGCCGACGAGGGGATGACCGTCGAGACGATGGGCAAACCACGTGATATGCAGGCGTTCCGCCAGCGTCAGGCCGACCGCTCCGCCGAGATACCTACCGATATCGAGCGCCGGAACCAGGCCTCGGTCCAGCGCAACACGGCGAAGAACCACGAGGACGGGCCGGCCGGCGACACGGGGGTTCCCGACTCGGTCCGGAACGTCATCTCCTCGTCCGGGCGGTCACTCGACCCCGCCATCCAGCGGGAGATGGCGGACAAGATGGGTGACGATTTCAGTGACGTGCAGGTCCACACCGGACCAGAGGCCGCAAAGGCCGCCGAGGAGATAAACGCGAGGGCGTTCACCGTCGGCAATCACGTCGCGTTCAACCACGGCGAGTACGACCCCTCCTCTGCCGAGGGCCAGCACACAATCGCCCACGAACTGGCACACGTTCGCCAGCAGACCGGCGGTGCTGTCTCCATGCTCCCGAAAGAGGAGGTGCAGATGGAAATCGACCCTGACCCCGGACTCGAACAGGAGGCCGAGGCGACCGCTCAACGCGTGATGAGAGGTGGCGAACTGGGGGTTCAGCGGATGGCAGATACCGACGTGCACGTTCAGCGGTTGCTCGATGGACTCCGTGGCAGTGCCGGGGAAGAGACTCGTGGAAACGAGTCCAATGCAGAGTACCGCGATGTGGGCGGAGAGTCTCGCCTGTCGGACCGGGTGTATGCACTCGCGGAGAATCAGGAGCGCCTCAAACAGAACCAGCAACAGGTTATGAAAACTCTGACCGAGGTCAAGCCTGGAGCCCCGACAGATGGCGAGTTTGGTGAAGCCGCAACAAAGGGTGTTCTGGGTTCGCTCGCGGGTGCCGGAGCGGGAGCGGCAATCGGCGGTGCGGCAGGCTCTATCGTCCCCGGTGTCGGTACGGTGGCCGGTGCCGCCCTCGGAGCCGCGGTTTCCGGAGCAACGGGTGACGTTGCAAAGGAAGGTGTCGAGTTCATGTCCGAGAACCGACCCGGTGGCGAAGGCGAAGAGGTCCAGATGATGTACAACGAGATGCGGGCGATGTACCGGGAACTGAAAGAGGGTGAGGAGACTGACGAGGGCGAGTCGCAGGCCGGTAGTCTCGGAAGGTGATTAAATGAATGCCAATATAACCGGTGAAAACGAGGAGAGAGTAGGACTCTACGTTTACGATAACCAAGATGTCGAGCATTGGATTGAGATGGAGTTCGATGGCGGGATAAAGTACCACGAGCAAGACGGCTACTCTGACGACCCGTCGAAGCGGACACAGACCGAGAACGAGCACGTCAATCAGGCACGCCGGTACGCGA
>CAZFMN010000174.1:0-2627 GCA_964520075.1 uncultured Halobacteriales archaeon | reverse complement strand
GAACCCGGTCGAGAGACGTACGCATCGGCTGACGACTGAGAACCCGCCGGGGCTGTCCCCGGTCCTGATTCTTCGAGCGAACTCACTTCCAGGGGTTCGACACCAGGTCGGTCTGGAGTGTGGCACCGACCTCGAGGTGGGCGTCCGTCTCCGGGACGGCGATGCAGGTCAGGACGTAGTCGTCCTCGAGGTGGCGCTGTTTCAGCGCGCGTGGCGGTCGCCTGTGGGTGATCTCCCCGTCGAGCAGTCGGGCCGTGCAGGTCCCGCAGGCACCGGTCGTACAGCCGAAGGGGAGCCCGACGCCGGCCGCCTCGGCCGCATCGAGGATGGTCTCACCTGACTCGACAGAGAGTGTCGCCTGCCGGTCGCTGTCACGCCAGTCGAGACGGACCTCCATCACTGCCAGACGTCACTCGAGCAGTCGCCGTCGGGCCAGCGAATCTCGTGGGCCCGCGCCGGTCCCTCGGGCAGGTCACCGAAGTCGACGAGGAAATCCTCGTCGAGGCTCAGGGTCCCCTCCCGCGGGTCGACATCGGCTTTCAGCATGACCGACCCCTTCTCGGACTCCTCGGGGAAGAACTGGTTGTCCCACGAGGAGAAAAGCGAGGTGGTCCAGTAGAGCCGCTCGCCGTCGAGCGAGAGCTGGAGCATCTGCGGTCCGGCGACGATATCGCGGCCGTTCACCTGCTGGCGGTCACCGAAGTACCCGCCGATAGAGAGCGAGTCGGCCCGGCGGGGGTTCGCCGGGTCCGAGATGTCGTACATCCAGACCTCGCCGTGGAGCCAGTTCGACCCGAACAGGTAGCGGTCGTCCATCGAGACCAGGATGTCCGTGATCAGCGGCGGCACGGGCATGTCCCAGCCCTCGTGCTCGCGGGCCTCGAACTCGATCGCCTTCTCGGCCTCCCACCGGTTGCCGTCCTGCCAGAAGTGAAAGACGTTCGAGGAGAGGGCCGCGCCGACGAACCCGTGTGACCCCTCCGGGGAGTGCTGGAACCGCACCTCCAGCGGTATCTGCCCCTCCTCGCCGAGGTCGATGCTCTGCTCGACGACACCCTCCTCCCAGTCCCAGAAGTGGAGTGACCGTCCGTAGTCGCCCTGTGCAACGTCCTCGGGGTCGAACCCGGGGTAGTAGGTCTGGGGGGCGGCCCACTCCGTCGAGACCATCACGTCGTGACGGGGCTGGTACCAGAAGTCGTAGTTCATGTCGATCTCGCCCGGCGGGTCCCACCGGCCCTGGACCTCGAAGTTGTCGTCGAGCTCGAGGAACCCACCCGGGAGCTCGCCGTCGGCGTCCCCGAGCATCGAGATCAGTATCTCACCGTCGGGGATACAGTGGACCGTGTGCGGCGCCGAGAGGTCGTGCTCGAACACCTCCTCGGGTTCTATCACCTTCGTTATCTCCGGATTCCGGCGGTCTTTCGTGTCGACGATGTGAATCCGCGAGGAGCGCTGTCCGGGGACGACGAGATGTCGGCGCTCCAGACCGCCGATGTGACACGACGAGGAGCAGGCGTTCCACCCGAAGTGGTGGAGTTCGTCGCCCCTGTTGGGCATCTGGACGCGCTCGACTATCTCGCCGTACGTGTCCGATTCGGGGTCGACATCGACGACAGCGACGAAGTCGGGTGCGTCGACGTCCTGTCCGGCGTGCAGACCCATCACGTAGGCAGTTTGCTCCCGGTCGGCCTGCTCGATTGCCGCCTGTGCCGTCGCGTATCCCGGTCCATCGGTGCTGTCGTGGTCGTGGTGCTCGTGTGCGCCAGTCGGTGGCTGCTCTGCGTCACTCATGCACTCATCTCCAGGGCTGCCACACTACTACCTGACCGCATTCCGGTCAACCGTTCCGCTATGTATGACACACCGGCCCGGGGGTTCGTCGACTCGCCCCGCGACCTGACCGGGTATCGACCCCGAACGACGCTCGATACCACCGCCCTCTCGGGGGGGTTCTCGCCTCACTGCGCCGGGTCTCGGGTGACAACGGTCCGGGGACGCCCCGTCCCGGGGTGCCCTCACCGGGTCTCGGCCGTGTCGCTGTCGTCCCGGATTCCGGCAAAATGTGCTCCTTTCCGGTCAGGTGGGCCTCGCCTGCCAGACGGACAGGCGGGCCGACCGGCGGTTCACAGTCCGACGACGAACTCGGTCTCGGCAACCGGGGTTGCGCCGCGTTCGACGGCATCCGCGACCGCCAGTTCACTCTCCATCAGGAAAAAGCGGTGCCCGCGCCGCTCCCAGGTGGCGACGGCGTCTCTCAGTATCTTCGCGTGCTCGTCGTACGTCTCGACGACGACACAGTACGGTTCGGGGTCGGTCACCTCGACCGGGTCGAGATACGCCTCCTCGAGACACTCACAGACGGTCTCGAACTGGTCGACCGGCACCTCGAACCGGTACTCGGTGTCGTTGTAGTACTCCCGAACCTGCTCGAAGACGGCCTGGTTGTCGAGGTACGTCGCGAAGAGATACTCCTCCCCGACCCGGAACATCGGCACCGACTCGCGGTCGACATCGAAACCCGACATACATCACAGTGTACGTCTCCCGGCGTATATCGGCTCGGAATCGGGGTAGCGTAACTGTTACAGAATCCAGCATTAAATAGAAACAATTAGTTGTGAACAGTA
>CAZFMN010000173.1:0-2676 GCA_964520075.1 uncultured Halobacteriales archaeon | reverse complement strand
TGGGACCGCGCGGATTTGAACCGCGGTTGCGGGCACCCAAGGCCCGGAGGATACCAAGCTACCCTACGGTCCCACAGTTCACTCTGGTATGTACTCGGGCCTAAGCGTTTCGTTGCAGTCTCGCGTGCACCCGCGGTGCTGGTCACCCGGGGGTGTCTGCGTAAGTACTAAGCGGCCTGCGGTCGGGAGAGGATGTATGGGTCTGATGAGCACGATACTCGGCGAGCAAGGTGACTCCAGGCGGAAAGAGGACTACGTCTCCCTCTCGGCGGACGGACTGTCGATGGAGGAGGCGGCCGCGGGGACGAACATCCACTTCGCGCGCATCGGGGAGAAGACAGACGTCATCGAGATAAAGGACGCAATCTACGACGGCGACATCGTCATCGCGGACGTGACCCGCCACAGCACGCAGGACCGGGCGATGCAGCACATAATCGACGAACTCCAGCAGGTCGTCGACGAGGTCGACGGCGATATCGCACAGAAAAAGCCCGACGACCAGATCATCGTCGCGCCGACGGGTGTCCGTATCAACCGCGAGCGCCTCGGAAAGTGAGTTACTGACTGCTCCGGGCGGAGTCGTTCCTGTCGGGCATAAACACGCCGTCGCGCAACCGCGGCACTGTTCTGGTGCTGTCGAACCCGAGCACCGCGTTCTCGTGCTCGCGGCCGAACGCCCGCGTCGGCGTCGGTGTCGGCGAACGGCCGCACGTGGTGTGTACCCTGGTCGAGCAGCGCCACGATACTCGTCGACGCGGTGGGCACGTCCACCACGACGACACCAGCGTCGGGGGCCTGCTCCGGCAGGTTCTCGATACGCTCGGCCGTGTGTACCGCCATCTGTCTCCGGTTCGGTCCGTGGTCAGGGAGGCGTTCCTGCCCGGCGGACCCTCATTCGGTCTCCCGTTCCCGGACCCGCTGCTGGATATCCTCGACGACACCGGGGTTCCGGAGGGTGCTGGTGTTGCCCAACTCCTCCCCGTCGGCGATGTCCGCGAGCAGGCGGCGCATTATCTTGCCCGACCGGGTCTTCGGGAGTTCGGGCGTGAACACCACCTCCGCCGGGCGGGCGAACGGGCCGATGGCGTCCTCGACACCCGCGACGACCTCCTGGCGGAACTCGTCGGTCTCGGCCTGTCCCGCCTCGGTGATGGCGTAGGCGTAGATCGCCTGACCCTTTACCTCGTCGTCGGCACCGACGACCGCGGCCTCCGCGACACCCTCGACACCGACGATCGCCGACTCCACCTCCATCGTTCCGATGCGATGACCCGAGACGTTGACCACGTCGTCGACACGTCCGAGGATGGTGATGTAGCCGTCGTCGTCGAGTTTCGCGCCGTCCTCGGGGCTGTACACCCAGTCGCCGTCCTCGGTGTCCGAGTGCTCCAGCCAGTACTCCTCCAGGAACCGCTCGTCGTTCCGGTAGAGCGTCCGGAGCATCCCCGGCCAGGGTCTGTCGACGACCAGATAGCCACCCTCTCCCGGGTCGACACTCGTGCCGTCCGTGTCGACAACATCCGCGCCGATACCCGGTAGCGGCGGCCCGGCGGTCCCGGGTTTCATCGTTCCGATACCCGGCAGTGTCGTTATCATCATCCCGCCGGTCTCTGTCTGCCACCACGTATCGACGACCGGACAGGACCCGCCGCCGATGTGCTCGTGGTACCACTTCCAGGCACGGGGGTTGATCGGCTCACCGACCGTGCCGAGCAGGCGGAGCGTCGACAGGTCGTGTCGCTCGGGGTACTCTGTTCCCCACTTCATGAACGCGCGGATTGCCGTCGGTGCGGTGTACAGCTGCGTGACGTCGTAGGAGTCGACGAGCTCCCAGAGGCGGTCTCTCTCCGGGTAGTCCGGTGTCCCCTCGTACATGAGCGTGGTCGTACCCAGCGCGAGTGGGCCGTAGACGATGTAGGAGTGACCCGTTATCCAGCCGATGTCCGCCGCACACCAGTAGGTGTCCTCGGGGTCGATATCGAGGACGGCGCGGCTCGTCCACGCGGTGTAGGAGAGGTACCCGCCGGTGGTGTGTTTCACCCCCTTCGGCTCGCCGGTCGTCCCGGAGGTGTACATCAGAAACAGCATATCCTCGGCGTCACGGACGACCGGGTCGAGTTCGGTGCCGCGGTGCGGGTCGACGACCGCCTCGTAGCTGTGCTCGTCCTCGACAGCCGAGGGCGCGTCCGCGCCGAGTCGTTCGGCGACGACTGTCGTCACGTCGTCGAGCTGTTCGAGCCCCTCGCGGGCCTTCGAGAGGTGGTCGAGCGCGTCGCCACGGCGGTAGTAGCCGTCGCAGGTCACGAGCACGTCCGAGTCGGCGGCCCGCATCCGCTCGGCGAGTGCGTTCGCGGAGAACCCCGCGAACACCACCGAGTGTGGTGCACCGATACGGGCACAGGCGAGCATCGTGATCGGTAGCTCCGGGATCATCGGCATGTACATCGTCACGACGTCGTCCTCCTCGACACCGAGTTCACGGAGCGCCGCGGCGGCGGCGTTCACCTCCTCGTGGAGCTCAGCGTAGCTGTAGCTGCGTGTCTCGCCGGGTTCACCGACCCACTCGATGGCCGTCTGGTCGGCCCGCTCATCGAGATGCCGGTCGACACAGTTCGCACAGGCGTTCAGCTTCCCGCCGACGAACCACTCGTAGAACGGCTCGTCACTGTCGTC
>CAZFMN010000172.1:0-2728 GCA_964520075.1 uncultured Halobacteriales archaeon | reverse complement strand
CGTTGACCCGGAACGCGAGGTCCGGGCGGTCGAGACCGTTCAGCCCACCCATCAACTGCTGTTGGTAGGAGAACAACAAGACGGCCAGTATCAGGAACCCGAGCACGGTCGCCCCGTCGGCGAACCCCTCGCCGTAGAGTCTGAGCAGACGGTCGCCGAGGATCACCCCTCCGACGAGACCGGGGATAGCGATCAGCCCGGTGTACGCGAGCGAGTCCTCGACCAGTCCGGCGGCAGCCTGCTCTGATTCCTGTGCAGACGTGTAGCTGAGTTCTGGAAACAGCGTCGACCTGATTGCACCGCCAAACAGTTCGAGGAACTTAGAGAGCGACCACGCAACGGAGTAGACACCGACCAGCGACGTCTGCACGAACACACCCAGCAGGAGGATGTCGACCTCGTTGAACGCCCTGTACTTGAGATTTCCGAGCCACGAGAACTTCGCGTAGTCGAACAGACTCCGGAAGTGGTGACCAGCCGGCCGGCCCGGACGGACTGTCACCCAGATTAGACCGATAAGTCCCGCGAACAGAATCCCGACGATTGCTCCGACGAGCATCCCGAGCAGGCCGAACCCGAGGACGACGAGACCTATTTGGAGCAGACTCCGCCCTCCGGTCTTGACAGGCTGTAAGAGGCCGGCGATGTGGACCTTGTGCTCTCCTTTCAGTGTTCTGGAAACTATCTTGAAAAATAGTTTGACGAAAACGAGACCGACGACGAACCAGACCGCGGAGAGTGAAACGTACTGGTCGAACTCGGCGATGTACGACTCGAGAACCGGACGTCCACCGACAACGGCGATCGAGATGGTCACTCCGAGAGAGAGTATCAGGACAACCGCGGCTGTAAAGTACGCACCTTGCTCTGTTCCCTCGCTGACACGCTTGATCAGTGCTTTTCCGATGCCGACATCGGCACCGAGAATGAGCCACCCGACCACCGTCATTACAAGCGCGTACACCCCGAGGACCTCCGCACCGAGCTCTCGTGCAAAGTACAGTGTCGCCACGAACCCCAGTGCCGAGGCTAACACCCTCGAGAGAAAAACCACGACCGACGTCTGGCCCACCCTCATCGCTCTCGGACGGGTGGCTGCGTTGCTCTCGTCCGTCTCGGGTACCGAACGGTCGTATGCACTCTCTGTTCTCTCATACCAACCCTGCCGGTTACAGCCCTTTGGATACGCCCCTCGCCACCCGCCAGACGGCGACGGTCCCGTGACTGTGTTCCCGGGCGGTGCCGCGTGGCTCTCTGTCGAGAGCGGCTCCTGCACTCTTGCAGGTTCGGATAGGTCGCCCCACGAGACAGCCTTCGAGCGAGACACGTGGTGTCACGGTAACACAGTTGCCGCTGTCTGTACCCGACGACAGCGTCCCGAGGTGCCGGTCCGTGATACCTCGGTCTCCGTTTGGGTCTCTCCGCTGGCCCGAGCGATTCACACCCGAACCGTCGAGGTGATGTTGAAAATAGATTCTGATTCCGGTCTGTGCGGAGGCGCAAGGATTTACCTACCGCTCCTGCTACGCCTGCACATGAGTATCGCGGTCGTTGTCTTGGACACGCTCCGGAAGGATGCGTTCGACCGAGAGTTCGACTGGCTCCCGGGCAGGCGGTTCGAGAGTGCCTGGTCGCCGAGCCACTGGACAGTTCCGGTCCACGGGTCGATGTTCGCCGGTCGCTACCCCAGCGAGACCGGCGTGCACGCGAAGAGCGTCAGACTAGACTGCAAAGAGCAGGTCCTCGCAGAGCAACTCGCCGAGGCAGGCTACACGACCCGTGCGTTCAGCTGTAATCCCTACGTCTCCCCGGTGTTTGACTTCGACCGCGGGTTCGACGAGTTCACTGGGAGCTGGCGGCTCCGCCAACTTGACCCGAACCTGTTCGACTGGAGTTCGTTTATTTCCGAGACGAGAGGTGAGGGTCCGACCAGATATCTGCGCGGGCTCTACCGCTGTCTCCGCGACGACTCTAAAACGCTCGCGTCGCTGCGTCACGGACTGCAGATGAAGCTCAGAGACTGGGACTACACCGAGAGCATCACAGACGACGGGGCGACCGAGGCACTTGACTACGTCCGCACGACGACCTTTGGCTCCGAGGAGTTTCTCTACCTGAATCTGATGGAGGCACACACCCCCTACGACCCACCCGAGGCGTACAAGAACGTTAACGTGACTCACGGTCAGGGGCTCGCCGAGACCATCTCGAAAGGAGACGACGGTTCAGTCGACACTGAGGCGGTCAGACAGGCGTACGACGACTGCGTGCGATACCTCTCTGACGTCTACGAGGAGATCTTCTCCGAACTCACCGACGAGTTCGACCACATCATCACGGTCTCTGATCACGGCGAACTACTCGGAGAGCACGGCGGTTGGATGCACGGCTACGGTCTCTACTCCGAACTCACGCACGTACCGCTCGTGGTGTCCGGTCCAGATATCGAGGATAAGACTACTGATGACCTCGTGAGCCTACTAGACGTCCACGCGACGGCGCTTGATGCCACAACCGGGGAGTCCAGCCCTCGTGGCCGCTCATTACTCGACGAGACACAGAGAGACGAGTGTCTAACAGAGTACCACGGGTTCACCCCACAGAAACTGGCGACACTCCGCCACTCTGCGGTTCCGGAGCGGCGTGTGCGGAGCCACGACCAGACACTCCGCGGTATCGTCCGGTCAGACTACTACGGGTTCGAGACACTCGACGGGTTCGTCGAGAC
>CAZFMN010000171.1:0-2741 GCA_964520075.1 uncultured Halobacteriales archaeon | reverse complement strand
CGGGCGGTGCAGATTGCCGTCGAGAGTGCCCTCGAGAACGCGCTCGAACACGCCGGGTCGGCGGTGGAGGTGGCTGTCGAGGAGGCCCCGGAGGGCTACACCCTGGTCGTCGACGACGACGGCCCCGGTATCCCCGAGGACGACCTCGTGCCCATCGAGGCCGGAACGGAGACCACCCTCCGGCACGGGCGGGGGCTCGGTCTGTGGCAACTCAGGTGGAGTGTCGACAGGATGAACGCGGAGCTGTCGTTCGACACGACAGACGGGACCACCGTCCGTATCACCATCCCCGACCGAAACGGGTCGTGAGCGCCTGTCATCCGCGGCTGGAGACTCACCGGACAGTCTGTGTCGGCGTCCGACGGCCTGCACCCGAGAGCAAACTACAAGTCCCCGGGCAGAAACGGTGGAAACAGGAGAATGTCGTCGCGTTCAGAGTTCGGTCAGACCGAGACGGAGGTCTCGGACGGTAGTCTGCCGGGAGGCGGTCGCTGGCTCAGGCAGGCAAAGGCGTTCGCGCTGCGGAATCTGCGGGCAACGTTGCGGACGAAGGCGACGATAATCTGGGGGTTCGGCTTTCCGGCGTTCTGGTACTTCGTGACGAGTCTGCTCTTCCTGCCGGACGCGGGGGACCTCGGTCCCGGGGTGACACTCGGGGAAATAAAGGGTGCGACGGCGGTGTCGCTCGGGCTGTTCGGTGTGCTCACGGTGACACTGGTGGCGTTCGCGTCGGGCCTCGGCGAGGACCTGACAGCGAAACGGTACCGGAAGCTCAGGTCGTTGCCGGTCGCACCGAGCGCGGACTTCGCGGGCCGGTATCTCGCCGGTGTCGCCGTTGCGGCAGTCTCGTACGTGCTGGTGTTGCTGGTCGGGTTCGTCGACGGAGCCGAGTACGCGCTGCACGGGCCGGGGTCGGTTCCCGTCGTCGCCGTGAGTTTCCTGCTGTTCTCTCTGGTGGGTGTCTCGCTGGCGGTGCTGGTGACGTGGCTGGTCGAGGACTCCGAGATTGTCGTCGGCATCACGAACGCCATCCTGCTGGTCAGCTTCTTTCTCACCGGGTACAACGGGACGAACCCGGGACTGCTTCCCGAGGAGACCCGCCGGATCGTGAACATCGCGCCGAACTCGCTCGCCTCGCGACTCCAGACGTTCCACCTGACCGAGACGCCGGCGACGACGCCGACGGGCGCACAGACGGGCGGTGTCACGCCGCCGTCGCTCCCGGTCGGACTGGAGTTTGTCGCGCTGCTCGCGGTCTGGGCGGTGGCGCTCGGGGTGGTCGCCTCGGTCCTGATGGACCGGGCGGTGTACAGCGGTGAGGGGGGTGAGTGAGGGTGAGTGACACCGCAGTCCGTGTGCGGGGGCTCCGGAAGGGGTTCGGTGACGGTGACGTGCTCGACGGTATCGACCTCGAGGTGCCGGACGGCGAGATAACGCTCCTGATGGGTCCAAACGGTGTCGGGAAGACGATCCTGCTGTCGTGTATCGCCGGCGGTCTCCACCCCGACGCGGGCGAGATCAGCGTGTTCGGCGTCCCCCCGGAGGAGGCCGACCGACGGCTCAGTTTCATGCTCCAGGACGCGATGCTCGTCGACGAGTTGACCGGCCGGGAGAACGCCGCGTTCTTTCGGGACCTGCACCCGCGGTCGGCCGAGACACCCGAGGACATCCTCGAGCGACTGGCGTTCGACACCGGGGCACTGGAGCGGGAGGTGGGCGATTACTCCGGCGGGATGAAGCGGAAACTCGAACTGGCTATCGCGCTGAGTGTCGACGTGCCGCTGTACCTGCTCGACGAACCGACTGCCGCCCTCGATATGACGACCGTCGAGCGTGTCCACGCGATGCTCGCAGAGCGACGGGCGGCCGGCGAGACCATCCTCGTGTCGAGTCATCTCCCGGCGGACGCCGACCTCGCCGACCACATCGCGGTTGTCACCGAAGACGGTATCTCGGCCACCGGGTCGCCGACGGAACTTCTGGAGACGGTCCCGCGGGTCGTGCTGGCCGAGGGGTCGGCCGACATCACCGGGGCGGTCCGCGAGGGACGACTGTTCGAGGGCGAACTCCGCCGCCGCGGGTTCCTCCGCGAGGACACCGACCCCGGGGCGGTCACCGCGACCGGACAGGGGGCCGCTGTCGAGGTCAGGGAGCCGACCTACACCGACCTGTTCAACTACTACGTCCATCTCGAGACACCCGGGGACGGGTGAGCACACGGTCGTCGGTGCCCGGGCGAGTCGAGGATACACCCCCCGAGAACCGTTCGACCGGGATGATGATACACCGCTCCGCGGGAGGCGGTCCCAGACAGCGACGGACCACGGCTATCATTCGCGGGGCCACGCCCTCGAGACGGTCAGACGGGCGGTGAACGCCGCAAGCGCTCACCCGCTGACGCGCCTGTACTCCAGTACGCTCAACAGACCGAACCCGGTCAGCATCAGGACCATTGTGACGAGAGCCCGCTCCTCCGAGAGCGCGACCACACCGCCCCCGATGAACAGCAGTCCCAGAACGGCCACGCCCAGATTGATGCGGTCCTCGAGAAAGAACGCTTTCAGGTCCATACGTCACATCACGGGTGTCCGTTTTTTAGATGTGCTGGAAGAGAGCGCGGCAGTCGAGACGACACTCGAACTCCTGTCCCGTTCCGGTGGGCGGTGAGCCGAACCGTCTCACCTGCGGAATCCGACCTCGTCGCCACTGTCTCGACGGTTCGCTCCGCTCACCGTCTCGAA
>CAZFMN010000170.1:0-2782 GCA_964520075.1 uncultured Halobacteriales archaeon | reverse complement strand
GTCACCCGCTACCAGGTCGACCACATCCGCGGGGCGACCAGTTCGACCGAGTACTCGCCACCCTCCTGTGCCACGATGCAGTCATACGGCGACTGTGTCAACATGGACGACCGCTGTGAGACGATCTCGCACCCGCTCTCGTACTACGGTGACGCGCTTGACGACGCCGACGAGGGTGAACTCGTCGACTGGCGCGAGCGCCAGACCGCCGAGTCGGACTGAGTGCTGTCCCGGAGTCCGCCCCGGGGCGGTTCAGCCATCTGTCGGTTCGAGCACAGCAGGCTCCTCCTGGTCGAGCGGGTCCTCGATGTCGCCGATAATCGCCTCCAGCAGGTCGGTGACAGTCACCATCCCGGCCACGGTGCCGTCCTCGATGACGAGTGCGAGCTCCTGTTGTTCCGCCTGGAACTGGTCGATGGCGTCGCTCACGTCGGTATCGGGCGAGAGTGTCATCGTCGGTGCTGCCAGGTCCGTGAACGACGCGTCGCCGCTGGAGAGTTCGTCACGGTGGTTGACCAGCGCGGGACTGTAGACGACACCGCGGAAGTCGGTCAGGTCCTCACCGACCAGCGGATACCGTGTGCGTGGGTGGTTCTCGAGCTTTCGGAAGTTCGACTCCGGGTCGTCGGCCGTGGACAGCGCGACGATATCTTCCGGCGGAATCATGACCTCTCTCACCGACTGTTCACCGATTGTCAGCGCGTTCAGCACCTCCTCGCGGCGTTCGTCTGACATATCGCCCTCCTCGAGCACCGACCCGACCTGGTTGCGGAGGTCCGCGCGGGTCTCGATCACGTCCTCACCGGTCTCGGTCCACGACTGTGTCATCTCGATGCCGAACAGTCCGAGTGTCGCCTTTGCGACCGAGTCACCGACCCAGATTGCCGGCGCGAGTATCTTTGCGAACCAGTACAGCGGTCGTGCCCCGTACCGGGCGACCTGCTTGGAGCGCTCGACACCGAGGTACGTCGGCGTCTGCTCGCCGTGCGTGAGATGAACCAGGTTGATGATGAGAAATCCGAGGAGCGACCCGGCCCCAATCGACGCGAGTGTGGTGTTCTCGAACAGTGGTTCGAACAGGGCTGCCAGTCCGGGTTCGGCGATTATGCCGAGTGCGATACTCGTCCCGGAGATCCAGACCTGACAGGTCGTCAGGTAGAACTCCAGGTCGTTCGTCATGTCCCAGGCGAGTTCGAGTCCGGGTGTGTCGAACTCCGACTTCGGGTACTGTCTGGCACGGGTCAGCGCGAACTCGATTGCGACGAAGTACGCGTTCACCCCGATCAGGACGAGACCTCCGAGAATCCGCAACCCGATCTCGAGCGGTTCCATCGTCGGACGGTACTCGCGGCGAGTGAAAAATCCTTTCGTACAGAAATCAAAATCCAGGATATAGATACCGTCCGGCCCCGTTCGAGAGACCCCGTCGAGAGCTCACACCCGGTCGCGACGTACGAACGGGTCTGGCCCGTCCGAACGGTATCGCCGGGAGACCGGGACAGTCACAACATACGAAAGGGTCGGTCCCGTGAGTCGGAACGATGCGACGAAGCGAGGCGAAACTGTTCACCCGGCGGGAGGCAGCCAGTCAGGACAGCGAGACGGTCGGTCTGATACGCCGCGCCGGACTGGTCCGGCAGTTCGGGAGCGGTCTGTACGGGTTCACACTCACCGGCGAGCGCGTCCGCGGGGCGATAATCGACCGCATCGACGAGGCGATGCGCGGGGTCGGCGCACAGAAGATACGCCTGCCACAGTTGAACTACCGCGGCCTCTGGGAGGAGAGCGGCCGCTGGGACAGTTTCGGCGAGGAGATGTTCACCGTGGAGAACCGCGACGGCCAAGAGATGTGTCTCGCACCCTCCCACGAGGAGGGTGTGGTGCACCTGTTCTCGGGGCTGGTGCGCTCTTACGAGGACCTGCCGATTCTCTGTTACCAGATCGGCCGCAAACACCGCGACGACCACGCCCGCCGCGGCCTGCTCCGCACGAAGGAGTTCACGATGCAGGACGCCTACAGCCTGCACGCGACCCGTGACTCGCTGACGGACCACTATGCCCGGGTCCGGGCGGCCTACCGCGGACTGTTCGAGCGCCTCGGCGTCGAGTGTGCCGTTGTCGGGGCCGACAACAGCGTCATGGGCGGGCCGGCCTCCGAGGAGTTCGTCGCACCCGTCGAGTCCGGCACCACACCGCTCACCCGCTGTCCCGGCGAGGACTGTCGCTTCGGCGCGATTCCGGACTCGCCAGAGGCTGTCGAACCCGGCGAGGACTGCCCCGACTGCGGGACCACACTGACAGGTGGCGAGGGTATCGAGATTGCCCACATCTTCGAGCTGGGCGACCGCTACGCCGACCCGATGGGGCTGGCGGTCGACATGGCCGACGGCTCCCGGCAGGACGTGCTGATGGGCAGTTACGGCATTGGAATCGAGCGCCTGCTACACACCATCGTCGCACAGCACGGCGACAGCGACGGCTGTCGCTGGCCCGGCGAGGGGGCAGACAGCGTCGCCCCCTACACCGTCTCCATCGTCCCGCTGGAGTACGACGACGAACTCGCGGCCGTCGCGGACGTGCTCCACGAGGAGTGTGACACCGCCGAGACGCTCCTCTTCGACGACCCCGACCGGACCATCGGCGAGCGCTTCGCCGAGAGTGACCTGCTGGGTATCCCGTACAAGCTCGTCATCGGCAACAACTTCCGCGAGACAGGCGAACTCGAACTCGAGACACGGGACGGCCAGACCCGGTACATCACCCGGAGCGAGGTGCCCGACCT
>CAZFMN010000169.1:0-2863 GCA_964520075.1 uncultured Halobacteriales archaeon | reverse complement strand
CCCTTCGTCAGCCCGAATATCTCGTTGTTGAACACGATGTAGGTCATGTCGTGGTTCTCGCGGGCGGTGTGCATGAAGTGGTTGCCGCCGATGCCGTAGCCGTCGCCGTCACCGCCGGCGGCGACCACCTCCAGCCCGGGGTTCGCGAGCTTGGCCGCCCGGGCGACCGGCAGTGCACGCCCGTGAATCGAGTGGTAGCCGTAGCTCTCGAAGTAACTGGAGAGCTTGCCCGAGCAGCCGATACCGGTGACGAGCAACACCTCCGCGGGTGTGCGCCCCACCTCTGGCATCGCACCCTTCAGCGCCTTCAGCACGGCAAAGTCACCACAGCCCGGACACCACGTCGGCTGTGGCTCGACACCGGGTGTGAACTCCTTCTTCGTCGCCTCGCGGTCCGCGCCGATCCCCGAGAACGACGTCATACGCCCGCACCTCCGGCCCGCGTGTCGCACTGGTCGTGTGGCTGTGCCTCCGGTCGTGGCGCCGATGTGTCTGTCATCTGTGTGCGTGTCGGTGTGAGCGCGGGTGTGCGTGTGGACATCTCAGTCACCTGTTGTTCGCTGCAGTTCGACGTTGCCCGACGGCTCGTCGCCGTCGATGGTCGACTCGAACCCCTCGACAATCTCGCCCGGTTCGAACGTCTCGCCGTCGTACTTGAGGAGGCTAGACATCGTCGAGCCGAAGCGGCCGAGTTCCCTCTGCGTGAGGCCGCGGAACTGCGCGGTTGCGTTCATCTCGACGACGAGACACTCCTCGACGCCGGAGAGGAAGTCGGCGACCCCCCGCTCGGGGTACGGCACGAGGTCGCTGACACCCATCGCGTGGACGTCGCGGCCGGCCGCCCGCAGGCGGTCGACAGCCTCGAAGACGGTGTCCTGGTTGCTCCCCCAGGTGAGGATGCCGTGGGTGGCGTCGTCGGGTCCGTGTCGTGTCTGGTGGCCAGCCGCGTCGAGTTCGTCGCGGATGGCGTCGAGCTTGGAGAGCCGGCGGTCCATCTGTGCCTTCCGGTTGTCGGGGTCCTCGCTGATGTGACCGACCGGCATGGACTCGTTGCCGGTCGCGAGGAAGCGACCGCCCTCCTGCCCGGGCACCGACCGCGGGACGACACCGTCCTCGCCCTCGTGTGCGTAGCGGGTGTACTTGCCGGCGGCGTCGTGGGCCGCCTCCGCGAGGTCGTCCTCGGTCAGCACCGACCCCGGGTCGGGCGCGGGCTCGCGGTCGAAGTGGCCGGTCGGGACCGACCGCATCTCGCCGCCGAGTTTCTGGTCGTACAGCAGGATACCCGGGAGCTGGTAGTCGTAGGCGAGCCGGAACAGCTCGCGGGTCTGGTCGTACGCCTCGGTCAGGTTGCCCGGCGCGATGACGACCCGACAGGAGTCCCCCTGACTGGTGTACAGCACGTGCTCCAGGTCGCCCTGCTCGGTCTTCGTCGGGAGCCCCGTCGAGGGACCGGCCCGCATCGCCTCGACCAGTACGATCGGTGTCTCGGTCATCTCGGCCAGCCCCAGCGGCTCGCTCATCAGCGCGAACCCGCCGCCGGAGGAGCCCGACATCGCCTTCACACCCGTGTGTGAGGCCCCGATGGCGAGCGCCGCCGCGGCGATCTCGTCCTCGACCTGCTCGGAGATACCGCCGAAACGGGGCAGGTTCTGTGACATGATGGTGAACACGTCCGTCCAGGGTGTCATCGGGTAGCCGGAGATGAACCGACAGCCCGAGTCGAGTGCGGCGTACGCGATCGCGTTCGACCCGCTCATCATCGCCTGCTCGGTGTCGTGCTCGCCCTCCGGCACCCGCAGGTCGTGGTCGGTATCGAGTGCCGCGGCCCGGTCGTAGGCCTCTGCCAGCACCGCCAGGTTCGCCTCCATTATGTCGCCGCCCATCGCCTCGCGGATCAGCGTCTCGAAGTAGCTGGTGTCCATATCCAGCAGCGCGGCCGTCGCCCCGACACCCGCGGTGTTGCGCATCACCTCGCGGCCGTGGTCGCGGGCGATACCCCGCAGGTCCATCGGGTGGACGTGCCAGCTGTTCTCGGCGGCCCGCTCCGCGAGGTCTGTCTCCGCGACTGCCTCGTCGTCGAGCAGACCGCTGTCGTAGACGATGACACCGTCCTCGTTGAGGTCGTCGAACTGCTCGACCAGTGGTTTCGCCCGCTCGTTGCCGTAGTAGGCCTCCTCGTCCGGGTTGCGCGCGAAACTGTCACCCAGCGCCAGCAGGAAGTTGAACCCGTCTCCGCGGGAACGAACCGACTCGTCTGCCGCCCGCACCTCGACGTACGTGTGCCCCCCGCGTATCCGCGAGGGGTAGTGACGGTGCGTGAACACGTGTAGCCCTGCCCGCATCAGCGCTTTCGCGAAGTTCTGACTCGTCGAATCGATGCCGTCGCCGGACCCGCCGGCGATTCGCCACCGCAGACTCGAATCTGTCACGATTTTCCCTCCAGAACTGGTAAATATTCCATAACTAGGCTACGTCGGGCGATGACTAAAGACTTGCTGCGGTGTGTGCTCTCGGCTCGGAGCCGTCGAGTGGCGATACCTCGCCGCCCGACCTGAGGGCTGTCCGACAGGTCCGTGCGGTCGAGAGACAGAGTAGTGACTACCCTCCGCTTCGGCCCGGTGTCTACAGAGAAAGCAGGCAGAGTGCCTCGGGGTCGTACGGAAATCGTTGATTTCCGTGATGACGAGAATCTTCGATTCTCGAACCACTTGACCCCGAGGGTGAATGCCGTAAGCTCCATTAGACGTGTTCAGTGCGTTCGATATACTGCTCAATCGTCTGGCTAGATACTTCACCAGCCGTTCCGATGTAGTATGATTCTTCCCAGAATCCGCCACCCCAGAAGTAGTTTTCCAAGAGGTGT
>CAZFMN010000168.1:0-2877 GCA_964520075.1 uncultured Halobacteriales archaeon | reverse complement strand
GCCGCGATGAGCCAGTTCGGGCGGGTGTTCCAGAACCGGCTCGACGTGCTCCTGGTCGGGTTGCTCCTGACCGCGAGCGCCGCCGGTGTCTACAACGCCGTGCTCGTGCTGGTCGCGCTCGCGTGGATTCCGCTCCGCTCGTTCAACCAGCTCCTGCCTCCGGTCGCGTCGGAGCTCTACAGCAGGGGGCAGGTCGACCAGTTGAACGCCGTCTACACCTCGGTGACGCGGCTCATCGTCACCACCGTGGTCCCGGTGCTCGCGGTGTTCCTCGCGTTCGGACCGACACTGCTCGGCGTGTTCGGCCCGGCCTACACGGAGGGGTACAGACCACTGGTCGTCTATCTGGGTGGGGTGTTCGTCGGGAGCGCCGTCGGTGCGACCGGCTGGCTGCTGATGATGACCAACCACCAGTACGCCCGGATGGCCCTCGACTGGCTGCTGGCCGTGCTCAACCTCGGGCTGACCTACACCTTCGTCAGCCTGTTCGGACTCACCGGGGCCGCTCTGGGCACCTCGCTGGCAGTCGCCGTCCAGAACGGGATTCAGGTTGTGTTGCTCCGCTGGTTCGAGGGGCTGTGGCCGTTCGACCGGACGTTCCTGCCACCGCTCGGGGCGGGGCTGGTCGCCCTCGGCGTGATGCTGGCCGTCCGGGTCACCGTCCACGGCTGGCCGGCCGCCGCGGTCGGGATTCCGCTCGGTACCGGCGTCTATCTGACCGCGCTCTGGGGGTACGGGCTCGACCCGCGGGACCGGCTCGTTGTCCGGACACTCGCCGACGCGTACCGACAGAAACTGGCCGGCTGACCGACACTGCACGGCTGTCGGTGTATCCCGGTGCGTCGACTGCCGTCTCCTCGTCTCTCCGGGAGCGTCCGGCCCGTGTCACGCGCCGGTCGAACTGTCGGACACGACAGTTAGTGTCCCGCAAGTCGCTCCGCAACATCCGACCAGTGGCTCCCCTTCCAGAACCGCTGTGCGCAGGACCGACACCGCCAGACGTCGGTCTCCGCGGGGTCCGGGGCGTGCCCGGGTGTCTCCGTCGCCGGCGACACGCGCTCGAGGTGTCCGTTGCAGTTGCCACACCGGCACGGCTCCGCCAGCGAGAGCTCCACCCCTGCAGCCGCGAGTTCGGCCAGCTTGCCGTCGATGTCCGTCGAGGTGAGCACCACCGCGTCCGCGGTGCGGGCCCCGAGTTCACGGTCGCGCGTGAGGAGTCGGCGACCCTCCTCGCGGGCAAAGCCGCGGATGTCGTCGTCCTCCGCCAGACCCACATCGGGGGCGTACACCGTATCGTGGCCACACATCCGCAGATAGCTGACGAGTCGTCCCAGCATGGCGTCGGCCAGCAGACGCTCCCGATTCACACCCGCAATCGGGGGAGCACGCACTTGCAGGTTGCGCTCGGTCTGCCAGAACCGAACCCCTAAAGACTGTGGGGCCACCCAAACTGAGTAATGAGGAGTCTCGGCACGGCATCCGCCGCTCCGGGTGAGATAGACACCGGACGACTCGAGGTCGGTCGCGGTCGCGACGGCAGCAGCGTCACGCTTCCGGTTGCGGTCATAAACGGCCGGCAGAACGGACAGACCCTGTACGTGCAGGCGGTCAGCGACGGCGACGAACTGAACGGACTCGGTGTGATACGGCGGGCCGTCCCACAGATCGACCCGACGGAGCTATCCGGGACGATACTGGTTGTCGCAATCGCGAACTACTTCGCGTTCCAGGTGAACGAGCACCGCAACCCGGTCGACAACACGAAGCTCAACCGCGCGTACCCTGGCGACGCCGACGGAACCTCGACGGAGCGCATCGCCCGCGCCACGTTCGACATCGCCAGCGAGGCCGACCTCGTGCTCGACCTCCACCAGGGGTCGACCTCGCGGATGATAGAGGAGGTCCGCGTGCGGTGTGGCCGCCGCCACTCGCTGCACGAGGAGTGTCTCGAACTCGCGAAGGTGTTCGGCTGTGGCTACATCCTCGACCAGAAAGGCCCCGACGGACAGCTCGCACGCGCCGCCCCGGACGAGGGTGTGCCGACGGTGGACCCCGAACTCGGCGGGTCGGTCGGACTCGACCCCGCGAGCGTCGAGGCAGGTGTCGAGGGCGTGTTCAACGTGCTGGAGTACTACGGGTTCCTCCCCGGCCGGGTCCAGCCGCGCGCCCAGACCCGGAGCACCGGGTTCGAGCAGTACGGCGCCCCCACGGGCGGGCTTGTCGACTTCGAGGTCGAACTCGGCCAGCGTGTCAGTTCCGGCACGACACTGTTTGCGGTCACCGATATGTTCGGCGAGCGACAGTCGACGGTCACGGCCGACTCCGACGGGATACTCTGGCGCACCCGCCGGCTCCCGCAGGTCGCCTCGGGCGAGTACATCTGCTCTGTCGCCATCGACATCGACACCTACTGACCGGTCTGTGCACGCCACCTCCGGACTGGACGACCCGACAGGTCGTCCGGTCGCCGACCCGACTGATACTGACGGCCCCTCTCATCGTCGAACCGGGGTCGGTCCGAACCCGGTTGCTCGTCCGGCCAGAGCGTGGTGCATCTCTGCGTCGGTCGACCCGTCCCACCGTACCGGACTGCCGGGGAACAGCATCGACGGCTTGAGGTCGGACAAACTAAGTCACCGAGTGCACAACGGTCGTACATATGCCAGTGAAATTCGTGACTGAACTTTTGAAAACCCTGTTCGGCGTCTCGGGGAGAGACTCCGAGGAGACCGAGGCGGGGACGAACGTCACTGTCGAGCGCGAGACCGGGGAGGCGTCCGCAGACGAAAGCGCGGAAACCGACGAAACGGAGGACCTCGCGGACGAGAGCGAGGAGACCGACGAGACGGAGGAAAGCGAGGAGACTGAGGAGGCGGA
>CAZFMN010000167.1:0-2992 GCA_964520075.1 uncultured Halobacteriales archaeon | reverse complement strand
TCGACCGGAGAGACCTCGACAGGCGAACGGGGAGGGGAGCGACCCGTGAGCAGCGGGTGGCCGACCGGAGAGAGGCCACCGGATGCGCGAACGGGGAGCAAAGCGACCCGTGAGCAGCGACCCGTGAGCCGCCCGGACACACCGGACAGCAGGTTCGACTGGCGGCGAACATCCGCACGGATTTTCCTCCGGCAGTATCAGGACCGCAGCGAGTCCCGGGAGTCGAGCCGGCGGGGGCTTTCTTTCCTCTATCGACTCCACAGCTCCCAGTTTCAATACAGCAGAAGCAACCGAAACTGACCAAACTGTGTCACAGTTACGCAACCCCCTCGGCGGAAGCGCGTGCCGCAATCTTCATTTGCGGGTCTCGATAATACACGTTCCAGAGTCATGCCGGAGTCACCCGGGCAGATCGCGGTTCTGCACGTCGACGACGACCCGGAGTTCGCGGCGCTGACCGCCGCCGCGCTCGAGCGACGGGACGGGCGGTTCGCTGTCGAGACAGCCACGAGCGCCGAGGCGGGGCTCGAACTGGTCGAGGACTCCTCGCCGGACTGTATCGTCTCGGACTACGACATGCCGGGGATGGACGGGCTGGCGTTTCTCGAGACCGTCCGGGCAGAGCACCCGGAGCTCCCCTTTCTGCTGTTCACCAGCGAGGGCACCGAGGCGATCGCGAGCGACGCCATCTCCGCCGGGGTCACCGGTTACCTCCGGAAACAGACCGAGACCGGACAGTACGACCTCCTGGCCAACAGGGTCGAGAACGCGGTCGCCGCACGCCGGGCGGAACAACGGGCGAGCAGTCGGTCCCGGGAGCTCCGGGAGGTGCTCGATACGGTCACGGCCGCGGTCGTTCGCGTCGACGGAGACGGGCGTGTCGTGTTCGCGAACGACCGTGCCGCGGCGATGTTCGACATCGAGCCCGGGGGTGACTGGGGCGGAGACCCGGCGGAGGTGTCGGATGCGGGTATCACGTCTGGCCGAGAGAGCACACCCGGCCCGGATATCGCCGAACTCTGCGGTGGCGGCGACGGCGAGACAGACGGAGGTCCCGACGCGGAGACGGTGTTCCGGCGGGTGCTCGACTCCGGCGACCCGGTGGAGGGGGTCCGCTGTGAGATCAGCCGGCCCGATGGAGTCGAACGGACCGTCGAGATGCACGGCCGGCCGCTTCTCGACGACGACGGAACTGTCGAGGGTGCAGTGTTCTCCGTCAGCAACGTCACGGCGGCCGTCGAGCGGCGACAGGAGCTCGAGCGCCAGGAGAAGCTCATCGAGTACTCGCCGGATTTCCTCACCGTGCTCTCGGGGTCGGGTGTCGTCGAGTACCAGAGCCCGACTCCCGACGGACCGAGCGGGTTCGACCCGCCGGACCTGACCGGGCACGCACCGGTCGAGCGGGTCCACCCCGAGGAGCAGCAACGGATGGTCGACGCCTTCGAGAGTGTCCGGACCGGCGACACCGGGAAGACTGTCGGGGTGGAGTGTCGCATCGAGACAGCCGACGGTGAGTACCGCTGGTTCGAGAACCGGGCGACAAACTATCTCGGTCACGACCCCGTCGACGGCATCCTCGTCGCGAGCAGAGACGTGACCGACCGCAAGCAGCTCGAACAATCACTCGCCGAGTACGCGAGCACGGTGACACAGCTCCAGGGGGCGACCCAGCGGCTCATGGACACGACCGACCGTGACGACGTGGCGACTATCACCGTCGACGCGCTCGAACAGGCCTTCGAGTTCGATATCGCCGGGATCTGGCTGTGCAACGACGACGAGACCCGCCTCGAACCGGTCGCCGTCACGGACGACGGTCGGGATACTGTCGAGGGGGAGCTGCCGACGTACTCGGCCGAGACCGCCTCGCTCTCGTGGGAGGCCTTCGAGAGTCAGGAGAGCCGCCTGATCCAGGACATGGGTGAGCACGCGAACCGGCACAACCCGGAGACGGCGATACAGAGCGAACTGATCGTTCCGCTCGGTCGGCACGGGCTGTTCAATATCGGGTCGACCACCCGGGCGGCGTTCGACGAGCGGGACCGACACCGTGTCGAACTGTGGGCGAACATGGTCGAGTCGGCGCTGACACGGGTCCAGCAGCTCGACCGACTCCGGACCCGGGAGGAGGAACTGCAGCGCGAGCGTGACCGCCTCGACGAGTTCGCGGGCTTTGTCTCACACGACCTGCGGAGCCCGCTGAGTGTGGCGACGGGCCGGCTCGAACTGCTCGCCGAGGACTGTGCCAGCCCACACCTGCCCAGCATCGAGCGGGCGCTCCAGCGCATGGACCAGCTCATCGAGGACGTGCTCGAACTCGCCCGACAGGGGGCGACCGTGGGCGAGACTGTCCCGGTCGACCTGGAGGAACTGCTCACCCAGTGCTGGCGCAACGTCGACACGGCCGCGGCCGAGTTGGCCGTTCAGGGAGCCGGGACCGTCAGCGCCGACCGCAGCCGCCTGGCGAGTGCCGTCGAGAACCTCCTGCGGAACGCCGTCGAACACGGCGGCGAGTCGGTCGTGGTCACCGTCGGGATGCTAGAGGGCGAGACAGGGTTCTATCTCGCCGACGACGGCCCCGGTATCCCCGACGGGGAGCGAGAGCAGATCTTCGAGAGCGGCTACTCGACCACCGACGACGGCACCGGCCTCGGACTGGCGATCGTCCGGCAGATCGTCGAGGCCCACGGCTGGGAGATCCGCGTCCGCGAGAGCGCCGACGGCGGCACCCGCTTCGAGATCTCGGGTGTCGAGACCGTGGCGTGACCGTCGAGTGAGCGGGGGAGAGAGGGCTGTTTCGAGTGATGGACGATGTTCGTGTTACACGGTATCTGGGTAGGTGCCTGGATGGACACACCCCACTGTTTCAAGTGAAGCGGGAGTGGGAGAGAGACACTCCACTGTTTCAAGTGAAGCCGGAGTGGGAGAGAGACACTCCACCATTTCAAGTGAAGCGGGAGTGGGAGAGAGACACCCCACTGTTTCGAGTGAA
>CAZFMN010000166.1:0-3030 GCA_964520075.1 uncultured Halobacteriales archaeon | reverse complement strand
TGAACAGGGCGCTGGGTCTGATCTGACCGGACGACTGTCCACACCTGTCAGAGACCGTCATAACGGGGTGTGGTGCCGACCACGGCGGGCGATGCGACCCCGGAGTCAGGTCGCAGCGCGGGGAACGGTCAGATATCCACACCGCCCGGGAACGACACCGGGTTCCGGCGTCGCCTGCGGGCGAAAAGAACAGTTTTGAGACGCCACACCGAACAGTTACCACAGACATGGAGGAAGCGACACACGGGTCGAACGGACCGGACCTGGAGACCCGCGGGCGAGAACACTGCCTCCGCGGTGTCGTCGACACGGACGGTGGAGCCACCACGCGACGCACTGAAACACCCGGGAGCAGGCTGCTCACGGTCCAGAGAGGGACCGCCCGGTGCCCGGGTGGTCGGTCGAGCGGCGAGGACCGCAGGACCGCTGGGTCCGTCACACGCGGTGGATCCCACAGGACCAGCACACGGAGAGCGTCCGCCCAGAGGGTGACACACACCGCTCGGAGCGGACCGGGAGCGAGAGACGCACACGGATGCGGACCGTATCGTCTGCTCCTGGACCCATGATTCGGGAGTATGCCCCCATCGGTCTGATCCCCGCGGCCTGGGCCATGACGTTCCTGACGGTGGTCCACCCCGAGATCGACAGCTACTGGATTCGGCACATGCACTACTTCATGCTCCTGTTCCTGGCCGGATTCACACTGCTCTCGTGGACGCGGATGGGGGAGGACAGGGTCCTCGACATCTGGCGGCGGGTCATTGCGGCGGGGGTGCTCGTCACCGGTCTCGGGGCACTGAGTTTCAGCGTCGAACCGTACTCGCGGGTGACCGCGGGAGTCTCGCTCGGGTACTGGCTCGTGGCTCCGGGAGTCGGATGCTATCTCTCGGCGAAGCAGATGGACACGCACAGCAGGGCCTACAGGGTGGTGGGCTCTCTCGGAGCCACGGCGCTGATACTGTCGGGTGCCGGACTCGCGGCGGGGCTGGATGCCGTCACCGCTCTCGGATTCTCCATCGCGGCGGGGTCACAGACCTACAGCATCTTCATCGCGGCGCGGATGGACGGGAACATCTGAACACTGCTCTGTCACGCTCCTCGAACTGGCCCCGACACGCTGCGGGACCGGGCACGAGGAGGGCCACGGCTCGACCGACATCGACAACAGGATTCGCTCGTCCGAACTCATCGCCGACGTCCTCGAGCAACAGATACCGGTCGAGACACACCGGGGCCAGCGACCGCTCGCTGTGCCGGAGGGGAGGACAGATTACCGCCCGGAGACAGGGGGAGCGGTCAGGCGGCGTCGACGATGTCGGCGCGTGACCGGTCCCGCGTCCGGTTCAGGTGCCCGAGTCGGCTCGCAATCTGACCGAGGATATCCGCCGGCACCTCGGTGACGTACTCACCCACCCACCTCGCGGAGAGCCAGGAGAGTGAGACGCCGGCCCCGCCGTGACCGTAGTTGTGGATGATATCCCCGGACTGCTCCACGCGAAGTCCATCCTCGCGGTACGGGCGGTAGCCGTACTTGACCGCCACGTCGTCGTCGGAGAACTGCAGATGATCCCGCATCAGGTCGCGGTTGACCGTCAGGAGACGCTCCGGAACCGCTACACCGTCGACCGTCACCGGGTTGTTCGGTGATTCACCCTCCCAGTCGCCATCGACGATATCGCCGGCGAGATACGAGCCGTCGAAGACGGTCGTTTCCTTCCGTGGGTACATGTACGTGTAGTCCGAGTACTCGCGCGGCGTGTAGGTGTAGGAGAAATCGAGGAGGCGCTCGCGGTCGTGCGGGACTTCCAGGATGTGTCCTTTCATCGCACGCATCGACGAGTCGTCGAACAGCGTACGACTGCCGTAGCCGCTGCAGTTGATCAGGTAGTCGCCGGAGAACCCGCCGATCTCGGACTGTGACACCGAGCGACGGGTCATCGTCCCGCCAGCCTCCGTGTACGCCTCGAACAGGAGTGGCATGTACTCCGGCATCTCGACCATGTACTCGGAGCAGACGTACCCGTCGCTGACTGTCTCGCCGCTCCGTGACGGAATCGACTTCCCGTAGGAGTCGACGTGCTGTGCGTCCATCCGCGGTGGGACGGTGAACCCCTCGCCCTGTGGCTGTTCGTACAGGTAGTAGTGTGTCTGTTTGCGAACGGGGACGTCGGCGGCCTCGTACAGTGGACGGAACGACCCCTCACACCGTGTTATCAGTTCGTCGTCTGCGAGGTCGGTCTCGACAGCAACGGGATAGATCGACGCCGAGGCGTAGTTGGACGCGACCGTCGGCACGTCGTCGCCGTTCAGATACGCGAAATCCGTCGCTATCAACCGCGTGTCCACATCGAGATGTTCGAGCAGGAGTCCCGT
Source organism: uncultured Halobacteriales archaeon (assembly GCA_964520075.1). Lineage (GTDB taxonomy): Archaea > Halobacteriota > Halobacteria > Halobacteriales > Haloarculaceae > Halovenus. The sequence continues at coordinate 654 of CAZFMN010000166.1, read as the reverse complement.
CGAGACTGCCTGAATCCCGCCGCCGATGATCGTACACTCTGTGTTCACGTCGGTAGTAGCGATTGGATCGACTTGGGTTTTCCGAGGTTGTGATCGTCGAGCCTGGTCGCCGGTTCGGCACACCACAGGGACCGTCCGGGACCGGAACGGCGGCGACGATACAGAACCGCGTGTGGCAGTCGCCGCTGGCCAGAACGCTGATACGGGGCCCCTGCAAGCGCGGCACAGTGCCCGCCGTGGACTGGTCAGACCGGTGCTGTTTGGAATCCTGTTGGACGCGTCCTCCGACACGCGCTGTGTCGCGCAGGGACTGACCGTACGTACCGGTTGCGGGAGCGCAAGATAAAGGTAGATACCACGCGAACAACTCGGTGTGAACAAACGGGTAGACGGCGAGAGTCAGCGTCGGCCGGCGGTAGCCGCCGCGTTCGCACTCGTCGTGCCCGGGGCCGGGCACGCGTACGCCCGGGCCTGGATACGGGCGCTGCTGTGGTCGGCACTCTTCGTCACGTCGCTGTGGTTTCTCGTCTCCGACGGACTGCTCGCCGGGGTCCCCTCTCTCGACGTGCTCGCGGACGCCTACAGCGACACACCGGACCTGGTGCTGTTCGCGCTCGCGGTCTGGGTGATGAACGTCGTCGACGCGTACCTGAC
>CAZFMN010000165.1:0-3067 GCA_964520075.1 uncultured Halobacteriales archaeon | reverse complement strand
AGGACCACCGGCGTCGCGGGGTGGCGCACGTCGGCGAAGGGGTTCTCGCCGTCGGCCGGGAGCTGCGGGACCAGTGCCGCGAGGTCGGTCTGTTTCGGCTGACTCATCGGTCTGACCCGCCGCCTGCAGGCCCCGATGCCGACGCCCCATCGGTGGTGTCGCGGTCGGTCCCGTCGAGATCGTCGAGCACCTGCAGGTCTGTCTGGTCGCCGTCGCCGGTGGCCGGTGACCGTTCGGTGGTTGCCTCCGCGGGGGGCTGACCGGCGAGTGCGTCGAACGATGTGTCGGTCTCGTCGAGCAGCGACTGGCCCAGGACCGCCGCGAGTTCGTGTTCCTCGTTGCGCTTGAGCAGGTCCACGAGCGGGGCGGCGACGCGCTGCCGGGAGAGGGTGCTGGTGGCCGCGGCAAAGACGCTGATCGCCTCGCTGGCGGCAGCCGCATCGCGTCGTGCTCGCTTGGTCTCGGCCCACGTCTCGAAGGGGAACTGGAAGGCTTTGGCCCGGCGTTGCATGTGATAGGTCTGGTTGACGTCGCGGTCGACGATGTCGGCGACGACCGCACGCGGGGTCTCGACGCGGTCCGTCAGCGCATCGAGAAGGCGGTCGACGAGGGCATCCAGGATGCGGCTGCGTCGGCGGTGCGGTTCCAGCGGGATGACCCCGCGAGCGTCGTGATCGGCCGGGATCTGTGTCGGGAGCCCGTACGTGCCGGTCACGCGGTCTTTCACCAGCAACCGCTCGACACCGTCGGAGCGGACATCCCGGCTCATCAGGTCGTACAACGCGCGGCGCACGCTGGTGGTGGTCGCGAGGTCGACGTTATCGGTGATATCACTCGTCGTGGCGGGGCCGTGGCGATACAGGTACTGGAGAATCTGGACCCGGGTGGTCTTGAGATCGGCCGTGTCGAGACGCGCCTGCAGCGGCCGCGGGAGGTCGTCCGAACTCGGCATCTGTCGGATCCAGCGGGCACACCGCAGACAGCAGGTCGTCACGTTCGCCAAGTTGTCCGGCTGCTCGGTGTGTGGGCGCTCCTGGAGCCGCTGCACGACCAGACGGGCCGTGCCGCCCTCGTCGGTGTCGCGGCGGCCGTCGATGCGACAGCGGTGTGCGTCTCTGTCGAGCGCCCGGTCCCGGGTCGCCTGTGGGATCGACTGGTGTTCCGCGAGGATGCGCTGGTCGAGGTCGTCGTCGGTCAGCTCGCCGTCGGGCGCCAGGTCGGCGGGGGTGGAGCCGTCGGTCATGCTGGGTGGGGAGTCGGCGACAGGGTGGTCGTGAAACGAGACGTGCGGGCGTCCGGTCGCGACCGACCGGACGTGTGGTGTTGTGTGTGCATATTGTGGCATCACCGCTCACGGCGTGTCCACTAGTGTGGCACACGGAGTGTCGTGCGGGGCGCGGGGCTCACTCCTCGGGTTCGAGTTCGGACGCGTCGAGGTCCTCGTTGAGGTACGCGCGTCCGGCGTCGGTGATCCCGTAGAGCCCCCGGTGGACCTGCACGAGCAGGCCGTACTCCGTGAGTTGCCCACAGCGCTCGCTGGTGTACTGTCGCACCGGGCCACCTTTGGCGGCGATGGCAGACGGCGTCAGGTTCCCGTACTCCCGAATCAACTCGAGGATCCGGTCGTCGGAGGGAACCATCCAGTCGGCCTGTTTGCGCATCTCGTCTCGGCGTTGTGGGTCGGCACTCATAGACACACCGATATCCTGCTATAGCCGAGTGCCGTACTTTAACTCGTGCTCGCCGGTCTTTTGTGAGTTAACGACCGTCAGTAACTGTTTTGTGGGTGGGGGGCTAATAAACGGTAGCCTGGGCCCTCCGGTCAGTAATGACCGGCGTGCTGCCACACGCCGGGCTCGGGCTACCCTACGGACAGGTGCCGAGCATGACAGCAAACGACCCCGGGGGACTTGAAAATGGTCCTGTCGACAGCAGTACAGCCACCCGCGAGGGTGAGACGACGGCGACTGCGACGTCAGACACGGCGGCTTACCGGTTCTCGCGACACCGACAGACAGACACGTACGCACCCATCACGCCCGTCGACGTGGACGCGGTCTACAGGGTTCTGACCGAACTCGTCGAGGGAGGGAGCGCATATCTCGATCACGCCGATATCGCCGAGTCCGGCGGTGCGGACACGCGCGACCTCTGTGGGACGAGCATCAGTCGGGCGGTTGGTCTGCTGGCCGAGGACGCGCGGTGCCCGCTGACCATCGAGCGCTGGTCCGGACCGGCCACGACACCGACCACGTGGTACGTCGCGCCTCCAGAGCAGGAGTCGTCGGCGGAGAGCGCGCCCGACGCCGGCGGTGATGACCGGGCAGAGTAGACCGAGTCCCTACTGATCGCGACCGTCGCCGTTGTGCCTCTCCTTATCGCGAGACCGACTGTGCGGTGAAACTGGCAGAGTCTGGGTGTGGGGACGACCGACGACATTCGTGTACAAGATACACAGCGTGTGTAAGAGTATTATCCCCATATCGAGAATGGTTCTACCAGAAAAAAGGGGCCAGAACCCGCACTCTGCATCCCCGCCTGTGCCCGTACTCAGGTGTCGTCAGTCTGCTGCCGTGGGTCTTCGACCAGTTCGTACAGACCCCGCGCGATACGCCGAATCCAGCCGGCGTCCCTGAGACTCCGGAGACAGAACTCGACATTGCTCTTGCTCAGGTTTGTCTCCTCGACGAGCCACCGCGGGTTCGCCCGGCCCCACGGCTCGCCTTCGCCGCGACCGCGTTTCAGCGCCGTGAGTACCTGTTCGTCCTTCTCAGTTGGCTCGTAGTGTTCGTTCACCACGGGTTGGTCAGCAATACTCATAACAGATATAAGTACGGCGTGGTCTGTAATATATTTTGGTATGCAGAATGTATCTCACTATGCAATGCAAAGCACTAAGTGAGTGGGTGACATACTGTGTAGTAGGCAGGAGTCACCAGAGTGGTGAGCGGCCCTGGCCGGCCGCCCGACCTGCCATACAAACGATGGCAACCGAGGATACGCCGACAACCGATAAAGGAGTATCGAGAGTCCCCGGCGGGATGTCTCGCCGGGAGCACAGCACTGC
>CAZFMN010000164.1:0-3089 GCA_964520075.1 uncultured Halobacteriales archaeon | reverse complement strand
CTGTACCGCTCAGCTACACCGTTTGGCTGTACCGCTCAGCTACACCGTTTGGCTGTACCGCTCAGCTGTACTGTACAGATATAGCGTTCGACTATACTTTAGAGCTATACCGTTCAGCTATATCGTATAGCTATATGTTATAGCTAGAGCGTCTGACTAAGAATTATAACTCGGGTCACTCTATATCGAAGTATGCTGACCTACACCCCGGTGTCGGAGGCCGGCGGCGTCGGGAAGACCACGACGGCTGCGACTCTCGCAGTGAGTCACGCACGGGCGGGACTCGATGTCTTGGCGATCGACCTCGACACGCAGAACGGGAGTCTCACGTACCTGTTCGACCCGGACTACGACCGTGGCGACAGAGACAAGGACAACATCGTCCGGCATCTGGTCGGGCGGCCACAGGGGCCGTTCGCGGACCTTGTCCACGAGGTCGAGGCAGGCGTCGACCTGGTGCCATCACACAACATGCTCGAGGACCTCCAGGAGTTTCTCCTCAACGAGAAACAGCAGGCCGAGCGTCTCGGCGAGTCCTTCAGCATGTACCACCAGTTGAGTCGCGTGCTGGAGGAGGCAGCCATCGACGAGACCTACGACGTGGTCATCGTCGACTCCGCCGGGAAAGCCGGCCCAATCCTGTACAACGCCCTGGTTGCCGTCCGAAACGTCGTCATCCCGTTCGAAGCGACGGCGAAAGGCCAGGAGTCGATCGAGGGCCTCGACAATCTCGTCGACGGGCTGGAACGAAACACCGGCGTCGATGTCGGCGTCCTCGCGGTGGTGCCGCTGGGGTACAAGAACACGAACGACCAGCGTGACATCCTCAACGAGTTGGGCCAGACTGGCTTTCCGATGCCTGTCGTTATCGGTGAGCGGAGCTCGCTGATGGAGGGGTGCTGGCGACAGCAGTGCAGTCCGTACCGGTACGTCGACACACACCGGGCGTACAAACGAGACTACGAGATGGACACGCTCGCGCAGTTCGACCAGTTGGCACGGCAGCTAGAGACGCAGGCGAATCTCGAACCCACAGAGGTGACGGCCTGATGGGACTGAAATCCGGGTCCCGGTCACCAGGGTTCGACGACGACGAGAGCGACGACCAGGAGCAACAGACCGAGTCCGCACCACCGGCCGAGAGTCACTCTGAGCCGGCAGCCGCGGACTCGGAGACGACGCAGTCCACCGACGCGGGGGAGGGGGAGCCTGCACGTGACCAGACATCGGAGGAGGCGGCGCCGGCTTCTCGCCCGTCGATGGACGCCATCCCGTACAAGTTGCGACGGGACACGGTCAACCAGGGGCGCCAGCAGGTCCCGTTCTTCCTCCGCGAGAGTGTCATCGCGGACGAGGCCGACCTGCGGACGACCCTCGAGGACCTGCTCGACGAGAGCGTCTACAAGTCGGATTACCGCGAGGCTGCGATGGTTGTCGCACAGCGGAACCCGGAACTCGTGGCCGCGGTCCTCCGGGAGTGGGGGTACGACCTGGAGTAAACTACCCCACCCTATTCGCTCACGGCTTCGCCGTTCGCTTCGTTGAGGGCGGGGCTTTCGCGTGGACTCCCACTCTGGCCGGAATCTCCGGCAGGAGGGTCATATCCTCCGTTCGCGTTCACCATCCCGCGATTCAAGCGCACGCCTACGGGTGCGCCTCCGCCGTCCCCAGTTTGGTTACGGCGGAGATACCGCAAGCCTATATTTTTCGCAGCGTTGTAGTCGGCGTGGTTCTCGTAGCCGCATTTCAGGCACGCGAACTCCTCACCGTCGCGGTTGTCCGGGTGAGTGAACCCACAGTGTGAGCAACGGCGTGACGTATTCTCAGGGTCCACCTGCTCCACGTCGATGCCGTGGAGTTCGGCCTTGTATTCGACGTACTCATACAACCGCTCGAACGCCCACTTGTGGCCCCACGAAGCACCCGAGAGCCGGTCACGGATGCCGGTCAATTCCTCAAAGGCGATGACCGTACAACCGTTCTCGACGGCTTCTTGGGTGATGCCGTTCGCAATCCGGTGAAGCATCATCTTGAACCGGCCCGTCTCTTTCTGCCCGACCGACTGGATGTTCTCGTGGGCGTGACGGGTCCCACACTGCTGGAGTGACGCCCGCCGTTTTTCGTACTCCCGTCGCCAGTGGTCGAACTCGTGACCGCTCCAGAACGTGCCCATCGAACTGACGGCGAGTTGGTTCACGCCGAGGTCAACGCCGAGGACTGTGCTGTGCCCGGTCGTTGCCTGTTCCGGCGTGTCGGACTCCATCTCCGCCTTTGTGCGGAGATGAAGGAACCACTCGCCGTCCTTGTTGTGGAGTTCCGCGCCCGTCACCTCGTAGTCGTCGGTGTCACCGGCCTCTGGCCGGTTGCCAGAGGGACTTCGTCCCTCGCTGTCGAGATACCGGCTGTGAGGTGTGTCGCGGCCGCCGTCTGGCAGGACGTACTCGACTTCGATACGCCCATCAACGGTTGCCAGCGACACGAACTCGTCGTGGAAGGTCGCACACCGCTTGTCGTAGACGACGGTGGGATTCTGGAAGTGTGGTTTTCCTGCGTACTCGCCTTGCTTCCAGCGGGCGACGACACCCTGTACGGCGTCGGCGGCCTTGTTGCGAGCGTTCTGGACGAGATTCGCGTGCAATCGCGTCTGGTCGCGTACCTCGTCGTAGGTTTCCTCCTGCAACTGGGCCTTGCTTGTCGTCTTGTATTCGCCTTGCCATGCGTGGTCCACAACGTAGTTGGCGGCCCACAGGAACTCATCAACTGTCTCGCGGAGAAGTGCGGCGTCGTCGCTGTCCATGTCGAGTTTGACCGGGACAGTGCGCCGCACCTCCATAAGTCAGATGTGTGCTCGGTAGTTTATTACCGTTGGGGAGAAAAGGCGGCCACAGTCCGTGGTTTGTGCCGGAGTTGTCGGCTTCCTCTCCGGCCTACTCGCGTCGTCCTTCCGACTGGCGTCGGAAGTCCTCGCTCCTTGAGGCCGGAGGCTCCGCCTCGAAACTGCTGAACCGGTGTCGGCTCGCTCCCGGCCAGGGGCTGTGGGTCAGACGGTCTGGAAGTGGTCGTATCGACGCTCGGTCGTGAGGATGGTG
>CAZFMN010000163.1:0-3300 GCA_964520075.1 uncultured Halobacteriales archaeon | reverse complement strand
CCGAGTACGTCTGTCGCCACCAGACTCTCGACGGTTCGGTGCACAGTATCTGATCGGGAGTGGTGGGAATCAGCAGAACTATGTACACAAAGATTGTAGGCGGGTAGTGTGTCAGAGCCAGTACTAGTCACTGGCGGGGCGGGGTTTCTGGGGAGTCACCTCTGTGAGCGTCTCCTTGCGGCCGGACACAGGGTATTTTGTCTGGACAACTTCAGCAGCGGACGCAGAGACAATGTCGCACATCTGTTGGACAACCCGGCGTTCGAGATACTCGACCAGGATATCCGGATGGAGGCATCGCTCCCGCCGGTGACGTACATCTGTCACTTGGCATCGCGAGCCTCACCCTCGGATTTCACGGCGTTTCCGGTCGAAATTGCGCTCGCGAACACGCTGGGCACGCGGCGGTTGCTTGACCACGCACGCGCCTGCGACGCGACGCTGTTGTTCACGAGCACGAGCGAGGTGTACGGGGATCCGGAGGTCCACCCTCAACCGGAGACGTACAACGGGAACGTGAACGTGCGGGGGTTACGGGGCTGTTACGACGAATCGAAGCGGTTCGCGGAGACGCTGATCGAGTCGTATCGGCGGGAGTACGGACTCGACGCGCGGACTGCACGGGTATTCAACACCTACGGACCGCGCATGCGACCGGACGATGGGCGGGTAGTACCGACGTTCATCTCACAGGCACTGCGGGGTGAGGAACTCACCGTCTACGGTGACGGGACACAGACGCGGAGTTTCTGTTACGTGTCAGATCTAATTGGCGGATTGCTCTCGTTGCTGCAGGCGTCGGATCCACAGTACAGGGTGTACAATCTCGGCAGGGAGAACGAGCGGCGCATCGTCGACTTGGCACAGGGGATTATAGATGCGGTGGAGAGTCCCTCGAAAATAACATACGAGCCGTTGCCAGAGGACGACCCACAGCAGCGGAAACCGGACATCTCGCGTGCGGTGTCGGACCTGAACTGGGAGCCGACGGTGTCGCTCCGGAAGGGACTGGCCGAGACCATCCCGTACTTCCGGTCGACCGTCTGAGAGCGCAATGACGAGCGTGCTCGTTCTGACCGGTGGGTTCGACGGGTACAAATCCCGTTCGCTCTGTCTCCCCATCTCGAGATACATCGACAGTATCGAGTCCAGAGGAATCAGATGCCGTACTAGACGCCACCCCGCAAGAATCGACTCGTTTCATGATGTGCTCATCGTGGAGGACCAAGTCGTCACGTCGCAGGACCGGAGCACGAGAGCACAGCTCCAACAACTCCGGGAGCATACATCCCGATTACTGTGGTTCGATACGAGCGACAGCACGGGCACAGTGGACACAGAGGTGGTTCCGCTGGTCGACGGATACTACAAGAAGCAGTTGTTGACAGATAGAGAGCAGTATCTCGACCCCTGGCGTGGCTCCCGCCCGTTCACCGAGTACTACTACGACCAGTTCGACATCGACGCTCCGGGCGGAGACGGCCAGGCACAGATCGCTGTCGAGTCCGACCTGGATAAACTGGGTGTGTTCTGGAATATCGGACTCGATCTGCAGTTTCCCGGTTCCGGAACTCTGTTCAAACACCTGCCGGATGCCATCTCGAAGCGGGTCCCGTGGTCTGTACTCCTGAACGGTCCTCGCGTCTGGGCCGGTGCCGACCGTCTGCGGAGTGTGGCCATCTCCGCTCGCTTCTCGAAAAGTTTCGAGGAGCGTGCCGTCGAATTTCACCGACGGCAGATGATCGAGACACTCGGGGACCGCGTCGAGTCAGACAAACTCTCGACGATACAGTACTGGCGCGAACTGCGGACGACGAAACTCCTGCTCTCGCCGTTCGGGTGGGGCGAAATCTGCCGTCGCGATTTCGAGGGCTTCATGAGTGGCTGTCTAGTGGTCAAGCCACTGATGGAGCATCTGGACACGTGGCCCCCACTGTACGAGGACAGTGAGACGGTGCTCGGTGTCGACTGGGATATGAGCGACCTGGACCAGCGGATTGAGTGGGCACTCGAGAACGATACCGAGGCCCGCAAGATAGCGCGAACGGGCCAGTCGCGATACTACAGATACCTCGCATCTGACGAGGCAGGCGACCTGTTCGCCGAGCGGTTTGCGGACATCGTCGGTCACTGATTGCTCTGGAATTTGTGCATGAGTTCTATCAGTTTCTCTCTCTGGACGAGCGTTGGTCGCCACGCTGTTGTTTAATAGAGTCGAGTACGTGAGCACAGGTGACACAGGGATGCTCGAACGAATGCTTCGGGACCGGAGGGTGTGTGGCGGATGTATAAGTGACACGGGAGGGAGTTTCAACGAGCAGCAACCTCGACTCATCAGGTTACCACAGCGGAGACTAACAAACGGAGGAGATTCGAGTGTCGCTTGTCGGTCACCCCTCACGTTCTGTCGCTGTCAGACGCTACTCTCATTATGAGTCGTGTCTGCTTCGTCTCGCTGTCCGCCTACGGCTATTTCGAGGAGAGCGCGCCGGCGGGCGGGGGCGCACAGCGCCAGTTCTATCTGCTGAGCACGGCCCTCGCCGACCGGTTCGACGTGCACTTCGTGGTGGGCAACTACGGCCAGCCACAGGTCACCGAACACGAGGGTGTGACACTCCACCGCGCGTACAGGCCCGACCCCGGCGCGGGTGTCCGCGACCGGGTCCAGCAACTCGGAGCGCTCGGGCGCGCACTCGCCCGGGCAGACGCCGATGTCTACCTCGCCCGGTGTCTCCCCCGGAAGCTCGCGGTCCTGTACCCGCTGGTGGCGATGCGCCGCCGCCCGCTGGTCTATCACGTGGCGACCGACGAGTTCGTCGAGCGCCCGCCCTCGGATGTCGGTCCGTTCCGGGCACGGCTGTACGCCCGTGCGCTCCGTCGCTGTCGACTCGTCGCACAGACCCCATATCAGGCAGACCTGCTCAGACGCGAGTGGGGTCTAAAAGCGCGGGTCATCCCCAACGGTTACCCGCCTGCGACTGTCGTCGACCGCCACCGGAACCGCGAGACGTTCCTCTGGGTCGGTCGCCTCGTCCAGGAGAAACGCCCACACCTGTTTCTCGACCTCGCAGAGCGGTTCCCCGACGAGCAGTTCATCCTCGTCGGTCCATCGGAGGATGACGCGTACGCTGCCGATATCCGCACCCGTGCCGAGACGATGGACAACGTAACCGCGACCGGGCGGGTCCCACCGTCGGCCGTCCACGAACACTACCGACGAGCTATCGCGCTCGTCAACACCTCTGAACTCGACCGCGAGGGATTCCCGAACACGTTTCTCGAGGCCTGGCGGTACGCGAC
>CAZFMN010000162.1:0-3336 GCA_964520075.1 uncultured Halobacteriales archaeon | reverse complement strand
GTGTGACGGTCGCCTGTTCGAACTCGAAGGTCATCCGCAGGCTCTCGGCCGCGGCCGTGCCGGGTTCGTAGCTCCGGGGGAGATACCGCCCCGCCCGGTCGGGGTCCGCGTACGCCTCCCGGACCGCCGTCGTGAACGCCCCGTCGCTCGCTGTCTCGATTGCCGTTTGCTGCTCCGCGACCGTGGCGTCCTCGCCGGCGAGTCGCCGCCCGACGGCGTTCGGCGGTCCCGTGACCGCCTGCCCGTCTATCAGCTCCGACGTGACCGCCCCGGAGCCCAGCACCGTCTCCTGGTACTCGAGGGCCGCGAGAAGCGACGACCGCGAGAGCGCGTTCCCGTCCCCGGGCCGCAGATAGACGCTGGAGACGGCTGTCGACTCCTCGTCGTCGAGGTAGCCGTCCTCGGTGTAGCTGAGCGCCTGCCCGACCTCCGTCTGCTCGAACACGTCGGTGTCGATGTCCGTCTGGTTCTCCATGTCGACCTGTGTCATCCCGACGACCATCCCGCCGGTCAACAGCACCATCACCACGATGACCAGCAGCGGGCGCTCCGTGACCACCCCCGACACCCGCTCCGCGACTGCCTCGAACATCCTCACCACCTCACCCCGGACCTGCCACCCCTCCGACGCCCGGGCGATTCGCCCGAGGTCTTCGGCGTCCTGCTGTCAGTTCCGATTACTCTCCGACCCCGATACACCTGCCCACCACCGGCGTTGCCCCGGCCGTCTCCGGCGTATTGAACCCTGTTCACCTGTCTGGACTCCGTCTGTCTGTTTGTGGGTGCTCGACCCATATATGCCTGTTCGAGATGGTCCTCCTTGCAGTTTTCACCAACATGTTGGGGCAAGTCACACGCAGATTGGACACGTTTATCTGTCTGTCCACGGATGTTCGAGACAGACGAGCGACAGATGATCAGCGCATCGTTTCGCATCAGACTCCCGGAACATCTCTGGGTCGCGGAGCTCTCGACGGAGTTCCCCCGGGCGACGTTCCGGTTGCTGTCGGGGTACAGAGCCGGGGACACGGCGCTCGAACTCGGCGAGGTGCTCGCGGAGACGCCGTCGGCCGCGGTCGAGTCGATGCGGTCACACCCCTCGATGGAGACGTTCGAGCTGCTCGAATCCGAGGACGGGCGGGCGCTCACGAAGTACGAGACGACCGACACCGACCTGTACGCGTTCGTCGAGGCCTCGTCACTGACAATCGAGTTCCCCGTGGACGTGCGAGACGGCTGGTACGAGTTCGACCTGACGGGCACCTGCGAGGAACTGGACCGCCTGCAGGAGTACCTGGACAGCCTGCCGCTCCCGTACGAGCTGCGCTCGCTCGTGCGGACCAGCGAGGCCGGGGGGCTGTTGACCGACCGCCAGCGCGAGGTGCTCGAGACGGGGTTGCGCCTCGGCTACTTCGAGGTGCCCCGGGACTGTACGCTCGCGGAGCTGTCCGCGGAGCTCGACGTGGACAAATCGACCGCGAGCACCGTCCTCCGGCGCGGCGAGGCCCGACTGCTGAACTGGTATCTCACCGGCCCACGGGGACAGTCCCGCCGGTGAACCTGTACGAGCACCGTGTGTCAGTCCGTTTTGACGAACCAGGACCACGCCCGTCGCCGACAGCTACCGCAGTTTCTTTCGCAGGCGGCGGTAGAGACGACTCGAGGAGAGGACCCCCCAGGCGTACAGCCGGTCGGGCACGAGCGGCGGCGACCCGATTGGACCGATTCGGGAGGTACCGATTGTCTTCGCCTCGACGTAGCGTTTCAGCCCCTCCGGTCCCTGGCGGTGGCCGATACCGGAGTCTTTCAGCCCGCCCATCGGTGCACCGGGGGCGGCGTAGGCGGTGGCGTAGGCGTCGTTCACGTTGACGGTGCCACACTCGATATCGTGGGCGATCTCGGCGCCGCGCTCGCGGTCGCCCGTCCAGACACTCCCGTTCAGCCCGTACGCGGAGTCGTTCGCGGCCTCGACGGCCGCCGCCGCCGAGGGGACGGACTCGACACGGACGACCGGGCCGAACGTCTCCTCGCAGGCCGCCAGCGACTCCCCGGGCACGTCGGTCAGCACCGTCGGCTCGTAGAACTGTGGCCCGACGTCGGGGCGCCGCTCACCGCCGACGTGGACTGTCGCCCCGCGCTCGCGGGCGTCCTCGACGTGGCCCGCGACCCGGTCGAGCTGTGTCCCGTCGATTATCGAGCCGATGTCGGGACCGTAGTCGTAGCTCACGCCCAGCGAGAGGTCGGCCGTCTCGGCGACGAACCGCTCCAGGAACTCGTCGTAGAGCGGCTCCTCGACGTAGATGCGCTCGGCGGCGAGACAGAGCTGTCCGGCGTTCGTGAACGCCGCGATGAGTGCGCCACGGACCGCCTCGTCGACGTCTGCGTCCGCGAGCACGACCATCGGGTTCTTGCCCCCGAGTTCGAGCGAGCAGTCGATCAGCTGTCGGCCGGCCTGCTCGGCGACGAGACGGCCGGTCTCGGTGCTCCCGGTGAAGGTGACGTGGTCGACCCGCTCGATCAGCGCCGAGCCGACCGCGGCGCCGTCGCCGGTGACGACCTGACAGAGCCCCTCGGGTAGCCCCGCCTCGACGAACAGCTCCCGCAACCGGAGCGCGGTGTACGGCGTGCGGTCGTCGGGTTTGATGACGACACCGTTGCCGGCGACGAGCGCGGGGATGGCGTCGATGAACGAGAGCGCGAGCGGGTAGTTCCACGGCGAGATGATACCGGCCACGCCGACAGGGTCGTAGGTCACCTCGGCTGTCGTCACGACCGGGACCAGCGACCGGCGGCGCTCGTCGGCCAGCAGGTCGGCCGCCGTCTCCGCGTAGTAGTCCGCCCACAGCGGCGGGTCGACTATCTCCTCCATCGCGTCACGGCGTGTCTTTCCGGTCTCCAGCTGGATGAGGTCGAGCAGTTCGGCCTGGTGTCGCTCGACGAGGTCGGCGAACCGGTCGAGCACGGCCGTCCGCTCCTCAACCGGGCGGTCGGCCCACGCCTCACCGGCACTGCGGGCCCGCTCGACGGCCCCGTGTACCGCCCCCTCGTCGAGTCGCGGAACCGTCCCGATTGGCTCGTCGACCGCCGGTGCCCTGACCGTGATCGGGTCGCGCTCGCTGTCGCCCGCAACCCCCGCCGCGAGCGCCGCGATGCGCTCGCCGTCCCATCGGGTGCCGGCGAACGCCGACCCGTCCGCCGCCGCGGATGTCGTCTCTGATGCCATACCTCCCTCTGGGCGGTCCCGGTTGGTTAGTGTTCCGACTCCCGCGAGTCTGTGGCGCTCAGTCCGGAACGGCCTCTATCCGCCGGAGTACCAGCAGCAACACCACCACCGCG
>CAZFMN010000161.1:1380-3395 GCA_964520075.1 uncultured Halobacteriales archaeon | reverse complement strand
TCACCAGGTGCCGTGGAAGGTGTCGAACTCCAGGCTGTCGAGCGGTTTCTCGCCGACGGCGATCTTGTACTCACCGGGGGTGAGCATCGGGCTGTTGAACTGCGGGCCGTCGTCGGTGGTGATGCGGGGACAGCCCGTGTTCACGTAGGCGTCCAGCCCGAAGTTGCGGAGACGGTCGGGGGTGACCTCGTCCATCGCGATGAGAAAGGCGTTCTCGTTGTTGTCGACGATCTCCTCGGCCTCGTCCCAGCGGCCCTGACCGATCTTCGTGCAGTAGATGACCCCCCAGGTGTCGGCGTCCATCGCCTTGTGGACGGCGGCGTAGCGCTGTTTCATGAACTGCTCGTTGTCGGCGACCGTCACGACGTTGTTGACGGGGTCGGCGATGACGACGTGTTTCTCGGGGTGTTCCATCGCGAGGCCGAGCGGGTGGAACTTGCCGCCACCGACGTAGAGTATCTGGTCGGCGTCGACGTTGGCGGAGGCGTAGTTGCAGCCGAGCACCTGCCCCTCGTTCGTGAGTCGCTCGTCACCCCGCTGTGTGTGGACGGTGTACCCCTCCGTCTCGAGGCGGTCGCGCATCTCGTCGAACAGGTTCATGTGCTGGGCCGTGGTCACCAGTCCGACATCGGGGTCCTCGTCAGGTTCGGCGAGCTGTTCGTCCATCGCGCGGTCGACGATGGGGGTGACCTCGACGTTCGAGAACAGCGGCACGTAGATTATCTTGTCCGACTCCTTCATCGGCGAGTGACCGAAGTGGACGAACACGTCGGTGCGTCGCATCAGGTAGGTGTCGAGGTCACAGGCACCGTAGCAGGGCTGGCCGGACAGCAACACCGACACCTCGTCGGAGAGCAGCGTCCGGAGGTCGTCGGCGACACCGGGGCCACGCCGTTTCAACCCCTCGGGGAACTGCAGGCCGACGGAGGTTGCATCTCGCTCCTCGACCGCGTCGACGATGCGCTCGAGTTCGTAGTCCCACTCCCGGTCGTGTTTCAGCGACATCCCGGTCTGCCGGAGGTCTCCCGCCGGTCTGTCCCGTTGCTGACTCATTGCATCCGGTAGACACCCTGAAAGTAAAACACCCGCGATTCGCCCTGCCGGCCGCGACAGCCCGGGGACCACAACCGTTTTTCCGGCCCGGCGTCTGCATCCGGTAATGACCACTGTCTGGGAGACATGACCGGTGCGGACGACCAGACAGAGACAGACCAACCGGGGAGCCCGCCCGACGAGCGGGGTGGCAGTTCCCGCTCGGAGGACGATGACGGTGACCGGTACCGCGCTCACACCCGGGTCGGGCGGTGGCTGTTCGGTGACCGGGTGGGGCTGGCGCTGTTTCTGGGCGCGCTGTGTTTCGGGGTGCTGACCTGGCGTGCCAGTCTGTTCATCAGCGACAATATCACACTCGTCCGGACGTTCGAGGCACTCAGTGAGGGGCGACTCTGGATCGAGCGCGCGGAGGACTACGGACAGACACCGGGGGCCGAGGTGATAGACGGGCGCGTGTACGGACGCAACTACGGGCAACTGGTCGGGTCGTTGCCGGCGCTGTGGCTGTTGCGGGCTGTCGACGCGGTGGCGGACCTCCGGGTGGCGCTGATCGCGGGCTGGCACCTCGCCGTCCTCGGGTTCGGGGTCGTGGTCAGCGACCTCACCGGGCACCGCCGGACGGGAACACTCGCCGTTGCCCCGCTGGTGGTGCTCTCGTTCGTGCTGAACCTGCTGCTCGCGACGCGCATCGAGGAGCCGGACCTGGCGGCGTTCGCGCTCCAGACGACCGGACTCCTCGCGACGGCGCTTTGCGCGGTGGTGCTGTACCGGCTGCTCGCCCTGCAGGGCGGCCGTCGCGTCGCCACCCTCGCGGGCGCGGCGAGTGTGGTCGCCCTCCCCGTGGGGTTCTGGGCGACGATACCGAAGCGACACAGCTTCTCCGTGCTCGCGGTGCTGACCGTGCTCTACCTGTTCGGGGTGAGTCGGCGCTCGGGCGGGGCAGGCGGTAACCTCCCGCTCCC
>CAZFMN010000161.1:0-1280 GCA_964520075.1 uncultured Halobacteriales archaeon | reverse complement strand
ACCTCCCGCTTGCTCGCGCCGGCGCGTACGCGACGGTCGGGCTCCTCACCTGGGTGCACGCCGCGGAGGGGCTGTTCGTGTTCGCGGCGCTGGTGGCGGTCGACCTGCCGACCGCGCCGCGGAACGACCGACGGAGTCTGGCCGTCGTCGGCGCCGTCTTCGCCGTCTCCCTGCTGCCGATGCTCGTGACGAACGCACTCGTGACGGGGGAGATGCTCCGGCCGCCGCGGGGGGTGAGCGGAACCGGCGTGGTCACACCCGCGAGCACGGGCTCCGGGGGCGGGGGTGGTGGTGGCAGTGGTGGCGAGGGGGTTCTGGAGGTGCTGCCCGTCGGTGCTGCCGGCGTGGTCGTCGCGAACGTCCTCAGCATCGTGGGGGACAGTCTCGCCGCCGCGACCGACCCGGAACGACTCTACACCGTGTTCGTCCGGAGCGCGGGCGCGGACATCTCGGGGAGCGGAGACTTCATCGGCCCCGCCAGGTTCGCCGGCACGAACCTCTCGGTGCTGGAGACGGCACCGGTGCTCGCGCTCTCGGTCGTGGCACTCGGTGCGTGGCTGTCGGGGCTCCGCGACGGGGTTGGTCGGCTCCGGCAGGTCGACCCGACGGTCGTGCTCGCGGTGGGGATGGCCCTTTCCTTCGTGGCGCTGTACCTGTTCCGACTGCCGCTGTACGTGCAGTTCACACAGCGGTATCTGCTGCCGGTCTTTCCGCTCGGGCTGTACGTGCTCGCGCGGTCGTCGTCGGTCACCCGACTCGTCGAGCGTGCGGGTGACACGGCCCTCTGGAGCTACGGTATCGGCGTGCTCGTGGGCGGACAGCTACTGCTCGTGGCCGTGCTGACCCGGGAACTGCAGCCCGGTGGAGCCGCGCAGCTGAACGCGGGGGTGTCGCTCGTGACCGCCACGCTGGTCGCCGCCACCGGGGTGCTCGCGGCCTGGACCCGACGGTTCGACCGCGCGGTCGGGGTCGCAATCGGACTGGCGTGTGCCGCCGGAACCGTGTTCGTGCTGCTCGCACACCTCGAGTACTTCCAGGCGACGGGCGAGGCCATCCTGCCGGTCGTGCAGGAACTGACCGACCTGCTGTCTGCCGCGTAGTGACGCCACGCCCTGTCGCCGTGACGACCCGTGAGAGGAGTCTGGGTGCGTCGTTCGACAGCATCCGGAGAGCAGTCACAGTGTACTGTGAACCCCGGCCCGGAGTCAGCAGGTTTTTGCGCCGCCTGGGAGTAACGCCGGCATGGAACGCCTGTTCGAGTCCCTGCGGGAGGCACCGAT
>CAZFMN010000160.1:0-3402 GCA_964520075.1 uncultured Halobacteriales archaeon | reverse complement strand
AGCGGCGAGCGCTGGGGCTGGTTGGGGTGCTCTTCACCCTGTTCGGTGTCACCGGTGTCGGGTTCGTCCTCGTGTTCACGAACGACACGTCGGCGTATCTCGCCGTACTCGCCGGGTTCGCGTGTCTCGTGGTCGCCGGTGGTCTCTCCCTGCTGGCGTGGCGTCGGGAGTCGATAACTGTCGCCGGACGACAGCTCCGGTGGCAACAGGTCGGCGATTTCGCCCAGGTGCCACTGTGTGTCTCTCTTGGCGTGCTCTATCTCCCCAGCGCACCCTCTCCGCTGCTCGGCGCTGTCGTGCTCGCCGGCAGTTTTGGCCTCGGAGTGCTGAGTTATGCCGCTCGTGCGATTGTCCGGCGGTCCAGGGACCGAGTCCGGCGTGTGATGGGCCGACGACTCGAGATGGAGACCTGGGCACGCCTGACCGTGGCGGGTCTGTTCGTGCTCGTGCTGCTCGTCGGTGGGGTCCTCGTCGCAATCGTCTCGGCGTGAGTCCGCGGGACACTCGGGAGCTTTGATACTCCTTGGACCCCGAGTCGGATGCGTGGCCGACGTTCGCCTGCGCTACGAGGAGGGGACTATCCGTGTCGAGGGCGACCTGCCCGTCGACCGGGACGACACACTCGCCGACACCGTCGAGTACGACCCGCGCTCGGAGACGGGCAGAGCGCCGGCGTTCGCGTACGCCGAACTCCGGGCCTCGCTCGCACAGGCCGGGCTGACCGTCACCGACGACGTGTTCGACCTGCCGGTGCTGGAGCTCGACTCGACGTACAAGCTCCGCGAGTACCAGCAGGCGGCACTCGACGCCTGGCGGGCGAACGAGGACCGCGGTGTGGTGGAGCTCCCGACCGGGAGCGGCAAGACAGTCCTCGCGGTGGCCGCAATCGCCGCGCTGGGGACACCGACGCTCGTTGTCGTGCCCACACTCGACCTGCTCGACCAGTGGCACCGCGAACTCACGCGGGAGTTCGGCGACCCGGTCGGCCGGCTCGGCGGTGACAGCCAGCGTGTCGAGCAGCTCACCGTCTCGACCTACGACTCGGCGTACCTGCGGGCGGACGAGCTGGGTGACCGGTTCGGGTTCGCGGTGTTCGACGAGGCCCACCACCTCGGCGGCGAGGGCTACCGCGACATCGCCCGCCTGCTCGCCGCGCCCGCCCGGATGGGGCTGACCGCCACCTTCGAGCGCCCCGACGGCGCACACGAGGTGGTCGCCGAACTGCTCGGAGATGTCGTCTACCGGCGCTCCGCCGAGGAGCTGGCCGGCGAGCATCTCGCCGCCTACGATATCAAACGCATCGAGGTCGAACTCACCCCCGAGGAGCGCGAGAGCTACGAGCAGAACCAGTCGGTGTTCACCGACTACCTCCGGGAGTCGAACATCACCCTCCGGAGCGGGGGCGACTACCAGGAACTGGTCAAGCGGTCGGGCACGGACCCGCGGGCGCGGGAGGCGCTGCTCGCCAAACAGCGTGCCCGCGAGGTGATGATGAACGCCGAGGCGAAGGTCGACCGCCTCGCGGCGCTGCTGGAGCGACACCGCGGGGACCGTGTCATCGTGTTCACCGCACACACCGACCTCGTCTACCGGCTCTCCGAGCGGTTCCTCCTGCCCGCGATCACCCACGAGACCGGCGCGAGCGAGCGTCGCGAGATACTGACGCGGTTCCGCGAGGGGACCTACTCGCGGGTGGTGACCGCGAACGTGCTCGACGAGGGGGTCGACGTTCCCGACGCGAACGTGGCGGTGTTGCTCTCCGGGTCGGGCAGCGAGCGGGAGTTCACGCAGCGACTGGGTCGGGTCCTGCGCCCCAACCCCGACGGTGGCCGCGCGCTGCTGTACGAGCTCGTGACCGAGGAGACCGCCGAGACACGCGTCGCACGGCGGCGACGGTAGTGCCCGAGGAGCCGCGCGGTATCAGGGATGGTAGCCGTACCACGTCCCTTTTGACCGTCAGTGCCCAATATTGAAATATGAAACAGCGATTAGCTCACCGCAACGGGTCAGCCCTGGTGGTGTGTGCAGCCCCGGTTTTGCGGGCGAGAGCCGGGCATCTGCGGTCCGTATCTCCGTTCCGTCTGCCGTTTAGCTCGCCGCGACCCGGGGGGCAGTCGGGTCGCCGTCTCGGGGTGACGGGCGGGTCTCCCGCGCCCGTCGAGTCAGCCGTTACTGTTTTCAGTTCTTGTAATATCGGAGGAACGGCGGGGTGCGCGGGATGAGGGGGTCCGACGGGTTCCGGGGGAGAGAACGTGGTGTCACGGCGGTCATCGGGTTCATCCTGATATTCGGGATCCTCGTCATCTCGTTCAGCCTGTACCAGGCGAAGGTCGTGCCACAGCAGAACGCCGACGTGGAGTTCGAGCAGTACCAAGAGGTTCAGGAGCAGATGGTCGACCTGCGAAACACCGTGGTGTCGATGTACGACAGCACGTCCTCGGAGTCGACGGCGGTCGACCTGGGGGTCCGGTATCCATCACGGACGGTGTTCGTCAACCCCGGACCGGCCAGTGCCAGACTGCAGACCGAGGGAACAGACGACCCCGGCGTCAACGTGACGATACAGAACGCGAGAGCGATAGCCAGCGAGGGGGCGGGCGAAACCGCGAGTTTCTGGAACGGTACAGAGCAGGTCTACGAGACGGGCAGTATCGAGTACAGGCCTGATTACAACCGGTTCCAGGGTGCACAGCGGATCGTCTACGAGCACGGTCTGACCTACAGCCAGGTCGATACAGGGGCCGGGTCGGTGCCGCTCACACGGCAGTCACTGATACAGGACGACCGGATCAGTCTCGTCGCACTGAACGGGTCGCTTCAGGAGGGGGGCACCGGCACCCGGTCTGTCGATTTCGAACCGCTGAGCACGCGCTCGCGGGTCGTCGAGGTGAACAACGACACCGGACCGATCACACTCGAGTTCGCCTCGAGGATGGACGCCTCGGTGTGGAACGAGACGCTCGAGGACCAGCTCGTCGGAAACGGCGGGCACGTCGAGTCGGTCGGGTTCAGCCGCGAGGGTCCGGACGGGTTCGACGTAATCGCGGTGACACTGGAACCCGACCAGCGGTACGAGCTCGAACTGGCGAAGGTCGGCGTGGGCACCGGGACGACAGCGACGACCGAGCAGTACCTGACCGCCGTCGAGGGGGCGAACGCCGTCGTCCAGTCGGGTTCGACCCAGCGACTCACCGTCGAGGCCCGAGACAGGTTCAACACCCCGAAGTCGGGGGTCCACGTCGAGGCCGACCCCAGCGGGGGGGAGTTCCTGAACAGCACGAACGTCACCGGCCCCGACGGACAGGCGACGTTCCTGTACGAGGCACAGACCGCTGGCACACACCGTGTGAACTTCACCATCGACCCGGGGTACGAACCGGACAGCAGCCACGACCCATCGAC
>CAZFMN010000159.1:0-3438 GCA_964520075.1 uncultured Halobacteriales archaeon | reverse complement strand
TCTGCCCGTTCGGTCATCGACTACGGACTGCTACCGGGGCTCCTCTCGCAGTCGCACCGCGGTGCCGTAGGCGATCACCTCCGCACCACCGTCGACGACCTCGGAGGTTTCGAACCGGACGTTGACGACGCCGTCGGCACCCAGACTCTCCGCGTCCGTGACCATCCGGTCGAGCGCCTCGTCGCGGGCCTTCGACAGCAGCTCCGAGTACGCCTTCAGTTCGCCACCGGTGAGGTTGCGGAGCGTCTGCGTGATATCGCGACCGACGTTCCGCGCCTCGACTGTGTTTCCGCGAGCGATCCCCAGCGACTCGACTATCTCCGACTCCGGGACAGTGTCTGTTGTAACAACGCGCATACAGCAGAGTTCGGTGCTGGTGTAGTTAAACCCGGGGTGCTGTTTCGCTACTCGACATAGCTGTACTCGCGCTCGCCCATGCGGCCCCAGCCGTCGAAGACAAACTCGCCGTGGGGGGTGGTGAACGGCTCCATGTCGGTCGACTCGTCGTGGTTGTGGACGTCGTGGATCGCCTCGTACTCCTCGAAGGAGAGTTCGTACCGGCTGTCGAGCTGTTCGTCGATGTTCAACTGGCGGATCTCCTCGCGCCAGCCGGGCTGGACGGTCTCGGCGTGGATCTCTGCCTGTGCGCCGCTGCCGTACGAGGCCAGAAGCAGGCTGGTCCCGACGAGATCGCGGTCGGCCGCGAGCGCCTCCTGCAGACCGGCCGCCCGGGCGACGTGTACCGACCCGGTGTACCAGTTGCCGACCTCGCGGGAGAGACACAGCGTCGGTTCGACCGTTCGCTCGTACCACTCCCGGTACGTGCTGGTGTGTCGCAGGTCCTCGGTGTAGGACTTTATCGCCTCGAAGTACGCCTCCCGGTCGTCGAACGCCTCGGGGCGGGGCTGACGGCCGATCTCGCCGGCGAGTTGCTCCTCGACCTCCGTGCCACGCACACAGTGGCGGAATCCGAGTGCGGCGGCCTTCCGGACCATCCCGGGAAACGGCGTGTGGAAGGGGACGAGCGTGAAGTTCTCGGGGTGGGTGTCGCCGCCGTTCCGGGCGAAATCCTGCAACGCCTCGCGCATCCGTGCCAGATACACCTGCATCGAGCGCTTGCCGTCGACGCTGGGGAACTGCTGGTTCGGCTTGAGAAAGTCCGTCTCGTCGACACTGCCGATCCCCTGTGGGGTTCCGAAACTCACTAGGTCGGGCTCCTCGTCGACGAGCATCGCCACCGCCCCCGCGCCCTGTGTGGCCTCGCCGGGGTCGTCACGGGCGTACAGCGCCGTGTCCGTGGCGACGATCAGCGCCGCCCGGCCACGGCTCCGTCTGGCCCGGATCCAGTTGTGTGCGTCGTCGAGCGCCTGGGTGCCCGACACGCAGGCGAACTTCCGCTCGCCCTTGTTCGCGTGGCGGAACTCGCCGTCGAACACTTGGTCCAGACAGCCTGCGACGTACGTCGAAACCGGTTTCGAGTTGTCGAACGCACTCTCCGTGGCGACGTCGATACGACCGATGTCCGCCGGCTGTACGTTCTTCCGCCGGAGCAGTCTGTGGGCGGCGTTCGCCGCCATCGTGACGATATCCTCGTACGCATCCGGCAACGACGACGTGTACAGTCCCAGCCCCTCGGTGTACTTGCCGGGGTCCTCACCCTTCGCCGAGGCGAACGTCCCCGGCAGGTCCAGTTCCAGTTTGCCGGTCCAGATCTCGATGCCGTCTATCCCGACGTCCACGTCCATGTGCCCCTGTTGTACAACCTCCTATATGTGTATGTCGATTGGATATTCGTCGTCTGTCGAACCCAACTGCGACGTGACCTGTCGCCTGTCCGGTCGTGAGCGGGGCTCTCGTGGGTGTCGTGAGAGTATCGGCAGTTGGAGACGGCCGTGACCGGGCAGTCGCTCTGTCCTCGCTCAGTGAAATGAGACGCCCAGGTCGTGCAGGCCGTCGTTGTTCGCGGCGAGATTGATAAGCAGCGGTGTGAGCGCCTCTATCTCGGCGGCACCGGCGATTCCACCGGCGTCGAGTGCACGAACGGTCTCCATCTCGTTCGCGAGGGTCATCACCGTCTCCTTTGCCTCGGGGTCGTCACCGACAACGGGCACGTCCCAGCCCAGGTCGGCGTCGAGGTCGGCGAGTCGGCCGGCGGCGAGGTTGTGGAAGGCGCCGACAACGGGCACGTCGTCGGGTGCGACCCGCGCGGCGAGCGCGGTGACACTCCCCACACCCGGCGGGTTGTAGTGGAGACCGTCCTCGCCGCGTTGCATCCCGACCGCGGGCGAGACGAGCACCGCGTCGCCGAGTTCGTCGGCAACAGACTCGACGGTATCGGACAGGTGGTAGGCCGGCACCGCGAGCACGACCACATCGCCGCGTGCCGCCGCCTCGGGGTTGACAGCCCCCTCGACCGTGGTGTCGCTGTCGTGGTCGGCGAGCGTCGCGGTGTACTCCGCGGCAGTGTCGCGTGCACGGTCGGCGTCCCGCGACCCGACAACGACGGTGTGGTCGGTGTCACGGCCGAACCGGAGCGCGAGGCCCTCGCCGATATCGCCGGTGCCGCCGAGCAGTGCGACCTGCATCGCTACACCTGCTCGCGGAGGTCCCGCACGATGTCGTCGGCGTCGAGGCCACCGTCCTCGGCCTTGTCGTAGACCGTCTCACCGTCCGCGGTCACCCTGAACACGCCGTGGTCACCCATCACCAGGCTGACCGCGTCGAGCTCCCGCTCCAGTCCGTTCAACACTGCCTCCTGTACCTCGAGGGCGTGATCCCGAAAGCCACACGGCACGCAGTACTCGATTTCGACTTCCATACCTCGTTCTGGGTCGCATCACGAACAACAGTTTCGGTCTCTGCTGGCCGTCCGACTCCCTCACAGACGCTGCGACATCCGACCGGGTACAGCGGTCTGTGGTGGCGGAACGGCGACCGGTGTGACAGCACAGACGAGAGTGTCAACAGGTTCTTACCCGACTCGCGCCAACGTTCAGTAATGAGCGAGAGCGAACAGGAACACAGCGACAGACACAAGTACGAGTTCCGGAAGGTGATCGAGGAACTCAAAGACTACCGCGGGTCCGGGACGCAGCTGGTCACCATCTACGTGCCTCCGGACCGCCTGATAAGCGACGTGATGACACACGTCACACAGGAACACTCAGAGGCGAGCAACATAAAGTCGAAGGAGACCCGGACGAGTGTGCAGGACGCCCTGAAGAGCATAAAGGACCGTCTGAAGTACTACGACACGAAGCCGCCGGAGAACGGGATGGTGCTGTTCTCGGGGGCGATAAACAGCGGCGGGGGTCGGTCGGAGATGATAACCCGGGTGCTGGAGAGTCCGCCCCAGGCGGTCCAGTCGTTCCGGTATCACTGTGACTCGGAGTTTCTGACCGAACCCCTGGAGGAGATGCTCGCGGACAAGGGGCTGTT
>CAZFMN010000158.1:0-3479 GCA_964520075.1 uncultured Halobacteriales archaeon | reverse complement strand
GCGAGCGGTCCAGACGGCGTGTTGGAGTTGATCTCCATACCAGGCACCCGGTACAGGAGAGACTAATAACCCAGCCCCCTTCTCTCGCTTCGAAACAACGCCACGCGTGTCGTCGACCCGACCGGAAGCGGAGCGACCGGGAGACAGTGAGAGGGTACCGTCGTCCTCGAGCGAGAGGAGACAGCGGTTCCCGACCCGCGAAAGCTGATTCGGTCACACGCGGAGTACGAGCGGTACACCGCCGACACCGAGTTCCACGACCGGGTTTTTACCACAGCGAACAGGTGTCGTGGGTCAATCACACCCGTCGAGCGCGCGCTGTGCGCCCTCGAACAGCACGAGCGCGACATCGGCGATGATGGCCGACACGTATCGATCCCCCTGGTCGAACTGGACTCGGTGCCGTGGCCGAACCCCCCGTCGGCCCCACGGCGCGTTCCGGGCGATTAGTGAACTTTTACCTGTACAGCTGTAGTGTGTTCTGTGCACCGGAGAGCGTGTCTAATCGGACTCGGAGGGATAGCAACCGCGGCCCTCGCCGGATGCCTGGGTGGCGACGGTGGGGACAACGAAAGCGACGACGGGGGCGCAGGCTCCGGTTTCGCGCTCGTCGAGCACGGTTTCGACCGGACAGAGGACAGCCTGGAGTTCACCGCCACGGTCGAGAACAACACCGAGCAAGACCACAACATCGATGTCGAACTCGAGCTGAAAAGCGGTGACTCTCTGGTGGACGAGGCATCGTTCGAGGTGACGGTACGGCCTGGCGAGACGGGAAACGGAGACGCGCCGCTCAGGAATCTGGAGAGCCCGGACAGCGTCACCGACTACGTCATCCGACTGTCAGAGGGGCCGTTCCCCGACCTCATGGTAGAACGTGAGTTTGGCGGGGAGGCGTTCAGGGAGAGACTCGACAGATAGAGGTGAGCGCCGGCAGTGCCCGGACAGCACGAGCGTTGGTCACGCCTGCGCCCGCTCGAGCCGGCGTGTGACGAACAGATTCACACGGACAGGACCCCGTAATCACAGAGGCGGTACTGGTCCTCGAGCAGGATGATGTTCTCGAGTTCGAGGTCGTGTCCGTGTGTCGAGCCGAGGTCGTGTGCGTCGACGAACCCCTCGACCCAGTCCTCGAGCCAGTCACCGCCGGATTCGACGGGTTGGCCTCTGGGCATGACGAGCCACTGACCGCGTCGCTCGGCGGCGACGACCGGAACGAGCCACGCGGTGTGGTACTGCTCCCAGAGGCGCCGTTCCACGCGGTTCTGTGACCGTCCGTCCCGGTCGTACCCGTACCGGTCGTGGTACTCGGGAAGCGGCAGTTTGAGCACGTACCCGTCGTAGCGGCCGTCGTCGTACGCGCGCTCGGGCAGCGGGTAGACAACACGGCCGACACCCGCACCGATCGGTGAGTCGTCGACGAGTCGCGAGCGGAGTCGGTCGACACGACGGCTGTCTCCCCGCCTGGCAGCCTGGTACTGGCTCTCCGCCAGGTCGGTTAGTCGCCGCCGGTACGAGGGGTCGAGCCGGAAGTCGGGGTCCCCCGGGTGCTGGTGTGTCGGGCGCGCGGACCCAGTCTCCTGTGGGCACATTCGCTCAAGACGAGGTAGTGACTCCAGCCGTATCAACGCACGGTCGTCCCCGCGGCCAGCGCCGACGACACCGGCAGCTAACTGCTGTGCCCGACAGCCCCCGGTCTGGCCGTGTCGTCGTGGTGGCTCCCGACAGCCACAGGTCGAGTCGCACACGAACAGGTCGACTCGGCGGGTTTTTGCGCCGCGAGCGCCGACAGCAGGCATGGAGTACGCCGACCTGGTGGCGCTGTACGAGCAACTCGCGGCGACGGAGTCGACAAACGAGAAGCGGGCGCTGCTTGCCTCGCGGTTTGGCGACGCCGGCGAGCAGCTACACAGGCTCGTGCTTCTCGCCCGTGGTCGGCTGTACCCGGCCTACGACCGGAAAGAACTCGGCGTCTCCTCGCAGCTGGTGCTCGCGGCAATCGCGAAGGCGTCCGGTGTCGCCGAGACACCGCTCCGGGAGCGGTGGTCCGAGACCGGTGACCTGGGGGACGTGGCCGCCTGGGCAGTCGAGACCGGCGGTCAGCAGACGCTGTTCTCGGAGCCACTCACCGTCGAGCGGGTCCACGATACGCTCCGGGAGTTACCCGATTTCGACGGGGCGGGTAGCCAGGACCGTCGTGTCGACACGGTCGCGGGGTTGCTCTCGAACGCCGACCCCGAGGAGGCCCGGTACGTCGTCCGGACCGCGCTCGGTCACCTCCGGGTCGGTGTCGGCGAGGGGACGGTCCGGGACGCAATCGCCGACGCGTTCCTCGACGGGGGCGAGGAGGCTGTCGACGCCGTCGAGCGCGCCTACCAGGTGACGACAGACTTCCAGGTGGTGGCGCGGACGGCCAGAGACGACGGTCGTTCCGGACTCGAACAGCTGTCGGTCGAACTGGGGCGGCCGGTCCAGGTCATGCTCGCGGAGACCGCCGAGGACATCCCCGCCGGGGTCGCCGAGGTGGCGGCCGGCGGGGTCGCGCTCTGTGAGTACAAGTACGACGGGTTCCGCGTGCAGATTCACGTCGACGGCGACGATATCTCGGTTTTCACCCGTCGGCTCGAGGACGTGACCGAGCAGTTCCCCGACGTGGTCCGGGCGGTGGAGGCGGCCGTCACACCGGCGCGTGTGGTGCTCGACGGCGAACTGGTCGGGTACACGCCCGAGACGGTCGCGGCCGAGCCACAGGCGCGGGAGCCGCTGGCCTTCCAGCAGCTCTCGCGGCGCATCAAACGCGAGTCCGATATCGAGGCGACAGCCCGCGAACTGCCGGTCGTGGGGCACGTTTTCGACTGTCTGTACGAGGACGGCTCGCTCCTGTCGGCATCGCTTCGGGAGCGTCGTGACCGGCTCGACGACGTCGTGACGGCGGTCTCACCGGCACCCGACAGCGGTGTCGCCGGGTTCGAGACCGCCCGTTCCCGCGGGGTTCCCGGTGACGAACCGACAGCGGCCAGTGAGCTGTACCACGAGGCGCTGGACGCCGGCCACGAGGGGGTGATGCTGAAAAACCCCGGGGCGGCGTACCAGCCTGGGCGGCGTGTCGGACGGCTGCTGAAGCACAAGCCGACGATGGAGCCACTCGACCTGGTGGTGACGCGGGCACAGTACAGCGAGGGCCGGCGGAGCCAGCTGCTCGGCCGGCTCTTCCTGGGCTGTTACGACCCCGAAACCGGTGACCTGCTCGAGGTCGGGCGACTCTCGACGGGCTACACCGACGAGGAGCTCCAGCAACTGACCGACAGACTCGAAACACTCGTCGTCGAACAGGAGGGCCGGCGGGTCGAACTGGAGCCGTCTGTCGTCCTCGAGGTGAAGTACGAGGAGCTCCAGGAGAGCCCGGAGTACGACTCGGGGTACGCGCTCCGGTTCCCGCGGTACCTCCGCACCCGGGACACCCTCGCACCCGAGGACGC
>CAZFMN010000157.1:0-3508 GCA_964520075.1 uncultured Halobacteriales archaeon | reverse complement strand
CCGTACGTCTCCTCGGCGAACTACGTCGACAAGATGTCCGACTACTGCGGGGACTGCAAGTACTACAAGACGAAAGACACCGGCAATCGTGCCTGCCCGTTCAACGCGCTGTACTGGGACTTTCTGGACCGCAACGAGGAGACACTCCGCTCGAACCACCGGATGGGGCTGATGTACAGCCACGTCGACACCAAACAGGAGTCGGGCGACATGGAAGAGATTCGCGAACGGGTCACGGAGTTGCGCGAGATGGCCGAGAGCGGACGGCTGTAGCGAATCGCGGGCGAACGGTTCAGTACCCTGGAACCACAAGAGATGGGACTCGACAGGCGCGGTCTGGGCTGGGCGGCCACCGCTGGAGCGGTCGGGGCCGCCCTCGCGGTACTGCTGCTCGAGTTGCGGTACGGGAGTCGGCCGTCTGTGGTCCTGGGGTTCGCACTCGGTGTTGCGACGACGGGACTGACACTCGCACTCGGCCTGTTCGCCTGGACCCTTCTCTCGGGAGTCGACGGCGACTCGCTGTACCCCGCCGCCGCGGGGGTCCTGTCGGCCTCGGTGCTCACTGCCGGAACAGCAGGCACTCTCTCGTCCAGCGGGGAGCCACGGACAGCACAGGTTCTGCTCGTCGGTGTCGGCGTGCTGGTGGCCGTTGGATTCACGCTCCTCTTTCTCTCCGAACTCGGGACCGGAGAGCGGTGACCGCCGCGTCCGGAGTGTGGTCGTCTGGTCCACCAGGAAAGAGCTTCGGTGGGGCCCCTGTCCCGGCTCTCGGCCGAACGTGGAGCGTTCAGCGCTCCTCGACAGGGCGGGAACAGCGGAGACAGAGCGTGCTCGGTCCGGCCCAGTTGACGTCACTCGAGCCACAGGCCGGACAGACGTAGGTGTCGGTGTCGTACGCGGTCGACCCGCGGGGTGCTGCCAGATAGCCGTCGGTGACGGTCCCGTTCACCAGGCCGGGCATGCGCTGGCGCTTGAACTCGGCACGGTGGGCGAGAAACCGGCCGGGCTGGTCCGGGTCGGCGCCGTGCAGGTCCGACCAGGTGACCGCTATCTCACCGTTCGCCTGTCCGCGTGCGAGCTGCTTGAGCGGGGCCGCGGCAGCCTCGAACAGCGGTGTCGTCCCGCGGCTCTGGGCGTCCTCGATGACGTCCGCGGCATCCTCGTAGGCCGCGCTCGCCGCGTCGTAGCTCTCTGTTGCCCCGTCCAGTCCGGCGACAGCCCGGAAATCACCGACGAACTCCCGGAAGCAGGCCGCCTGCACGGGTCCCGTCTGGCCGGCGAGGTCCTGTGAGATTGTCACACCCTCGACCCCGCGGCGGGTCGCCCGCGAGTCGGCCCCGGCGACGCGGTAGCTCGCCGCGGCCGAGACCAGGTAGCCGAGTCCGACCCCGACCCAGCCGTTGTCGCCGGGTTCGAACGTCTCGACGCCCTCCCGCGGGTCGGCCAGCACCCGCCAGGCCGCCCGCGTGTACTCGTCGCCCGCGTGGTTGTAGTCCCTCGTGGCGAGTGCCTCGACCGCAGCGTCCCTGTGACCGCCGTCGTTCGTGCTCATACCCACGCGAGGGCGTGTACGGACACAAGCCTGCCGTTCTCCGCCGAGGGACGCCCGCCCTGCGAACGACAGTGTTAGGCCTCCCGTTGCAAAGTGTGGGTATGTTCGTCGGTGTCGACGGCTGTCCGGACGGCTGGGTCGCGGTCCGGTACGGCGACGAGGGCTACGCCGGTGCCGGCCTGTACAGTGACATCGAGGACCTGTGGGCCACACACGGTGACACGGCACGGCGGGTCCTGATCGACGTCCCCATCGGCCTCCGCGAGGACTCGGGCAGGAAACGGGCGTGTGACGACGACGCCCGGCAGGTGCTCAGCCCCACCCGGCACAGCAGTGTCTTCCCGGTCCCCGTCCGGGCGGCGGTCCACGCGGAGAGCTACGAGGCGGCGAAGGCGATCCAGGAAGAGCGGACAGACGGCAGTCTCGGGGTCCAGTCCTGGAACATCGCGGACAACATCGCCGAACTCGACACGTTCCTCCGCGAGACGGCGCCGGAGGCTGTCGGAACAGTCAGGGAGGCACACCCGGAGGTCTGTTTCTGGGCACTGAACGACCGGTCGCCGACGGGCTACTCGAAGACCGGGCAGGGGGCGGCGGCGTTCTGGGAACGAATCGACATCCTCGAACGCGCAGACGAGGAGGTCCTCACGCACGTCCGGGATGCCGGGACCGACCTCGATGCGGGTGTCGACAACGACGACATCCTCGAACGCGCAGACGAGGAGGTCCTCACGCACGTCCGGGATGCCGGGACCGACCTCGATGCGGGTGTCGACAACGACGACATCCTCGACGCGTTCGTGCTCGCGCTCACGGCCCACCCGGGAACCGGCGACCTGCGGACGCTCCCGGCGGAGCCACCCGTCGACGAGCGGGGCCTCCCGATGGAGATGGTCCACGCCGACCCGAGGTAGGCACCGCCGGCGCTCGTGCTGTTGCTGTCCGTCGCTCGAATCTCTCACCGCCCCGAAAGACCGATTTCCGGGTAGCCCCCAGTTCCGCCGATGGCCGACCCAGTCCGCGGTGACGTCCCAGAGGTGGACGACGGTCCGGAGTACGACCTTGACTTCCGGGCCAATCCCGAGCGGTACAGGGTGACGAGTGACGAGCGCGGCGTGTTCAAGATAGAACCGTACAAGAGCGAACTCCTCCCCGAGTGGACCATCACCACACTGCCGGAGGCGGAGGCGAGCGCCGCGACGCTCCACGAGCGCTACCGCGAGTACCGCGAGGCCGGGGAGTTCGTCGGGATGGATATGGCCCGGAAGTACCTGCAGATGGGCTGGACACGGGCGATGCGCTACGCGAAGTACCCCGGCGGACAGAAGTACGAGCGCGACGAGGCTGGCAACCGTACCGAGCGCGAGCCACAGGAGTGGTACGACGAGGAGAAACGCGAGATAGCGGTCGTGTTCCGGGAGCATCTCGACCGTGTCCGCGAGGACACCGCCTACGAGACGGCGAAACAGGACCACCGGGCCGCGTACGCCGAGGATTGACCTCCTCCCCGCCCCTCCGGCGAGGATTCCTCCGTGGGTAATCCCGGTTGGATTACCCCGGCTGTGAACTTGCGGGTTCGCTGACGCACCTTCGGCCCTCAACAGAGGGTGTGGCGTGTTTGAAACGATGTATCCGCTCGGTATTGCCCTCCGTTGTGGGTGAGGAGTGGCACTCACAGGCGTCCAGCACTGTGAGCAGCGGGCCGGGCCATCGGCCCGACTCTCCGTTGCAGCCACCGTGGGAGAGTTCTGTGGTGACATGCCAACCGCTGCTGGGTGGGCTGCGAAGGTGTGTGAGTGCTGAGAGTTGCGACGCACTCGTTGCCAACTTGAGCGTGAGCACGTTCCCCGCAGCAGCATGTCGCATGTCTACTGGATTATAGCCTCTCGTATGCAATAAACGGTCGTGTTTAGTTAAGCGAGTTCCACCAGACGGCGAAGGCTCGTAACCACGTTT
>CAZFMN010000156.1:0-3587 GCA_964520075.1 uncultured Halobacteriales archaeon | reverse complement strand
AACTCGACGTGGCCGGGGAGCTCGGGGACCTGGCGGGTACGCTCGCGTCGATGGTCACGCCGCCCGAACCCGTCTCCTACTCCGCCGGACGCCCGCAGACCGAGTGTGCAAACTGCGGGGAGGCCTTCGAGAGCTACACGCCGGGGTTCGCCTCGGGCTACGCGAATCTGGTGTGTGAGGCCTGTGACACCGCGGCCGACGAGCAACCGGCACACGGCGCCGAGTACGTCGGCGAGGACCCGGTCTCCGAGAGAGACGACGGGACGACAGTAATAAACCCTGGACCCGACGCCGGTGACAACCCCGTGTACATCGACGGGAACCGGTGCTGGCGCCGGTACCGCTTCGGCAGGTGGGTCACCCGCCTGGACGAACACGACTGTGACTCGCTGGCGGAGTTCCACGACACACACCGCGGAGACTCGCACTGACTGTCCCGACCGGTTGCTGTTGTTTCCTGCGGACACTCGCTCTGAGTCCCGACCGGTTGCTGTTGTCTCCTCCGGACATCATACGTGATGGGTCCAGAGCCCGGGAGCCGGTCGACCAGCGCGGCCGTTCCGGCATCTTGAAACCTCGGGACCCACTCACACTGTATCGTGTCCGTCCAGATTCTCCACTACGCGGACCTGGAGACCGCAATCGACAGTCCAGGGCAGTGTGCACGCCTGGCCGGCGAGATTATCGCCAGACGCGACGCGGAGACAGTCGTCGTCGGGTCGGGTGACAACACCGCGCCGGGGGCGCTCTCGCTGGCCACCGAGGGTGCGGCAGCGACCGAGTTCTTCCGGGCGGTCGAACCCGACGCAGACACGTTCGGCAACCACGAGTTCGACTTCGGGCCGGCGCGGGCGGCAGAGCTCGCCGGGCTGGCCCCACAGCCCTGGCTCTGTGCGAACGCGACAGTCGACGGCGAGCGGTTCGCGGCCGAGCAGACCCGGCCACATAGACTCGTCGACGCCGGCGAGACGGTCGGACTCGTCGGGGTTGCCCACCCCCGGACCGACGAGATAAACCCGGGGGCGAGCGGTGTCGAGTTCCACGACCCCGTGCCCGTCGTGCGCGAGCACGCCAGCCAGCTCCGCGCCGCGGGTGCAGACCACGTCGTGGTGGTCTCACACGGCGGGCACACCGACGAGCGCATCGCCGCCGAGACCGATGTCGACGCGGTGCTCGGCGGCCACGTCCACGATATCTACACCGACAGTATCGACGGGACGGTGGTGGTGCGGCCGGGTCGCGGCGGGCGGGCGTTCGCCCGTGTCAGACTCGGTGACGACCCGACGGTCACCGTCGAGGAGGTCGGTGAGGAGCACGTCGACGAGGCGCTCGCCGGACGGTTGCGCGAGCTGACAGCCACCCACGAACTCGACAGGACAGTCGCGACCGTCGAGGAGCCCATCGAGCGAACGGAGACGGCCACGACAGTCGCGGAGAGCCGCATCGGGAACGTGGTCGTGGACGCGTTCCGCTGGCGGTCGGGCGCGGATGTCGCGCTCAGTCCGCCGGGGGCAATCCGCTCCGGTCCCCCGCTCCAGGGCGCGGTGACAGTCGCCGACCTCGTGGCGCTGACCCCGTACAGCGACGACCTGCAGGTGGTCGAACTCACCGGCGACAGACTCCGGGAGGCGTTCGTCGCGGTTCCCTTTGGCTACCACGACGACGGTCACCCCGAGGAGTTCTGCAGTCACGTCAGCGGTGCGACGGTCGTCTGGGACGACGACACCGGGGAACTGGTGCGGGCAACTGTCGGCGGTGACCGCATCGAGTCCGGGGAGTCGTACACGGTGGCCGTTCCGGAGTACCTCGTCCAGACAGCCCACGTCAACGACGCCTTCGGGCCGGCGGACGTCGTCGACACCTGCGGGATTGCGCGGGATGCCATCGTGGAGTGTGCCCGCGAGCAGGGGCTGGCCCCCAGCCTCGACGACCGCATCCGGCGGCCCCGGCTCGATGTCTGAGACCGCGCCCCGGCCGTGGAGCCACCGACAGCGGACAGCCGGTAGACCGGTCGCCGTGGTCCGTGGTTTTATATTGTCGAGTGGCAAACCACTGCACATGAGACGACTCTGTGTTCCATCGACAGAACAACCCATCTCACGTGCCAATGTGGTCACACCGGTGCAGAGCAAGCGCCAGGCGGGGTCACAGTCCAGACGGGGGCCGATAGAGTGACCGAGATTGTCACCGTAACCGGTCGGTTGCTGGCGGCGCTCGGGCTGGTCGCGCTGAACGGGTTCTTCGTGGCCTCCGAGTTCGCGTTCGTCCGGGTCCGGTCGACGGCGGTCGACCAGCTAGTCGCCGACGGAAGGGCGGGTGCACAGACACTGCAGGACGCCCTCGACAAGCTCGACGATTACCTCGCCGCCACACAGCTCGGGATCACAATCGCCTCGCTGGCGCTCGGGTGGCTCGGTGAACCGGCGGTGGCGGCACTCATCGAGCCGGTGCTCTCCTCGGTCGTGTCCGAGCAGGCGGTCCACCTGATCGCGGTGGTCGTCGGATTCAGCGTGATCACCTTCCTGCACGTCGTCTACGGCGAACTGGCCGCAAAGACGCTCTCGATCGCCGCACCCGAGCGGATGGCACTGCTCGTCGCCCCCCCGATGAAGCTGTTCTACATCGTGTTCAAGCCGGCACTGATCGTGCTCAACGGGACCGCGAACAGGACGACGAGCCTGTTCGGAATCCCGCCGGCGTCCGAGACCGAGGCGACCCTCTCCGAGGGGGAACTCCGCCGGGCGCTCGCGAACGCACAGAAGGGTGGACACGTCGACGCCGACGAGGCGGCGATGATCGAGCGGGTGTTCGAACTCGACGACCGGACCGCCCGCGAGATAATGGTCCCGCGACCGAACGTGCGGACAGTTCCGGCCGACATGTCGCTCTCCGAACTCCGCTCGCACGTCGCCGAGCAGGGACACACCCGGTATCCGGTCGTGGATGCCGAGAGCGGCGAGCGACCGGTCGGGTTCGTCGACGTGAAGAGCGTGCTGCAGGCGACAGAGGGCGTCGGCGAGGCCGGGGACACGGACACCGACTCGCTCACCGCCGGTGACCTCGCGGACGACGCACCGGTCGTTCCCGAGTCACGCGGTGCCGACGCCCTGTTGCAGAAACTCCGGGACGAGCAGCGCCAGATGGCGATTGTCATCGACGAGTGGGGGACAGTCGAGGGTATCGCCACCGTCGAGGATGTCGTGGAGGTGGTCGTCGGCGATATCCGCGACGAGTTCGACGACGCGACGGACGAACTCGGGATAACGACCGACGAGGAGGATGGCGGGTACGTCGCCGACGGAGCCATCGCCATCGCCGAGGTGAACGAGCGGTTGGGCACGAATCTCGACAGCGGCGCGTACAGCACACTCGCGGGGTTCGTGCTCGACCGACTCGGCCGTCAGCCCGAGACAAACGACCAGGTCACCGACAACGGCCACCAGTTCACCGTGACAGCGGTCGAGGAGAACCGCATCGAGCGGGTCCGAATCACCGCCGCCGACGAGACGGCCTCCCCGCAGGACTGACCGACACCGTTCTGATTTTCAGTAGGATTCGGTAATGATCAACCACAATCAGTAGTATTG
>CAZFMN010000155.1:0-3641 GCA_964520075.1 uncultured Halobacteriales archaeon | reverse complement strand
CGCGGGTTCCCCGAACGCCCACCGCTGGTCGACTCCGGCAGTCGCTCCCGGACTGTCCGCCACGCTCGCCTCGGGTTCGTCTCCCGCTGACGCTCCCGAATCGGCCCCGGCGGGGGCGATTCCTGCCCCCAGTCCGACACCGCCGACCGCCTGCAGTACTGTCCGCCTGTCCACCCTCGTGTGGTCCGTGCTATCCCCGGTATCCATCGTCAACTGCCGGTATTCTGTGATTTCACTTAACAGTAGCGACAGACCCGGAGCAGGAGACAGTCCGGGTCAGGAGCTATCGACCCGGGTGAACAGCGCCCGCACGTCGAAGATATCGACCGCGCCGTCGCCGGTCACGTCCTCGTAGCAACCGCCACCGTCGAGGTCCCGTGGCGGGTTCCCGAAACCGGGTAGCGGCGTCGGATCCGGGCCGGTGTCGTCCCGGACGTGGTGGCCGAGTGTGCCGAGTCGGACCCGCTGGGGCCGTCCACCGCGAG
Organism: uncultured Halobacteriales archaeon; assembly: GCA_964520075.1. GTDB lineage: Archaea > Halobacteriota > Halobacteria > Halobacteriales > Haloarculaceae > Halovenus. The sequence goes on along the minus strand of CAZFMN010000155.1, from coordinate 3,156 downwards.
AGAGCGAACCGACAGTCGCTGTCCTGTTCGGAAAACCGGGCGCAGGAGGGCCGGTTGCTGTGGCGGTGACAACAGACGCTTTTATTATGCCGGGCGGTGGAGTATGCCCAAAGCTGTCACACAGGTTCTCAGGATGTACGACCTCGGCCCCAAGTTCGGAAACACGTCTGTCGACCCCGGGACGAACCTGCTCGTCTCGGGGCCACCGCTGAGCGGTGTCCGTCGGCTGAGTTTCGAGGCGCTCGCTCACGGTGCGAGAGAGGGCGACGCGGTGCTGGTCATCACGACCAGATACAGCGCCCGACAGGTGATTGCCGACCTCGAGATGCTCGTCGACACCGACGACCTCACACTGGGCGTCGTCGACTGTGTCACCAGACGACAGAACCGGGCCTACGAGGACGACAGACGCGTCAAGTACGTCACCTCGCCGGCCGCGCTCACCCGCATCGGTATCAAGTTCTCGGAGTTCGTCAAGGAGTTCCGTGTCCGCGACGTCGAGCGCACCCGGGTCGTGCTGGACTCGCTCTCGACGATGCTGCCGTACGCCGACCCCGAGTCGGCGTTCAAGTTCGTCCACGTCCTCGCCGGCCAGATCGGCGAGGCCGACGCGCTCGGACTCCACGTGCTCGAACCGGCGGCACACGACGAGGAGCAACAGCGAACCCTGGCGGAGCTGTTCGACGGACGCGTGACCGTCACCGACAACGCGGTCGACGGAATCGAGCTGTGAGCGTTCGGCCCGACTCTCCACCACCGGGGGTGACGGAGGGGAAGCGAGTGTCGGCGGAGCCGCGAGTGTCCGCGCTCGCCACTCGTTCGCGGGCTGGCGCGTCGAACGCAGACAGTCGGCCACAGAGTTAACAACCTGGCGCTGTGGAGGCAGATACGATGACACACTCGAACCGGTGTGGGTACACGTACACCGGCGAATCAGGACGCGAGAGTTGCTGTTATCGGGAGACGTGGGACGACATGGAGCGGTGTATCTGGCACGAGGAGGCCGCGGAGGACGAAACAAAGCCGGTCGAACGGCTCCAGGCGACGCGTGCACCGCCGGAGGTGCGCGACCTGAACGGTGGGGCCGGCCCACGGGAGATACTGGACGGTGCCGACGTACGGGGCACCGTCTTTCCAGACGGGATGGACCTCGCAGGTGTCTCGCTCAGGGACACCGACATGGCCGAGGTGAGCCTCCGGAACGCGACACTCGCCGGGGCCTCTCTCGTCGACGCCACGCTGGTCGATGCCGACCTCCGGGGTGCAGACCTTCGCGGCGCGAACTGCTGGGAGGCGGAGCTAAACGACATCCACCTCGGCGAGGCCACTCTCGAGGCTGCTGACCTCCGGGCGGCCGACTGCAGCGACGCCATCCTCCGGGCGGCGAGTCTCGAAGGGGCGAATCTCGAGGGGGCGTTCTTTGCTCGTGCGGACCTGTTCGACGCGACACTGACCCGGACTCGCAGCTACGGGGCGGTGTTCAGTGAAGCCCGGGCAAACGAGGGGACCGAACTCGACGAGCGGTGTGTCTACGACCGCGACAGCGACGCCGACGCGACACAGCGGCGACCAGCGTCCGGTGCTGTCCGTTCCGATGGCGGGCAGACCGGTGCCACGACCGTCGCAGGGAGCGATGTCGACCCGCTGACGAAGGCAGAGTCAACCTACCAGGAACTGGAGTCGCTCTGCTCCGAGAACGCGCTGCTCGGCCGACAGAGTCGGTACTTCGTCCGCCGACAGGATATCCACACGGAGGAACACCGGCGGGAGGGTAACTGGAGTCGGTGGGTCCGGGCACGGCTCTCGCGGGCCGTTGTTCTGTACGGCGAGAGCCCGTTCCGGGTTCTGTCGGTCACCGCAGCGATCATCGTCGGGTCGGCACTCCTCTACCCGCTGGGTCTGTTGCGGGTCTCGGCAACAGGGGAACTGCTGACCTACCCCTCGCCGACCGAACCCGTCGCGCTGGTGACGACGCTTATCGACAGTCTCTACTTCAGCGTCCTCACGTTCACGACCATGACGTTCGGACTGTACTCACCTGTCGGGGCCGGGAAGTTCCTCACCATGCTGGAGACCAGCGCAGGCATCGTCCTGATGGCTCTGCTCGTGTTCGTGTTCGGCCGCCGGGCGACCCGGTGACCGCCCCCGAGGCGACTCCGTGAGTCCCTGGGGACAGGTGGTTCGAGAATCGAACACTCCTGTTGCGAGCGCGCACCGCTCTCCACGGACCCCGGGGCACCCGGTTTTCCAGACTGGAGTCGCCGTGGACACGCGGGAGCAACCGGGTGGCCTGTCCGCAGGCAGTCTCACCGAAACAGCGGAGTTCTGTCACATGGAGTGCTGTCTGCCGACCCGGCAGCGGTCGTTCGGCGTGAGCGGATTGAGCCGTCAGGTCGAACGGTTATCCGCGGTACCGGAGCGTCAGCAGCGGCACGACACTCAGCACGGCGAGTGCGAAAATCATCGCGTGATGCGCGGTGGGCACGACAGCGAGAACGGCGGCGAGGAGCAGACTCACGACGCCCGCAACCGCGTAGATGCCTCGCTCGGTGGTGTTGAGAGCGGCACTCCCGCGCCTGTAACCCGCCGGGAGCAGGTACCCACCGGCGTAGATCAACAGCCACGGGAGTATCACTCCGAGTTCCATCGGTGCCGTCTCCTTCACCGGGTCACCGCTCACCACCCCCGCTGTGACAAGGAGCGCCGCAGCGACGTTGACGACGATTCCGAGAACACTCGCCACGAGCCAGTACCGCCACACCGCGTTCTGACTGAGCGCCGGCGGTGTTCCCGGTGCGAGGTACGCGGCAACACCGGCAGTCAGTGCGAGCCAGAACAGACTAATCCCGAGCACGAGAACCTCGAGTGAGACGAAATCGTGCAGTCCAGCACCGAGCACGACTGTACCGATCCAACCGACGAGTGCCCCAACAGAACTGACCTTTGTAAGCGCCGCAGTATCGAACTGGCGTGATGTTGTGCTCACGAGAAACTGTACGGGCCCCACGTATCTGCACCTTTTGTTCAGCGTCGAAACGGTCCAACTGCGCCGGGGCCTCTCTGTCGATCTGCCTGCCAGGCGACAGCGACACCCGCCGTGGAGTACGATTCAGGAGGGGGGCCTGACACTCCCAAGGTGGGAGCCTGCACGCTTCA
>CAZFMN010000154.1:0-3664 GCA_964520075.1 uncultured Halobacteriales archaeon | reverse complement strand
GGACGACGACACGGCAGGCACAGATACCGACGGGGACAGTGAGTGACCGGTGGACGGGTCCGCCGCTCGCTGTGAGAGCCGTCGGACTGTCATCCCTGCCCGGAGTGCAGAGCGAGATAGGGTGACACTCCGCCAGATTCGTGATGGGTCTGCTCACGGCACCCGCCACGGGGTTCGGTGCGCTCCCGGTTTTCCTGTTCGACAGCATCAGCGACCGCCGGAGTGTCGTTGTGTAGTCGCCGTTCCCGTTCAGCGTCCCCGAGTTCAGCGCGGGGAGGACCGCAACTGTCCGTCTGGGTATGTCTGGTCACAGTGTATCAGCCGGACAGCCGGTCGGAAAGTTCGGCGGGCACGTCGAGTTCGGAGAGGATCTCCTCGAACCGGTCGTGTGCGCGGTTCAGCTCCTCGACCGGGGTGTCCTCGTCGTCGAGCAGTTGCTCGGCCTCGTCGAGCACGCCTTCGAGACCGGTCACCACCTCGCTGTCGAGGTGCTCCCGTTCGGACAGCACGCGCTGTGCCCGGGAGACGGAGTCGCGCACGCGGTTTCGCGCCTCGATGTGCCGGCGCCGGCGCCTGTCTGCCGCCTCGTTGGCACGGGCCTCCTCGCGCATCTCCGCGATCTCCTCGGCGGAGAGTCCGACCCCACCCTCGATCGTGACCGCCTCGGACCTGCCAGTGTTCACCTCCTCGGCGCTCACCTGGACGATACCGTTCGTGTCGATTCCGAAAATAACCTCGATGCGCGGGACACCGGCCTCCGCGGACGGAATCCCGCTGAGCAGGAACTCCGCCAGCAGTTCGTTCTGGTCGGCGCGCTCGCGCTCGCCCTGGAAGACACGGATCTGCACCTCGGTCTGGCCGTCGGTCGCCGTGGTGAAGTCCTTCGAGGCGCGGGTCGGCACTGTCGTGTTGCGGTGGATGACCCGCTCGAACAGCCCACCCCGGACCTCCACACCCAGCGAGAGTGGTGTCACGTCCACCAGAACGACGTCCTCCACACTGCCCGCGATGACCCCGCCCTGGACGGCCGCGCCGAGTGCGACCGCCTCGTCGGGGTTGATGTCGCGCCTGGGTTCGGTCCCCGCGAGTCGCTCGACGGTCCGCCGGACGGCCGGCATCCGGGTGGAGCCGCCGGTCAGTAGCACCTCGTCGATCTCCTGTGGCGTGACACCGGCGTCTGCCATCGCCTGCTCTGTCGGCCCGATTGTCCGCTCGACCAAGTCGGCGGTCAGTTCCTCGAACTCGGTCCGGGTCAGACTGTATCGCAGGTCCTGTGGCCCCTCGGCGGTCGCCGTGATAAACGGCACACGCAGCTCTGTCTCCACCCGCGAGGAGAGTTCGACCTTCGCGCGCTCGGCAGCCTCGGTCAGGCGCTGCATCGCCTCGCGGTCCTCACGCAGGTCCACACCGTGTTCGCGCTCGAACTGCTCGACCGCCCAGTTGATCACCGCCGCGTCCCAGTCGTCACCGCCGAGTCCGTTGTCCCCGCTCGTCGCCACCACCTCGAACATCCCGTCGGCAACCTCCAGCAGCGACACGTCGAACGTCCCGCCACCGAGGTCGTACACCATCACGACCCGCTGTTCGCCCGGTTCCATCTCCTCGTCGACACCGTACGCCATCGCCGCCGCCGTCGGTTCGTTCACGATGCGCTCGACCTCGAACCCCGCAATCTCGCCCGCGTCCTTCGTGGCCTGGCGCTGTCTGTCGGTGAAGTACGCCGGCACGGTGATCGTCGCCCTGTCGACTGACTCGCCGAGATACGCCTCGGCGTCGCGTTTGAGTTTCCGGAGTATCATCGCCGAGATCTCCTCGGGTGTGTACGACTCCCCCTCCAAGTCGACGGTCACGCCCTCCCGGCCCATCGAGCGCTTTATCGACTGGACGGTGTTCTCGCAGTTTTTCACCGCCTGGTTCTTCGCCGGTTGACCGACCAGTCGGCGGCCGTCGTCGAAGGCAACGACCGAGGGTGTCGTCCGGTCGCCCTCCGCGCTCGGAACCACCTCCGGTTCACCGCCCCGGACCACCGCCGCCGCGCTGTTCGTCGTCCCGAGGTCGATTCCCAGTATCCGCTCACCCGCCATACTGTCTACTCGTGCGTGTTCCGGTATAAACTCTACCGGTCGTACCGTCTCGCGGCCCGGGAGACCCCCGTGACGACGAGACGCGCCGCCTCCTGGACAACGCGACCCCGTTGCGGGTCACCGCTCCGGTCGCGCGCCCTGCCCTCACCTGCCTCCCCGGTGTGTACTGTGATGGAGACTGTCGAACAACATCGAAATGTACTTTATCGGTATTCACGTATGTCAAAACTGATGCGCGGCGGTCTGCCACTGGAACGCCCACGTCACGACAACCTTTAAATCCCGTCGCTACTAGTTAACACGTGCCATGATAGACAGACTGGAGAAGGAGGTAGACATGCTGGAGCGGCATCTGCAGGTCTTGCGGATGGTCATAGAGAGCGAGCCGATCGGCATCGTGAAGATGTCCAACGAGACCGGCTACCCCCACCACAAGGTGCGCTACTCGTTGCGCGTGCTCGAGGAGGAGAACCTCATCGAGCCGTCGAGCCAGGGTGCGATCACCACCGAGGACACAGTGGAGTTCGTCGACGACCTCGACAACAAGATCGACCACACGGTCGACAAGCTCCAGGGGATGAAACTCGACGAGACGCCGGAGATCGAGGGCTAGAGTTCCGGAACGGTGAGGTGAGGTGAGCCCTCGCGCGCCTCGACGAGACAGAGGTGGTAACCGCGTTTCCGCGAGAGGCTGACGAAGCTCTTCTGTCTGTTGCGACTGAGCAGTCGTCCCTGTGTCGCCTCGTCGGCGACATCCAGCGCCCTGCTGTCGAAGTAGCCGCGGGTCACGTGGAAGGCACCCGCCAGCGAGTCGGTCTCGGTCCCGACCCGCTCGGCTGCGGTGACCAGCTGCTCCAGCTCCGCCTCACCCACCGGCTCACGGTCGCTGTCAATTGTCGCCACGAGCAGCGGCTGGCCGCGCTGGTCGCGGAACACCACCTCGAACGACTTCGTGCTGTCCGCCCGCTCCACCGCCGCGTCCAGGTCGGCGTGGTCTATCGACGGGAGCGCGTCGTACAGCCCCGACAGCGATTTCCGGTTGCCGGTCTCCCGTATCTCGAACGGCAGCGCCGTGAGCACCCACTCGACGAACTCGTAGGGGAGGGTACGCTCGATGAACGCCTCGTAGGGCTCCCCCTCGACGGTGACCGGCCCGTCGAACCCGCCGTACACCTCCAGTTGCAGGTTCCCCCGGAGCGACCCGCGGTCACCGTCGCCGCTGTGAACGTCACCCAGCCGCACGTCACCCTGTGAGTCGTACCTGACGAACACGGCTGTTTCCTCGACCGCCTCGCTGTGTGTCAGGTCACGGGTCGACCCGACCACCCCCGGGTCGGGGTCGCCGTCCCCGGGAGCCGGGCTGTCACCGCCCCCGCCGAGCGTGTCGAGCTGTCTGCGCAACGCGTCCCGCTCCTCCCGGACGGCGTCGAGTCGCTCTGCCAGCGTGTCCCGCTCCTCGCGGACACTCGCCAGTTGCTCGTCGAGTTCGTCCCGTTCCTCGCGGACACTCGCCAGTTGCTCGTCGAGTTCGTCCTCGTCCTGCTGGTCCAGTCGCTCGCCGGCGGTCGGGCTGTCAGGCG
>CAZFMN010000153.1:0-3757 GCA_964520075.1 uncultured Halobacteriales archaeon | reverse complement strand
CACGTCGGTCGGTAGTGGGTGTATGGAGGTGACCTTCGAGTGTGTCATCTGTGACAGAGCGGCAGTCGCGACGGTGCCCGAGGAGCAGGCGGGTTCCGTCGACGGGCTGCTGCGGACACTGCGTGAGTGTCCCGATTGCGGTATCGAGACGATCTGGATACAGTCGTGACCGTCGTGCTCAGACCAGCACCGCCCCGAACGGGCGGGCGGGCATCTCGGACACCCAGACGACCCCCTCGGTGGGGCTCACGAGCGAGACGAGGTCGTCGTCGTAGTGAGAGAGCAACAGACGGGCACCGGCAGAGGCCGCGGCGAGTCCGGGGGCCGGGGTGTCGACGGACCCGCCGGTGAGCGAGACGAGTCCGGCGCGTTCGGCGTCGAGCACCCACAGCGACCCGTCGGCCGCGAGGAGGTCGACCGGCCGGTCGAACCCGTCGCGGACGGCCACCGACCCCAGTTCGCGGTCGAACGCGTGGACGGTCCCAGCGTCGCGACCCGGCACGTAGACGCGCCGGTCGGTCACGACCAGGTCGTAGGGGTTCGCGCCGACGGCGGCGGTGTTCCGGACGGTGTGGTCGGGGGTCGTCTCGAAGGCCACCACGCGTGCGCCCCGCTGGTCGACCGCGTACCCCCGGTCACCGTCGGGGCCGACTGTGACACCCTGGACACGGGCGTCCGGGCCGATATCGATTGAATCGACCACCGACCGGTCCGGAACGGAGACGACATCGACCCGGCCATCGCGACGACTCCCGACGTACAGCACCGTCTCCGACGGTCCGGTCGCCACCTCGTGTGGCTCGGCCCCGACGGGAATCCGCCCGAGCAACCGGCGGTCGACCGGGTCGATAACGGCCAGGCTGTCGCCCGCCGAGCAGGAGACGAACAGGTCGCCCCCGGCGGTCGCGAAGTGTGACGGGCCGAGCACCCCCGTCTCGATTCGCTCGACGGCCCCCTCGGGGGTGACCGCGCTCACGGCCCGGTCACCCATCGTCGCGACGAACGTGGTCCCGGCGGCCGTCGTCGCGTGGACCGGGTCCGGACCGACCGGAACCGAGCCGAGATGGTCCCCGGTGTCGACGTCGAGTATCACCAGTTCGTCGGCCCCCTCACACGGCACCGCGGCGATTGGACCCTCGGGGTTTGGGTCGGTCATCCGGTGCAGGAGAAGTCGCCACTCGAGTCCTCACCGCCGAGTTCACCGTCGGTCTCGACGACCACGTTCGTCGCCGTCTCGACGGGGTGTCGGCCACGGTCCGTGTCCACGTTCGCCCACTCGGCGAAGCCGCCGTCGTAGAGCCGGACATCCTCGAACCCGACGGCCCGGAGTGTCAGCCAGGTCGAGGTCGGGTTCACGTTCCCGTCGCCGTAGACGACGGTCGACTCGTCCGGGTCGAGTCCGCCCTCGTTCTCGTACATCTGGACGATGTCGCCGGGTGCTGTGAGCTGACGACCGGCCACGTTCCCCACCCAGTGGACGTTGAGCGCCCCCGGGAGGTGGCCGTGCCGGTCGTTCTCCGGGTTCAGCGCCGCCGACCCTGCCGCTCCGAGATACGCCTCGGGGGGACGACAGTCGACCAGAGCCGGCCCGTCGGCGTTGAACGACCCGACGTGTTCGGCGAGCCACCCACGGGTGCACCACAGCTCCTCGTTCGGTTGTGGTTCGTAGGCCGTCGACCCTGTCGAGCCTGCCGGTCCGGTTCCGACCCGTCCGGTCCAGGGGTCGAACCCGCCGTTGAGCACACGGACCGCCCCTTCGTGGCCGACCGCCTCGAGCGCGAAGACGACCCGTGTCACGCGTGACCCGATACTCGCCCCGTACACGACGACGTCGTCTGTCGGGTCGAGCCCGCGGTCGGCGAACGCGGTCGCAATCGCATCCGTGTCCGGGGCCAGTCCGCGCTCCGTCTCGTGCTGCTGGGTCACCCGGTCGAGCGGGACGTGTCGGGCACCGTAGATTCGCTCCGCCCGGAACCGCTCCCTGTCACGCGCGTCCAGCACGACGACGTCGTCGCGGTTGTCCGCGAGCCAGGGTGCCCCGACCAGATAGCCGACGCTGCCCTGGACCGCGGTCCGTTCGGCGCGGTCGACGGGCGTTATCACGTTCACACAGCCGGCTGTCGAGCCCAGACCGACCGCGCCCGTTCCCGCGGCCGCCCTGAGCAGTGCCCGTCTCGTCGGCGTCGGGTCGGTGTCGTCGGTCATCTATCCACAGTAGCAGTGCTCGTCCATGCAGAACGTCGACTCCTGCTGGCCGAACCTGAGCCCCAGCGAGGCCAGCGATGCCTGTGCTCGCGACGTGGCGTCCGCCTCCGGGCGCACTGTCCCCGCGAGCGCACCGGTCGGGGCCTGACCCACCTCGACCGTCTCGACGACCGACCGGCTCTCGTGTTCGATTACGGCCACCTGGTTCGCGTCCTGAACGGGCGCGTACAGCTTCTCGCGGTTCGGTCCCCAGGCCCCCGAGATTGCGGTGCCACCGATGTCGAGCGTGTCGGTCACCTCGGAGCGCTCGCCGTCCAGGTCGACCACGGTCACACCGGAACCGGGGGTGAACAGGTACGCGGCCTCGGTGTCGGGGGCGACCTCGCTGGTGATCGGTGCCCCGGGCAGTCCGTCGTCGCGTGTGATCCGTGTGAGTTCTTCCGGGTTCTCCGGGTCCGAGATGTCCCAGATGCTCTCGGAGCCGACACGCTCGATGTCCGGGTCCGGCCCGATCTCGCCCTCGCCGTTCTCGACGAGCAGCAACTCGCCGTCGAACGACGCCGTACACATAAAGGGGAGCACGTCGCCGTCGGTGACCGACTCGCCGACATCGACGAGCGCGGCGTTCTCGAACGGGTCGACGCGCACGACGCGGAGTGTCTCACCGTTCACGTCGACGACGAAGGCGTACTCCCCGTCGGGTCCGAGTGTCATGTCACAGGGCCCGACGTAGTCGGTCTCGATACGTGCGGTCACCTCACCGAACGAGTCGCTCTCCGGGTCGGCGTCGACGCGGGAGATCTCGTGGTTTGGCGGGTCGTCCGGGTTCGGTGGTAGATTGGTTGTCCCGCCAGAGGCGATAACGAGGTGCTCCCCGTCGGGTGTCACGTTCGGGTAGTTCGGACCGTACCCCGTCTCCACGAACGCGCGCTCCTCCAGACTGCTCTGGTCGAACCCGCGGACACCGCCGGAGACGTTCAGCCACGCGATACCGTAGTCGCTGTCGGCACCGGTCGTGTACTGGTTCGCCGGGAACGATGCGGTCGTGTCGATGAAGATGCTGTCGAGCAGTTCGTCTGTCTCGGCGTCGATGACGCTGACCGTCCGGTCACCGGTGTTGAACACGAGCATCGTCGGGTCGCCGGAGTCGCCGGAGTCACCCAGACAACCGCCCAGCGCCGCCGTGACACCGAGCCCTCCGGACGTCTTCAGCAGTCGTCGCCGGTCGATACCGGAGTCGAACGGGTCTGTCGGGTCGGGGTTGGGTACCTCCCTCGATGTCGACCCGCGGTCTGTGTCCTTACAGCAGTCGTCGCTCATACCACTCGTTGTGGCTGCACGGTTAAACTGACCCCGGAACCATCGCCTCTTGCCTCGACACCGGGATACCGGCAAGTACGACCCCTACACCGGCGCCGGTGCGGGTGACACACCTGCCAGTCGCGTCTCGCCGTCACAGTACCGGCAACCGCTGCCGGCAGACCGAACAGGCCACAAGTGAAGTACCTCGGGGACAAGTGGTTCGAGAATCGAAGATTCTCGTCATCACGAG
>CAZFMN010000152.1:0-3816 GCA_964520075.1 uncultured Halobacteriales archaeon | reverse complement strand
GGGTAACGGCTGAACGCATCTAAGCCGGAAACCCACCTGGAAAAGAGGCACCGCTTTAGACCACTCGTACAAGACGAGGTCGATAGACTCGGGGTGTACGTACCGAGGCAACGAGGTATTCAGCCCGCGAGCACTAACTGGTCAAAGCCACCAATCTTTCCGCATTGACTCGCTGAAACGAGTCCAGGCGCAATCTGGATCGCACGTACACACGGCACAGTCACCGACGCGGGTGCATCAGTCGCGGTTCGACTCCGCGAGTCGGCGTTAAGGCGGCCACAGCGGCGGGGTTACACCCGTACCCATCCCGAACACGGAAGTTAAGCCCGCCAGCGTTCCGGGGAGTACTGGAGTACGAGAGTCTCTGGGAAATCCGGTTCGCCGCCTCCACTCTTACCGCATTTCACCTGGAGTGGCAACCATATGCCGCTCCGACTCACTACACCGGCGAGTGGCAACACTCTGCCGTCTCGATCACCCCGGATAGTACGATAACACCCGCAGCGACCCGATTCGTACTGCTCGGGTCACGATCATAGTGACGACATCACTGGTCTCACCAGCACAGAGAGTGGCAACACTGTAGTATCGAGTGGTGGGCAGGGCAGTCTGTTGGATACCGGTCCGATGGGTGTTGGCAGAGAGCACGAACAAGAGAGAACGTGTCGCCGTCGGCGGAGCTCAGTCGTCGTCAGTCGTCGCGGGGGGCGAGCCGCCGGACCGGGCCTGTTGTGGCTGGCGGACGACCGCCTCGTCCTCGTAGCCATGTCGAGTCCCGCGGACAGTGTAGGCAAACTCGTAGTCACCCTCGCCGGAGCGGTCCTCGACGACGATGCGGTCGGTCGAGCGCTCGACAGCCGCGAGTCCGGACGACTCGGCCGCGTACGGTGTTGTCTGGACGAGCAGCGGCTCCATCTCGCTGGTGACCCACCCGAAGTGCTCGGGCAGGTCGACAGCGGCGCGGCCGTCATCGAGTTCGGCGACCCCGGAGGTCTCTGTGCGTGGCGTAGGGGACTCGGTGGCGGTGTAGACGACCTCCCGCGGACCGGTGTCGGTCTCGACGGCCTGCACGAAGTTCTTCGTGCCGCTGGCCTCGATATCCCCCTCGATAGTCACGTGCTCGCTGAACATGAACTCGCCCGCGTCGGGGTCGTGCATCCCGACGCCGTACATCGGGTCCCACCCGTCACCGGTACCCTGGTAGACCATGCCAGTATCGACGGTGAGCAGTCGCGCCCCCTCGGCGGGTTCGTAGTCGGACTTTGCGTCCTGGGTGGTCCAGACCTGGATGTCGCGGTCGAGCGACTGGAAGTTCTCGTTCAGCGGGATGTGCCAGTCCTGTTCCCCCTCCGCCGGCGTGTGGTACTCGTGGTTCGGCGTCTCGCTCATACGGACAGAGTATCGGCCAATCCGTGTATAACGTTACCGGTTCGCTTGCCAACGCTCGGCACGGCGACGACGGACACAGGACGGGTGTCGGTGGGTCGAACGTCCCGCGGCAGGTCAGTTCGAGGTCACGTCGAACGTCCCGGTGGTCTCGACTGTCGTGTCGCCGCCGGTGGCGGTGGCGGTAATACCGAACGTGCCGCCGACGTAGTGGTCGGGCAGCGAGACGGTGAGCGACGGTTCGGTGAACGTGGGGGCGGAGTCCCAGACGAGCTCAAACTCGCTGTCGGTCGCCACCCGGTCCTCGGTGTCGCTCGCGCCGCCGTCGCTGTCGACGGTCACGTCCCAGTCGGCCCAGAGTGCCTCCAGGGTCAGGGTGTCGACAAATGACGCCGAGACGGTGAGCGTCGTCTGGCCGCCCTGCGGGGCGGGGTCGATCTGGACGCTCGCGACATCCGGGTCACCGTCCTCGACCGGTTCGGCAACGTGTGTAACCGCCTGTCCGAGAATCTGGACCGCCGCGTCGGTCAGGTCCTCGGGGGAGACGTACGAGGAGAGACCGAGCGACGTGGCAAACACCACCCGGGCAGGGTCGTACACCGCGAGCCCGGTTCCTCTCGGCCCACCCGTCGACAGTGTGGCGAGTTCCTCTGGCGTTCCATCGGTTTCGAACCAGGTCGCGTCTTGGTCGTCGCCCTCGTGCAACAGCACGGTCTCGCCCTCGCCGAACCCGTCGAGAATCGGGTGGCCCGTGTCCACGACGTACCCGGGGCTCCCCTCGCCGAACTCCTGGTCGGTCTCGGTGATCCAGTTGGACACCTCGGCGTACTGTGGGATGGCGTCCGCGGAGCCACCCCACTGGTCGAGGTAGACGACACCGACATCGGCGGTGGCGGTGGCGTCGACGAACGCCTCGACCTGGTCGTCGGACAGCAGTTGCGCGACGACCACGTCGAACTGTCCGGGGCTGTCGACCACCTCGCCGGTCGTCGGCTGCTCGAACACGACCGACCCTCCGAGTTCACCCCCGAGGGTGTCGACGATATCCTGTCCGTAGCTGTCGCCGGCGTCGACGACGCCGACAATCGTCAACTCCTCGAATATCTCGGTCGGCCCGGTGGTAGCGGTCACCGTTCCGCCGGGACCGTCGGCGGTGTGGTCGAGACCGAGTGTGCCCGCGGTGTCGGGTGTGGTCTCGACAGTCACGGTGAGTTGGCCGCTCACACCGCCGAGGCTGACGGGGTCACCGAACGTGGCCGCCTGGCCGTCGACGAACAGGTCGGCGTTCGCGGGGTCGTAGTCGCCGGTCGCCGCGACAGTCAGTGTGTCGACGTTCGCCGCCTCGACAGTCACCGGCACGTCGCTTCCACCCTCGACAACGTCAGGCTGGTCGGACAGCAGCGCCAGTTCGACTACCGGGTCGACCGCGACGACCCCGACGTCGGTGAACGAGTCGTCGTCCTCGACGGTGACGGTAACTGTCGTCTCCTGGACGCCGAACCCCGACACCGTCAGGTCGTAGTCACCGGGCTCCAGCGGTAGCTCGAAGGAACCGTCGTCGGCGGTCTCGGTCGTTCCGCCGCCGCCGATGTCGACGGTGACACCCCCGACAGGGCTGCCGTCGCTCTCGACGACACCCGTGACACCGGTATCGAGTGCGACCAGCGAGGTGGCGGCCTCGACATCGATGATACCCAGCCCGTACCGGGTGTCGCGCTCGTCGCCGGGTTCGCCCCAGTCGTCTGGTTTCTCGGCGGTCTCCTCCAGGGCGTTCCGGACCTGCTGTGGGGAGAGACCGCTGGCCGCCGAGACCACGATTGCGGCGCTCCCGGCGACGTGTGGGGACGCCATCGAGGTGCCGGAGTACGTGTCGTCGTAGCCACCGCCGGGCACCGAACTCAGGGTGTCGACCCCGGGTGCGGCGACGTCCGGCACGACGTACTCCGCGGGCCAGCTATCGGGCGCGTCACTCCCCCAGGCGCCCTCCGTGTCGATCAGTTCGCCCGAGGAGAAGCCGGCGATATCCTCGCTCTCGTTGGAGGCACCGACGGCCACACTGGTCCCGTAGACGTTCCCGGGCGTTCCGCTGGAGCCGTCGCCGCTGTTGCCTGCCGAGGAGATTGTGAGTGTCCCGCCGGCCTGGGCGTTCTGCAGTGGCTCTATCATCTCCGGAAAGTATCCGGTCGCGCCGAGGCTCATGTTGATGACGTCCGCTGTCTCCTCGACGGCCCACTGGATACCGGCGATAATCTGGGCGAACGAGCCGCCACCGGAGTCGTCGAGCACCTTCCCGCCGTACAGGTCGGCGTTCGGTGCGACACCGAAGGAGGGAACGTCACCGCTCGGGTCCGCCGCACCGGTTGCGGTCCCGCTGACGTGGGTGCCGTGGCCGTCCCCGTCGTTCGGCTCCGACTCGATGGGGTTGCCGTC
>CAZFMN010000151.1:0-3818 GCA_964520075.1 uncultured Halobacteriales archaeon | reverse complement strand
CACGGCCGCGACAACGGCGACCAGACCGCCGAGCACCAGCAGTGTCATGAACGGCAGTTCGGCGGGTATCAGCGGTAACTGTCCGTTGTACCCGAGCACGACGGTGTATGCACCGATACCGAAAAACGCGGCGTGACCGAAGGAGAGGTAGCCGGTGTAGCCGCTGACGAAGTCGAACGACATCGCGAACAGTCCGAGCCACAGCACCGTCAGCATCGTCCGGGGCTGGAGCAGGAACGTCTCGGCGGTCAGCCCGAACTGCCCGACGAGCACGTCGTAGGCGAACGGGTAGAGCACGAACAGCACGACGACGAGTGCGTGAAGCGCGTGATCACGGAGGTACTGACCCGCCCACGACGGGACCAAACTCGCACTCGCCTCGCCGCCGCGCTCTGTCTCGGTGCTCATCCGTGATCACCCTGCCCCTCGACACCGAACAGGCCACGCGGCCGGAGCACGAGCATCACGACCAGGATCGCGAAGATGAGCAACTGGTCGATGTCGGTGAACGTGACCACCTCGACCCGGAACGCCCAGGTCGCAAACGCATCCAGCATCCCGACCAGCAGTGAGGCGACCACCGTCCCCTCGAACGAGCCCAGACCGCCGACGATGACGATGACGAACGCGGGCAGGAGCACACCGAGCGCGAGCGGCACGTTCACCTGCCAGAGCGGTGACCACATCAGCATCACACCGGCGGCCCCCGCGAGACCCGAGCCGATGGCGAACACGACGGTGAACGTCCGGTTGATGTTGATGCCGAGCGCCGTCGCCATCTCGTCGTCCTCGACACCGGCACGGACGAACAGCCCGTACCGGGTCCTGTTGAGGAAGTACCAGATGCCGACCACCGTGAGCACACCCAGCAGTATCTGGAGCGGGTGCAACCCGCCGATACTGACACCGGCAACGTCGAAGGTGCCCTGCAGTTCCTCGGGAACCGTCTCCTGGCGCGGAATCGACCAGTCGACGGCCTCGCGGGCGCTGTTCACCTCGAAGTAATCCACCACAATGCGCATGAACTCCTCCATCGTGATGGAGATACCGAAGGTGAGCAGGATCATGAATATCGGCGGGTAGTCGTAGAGTCGCCTGACGAGTGTCACCTCGAACACCACGCCGAGTAACGCGAGCGTGACGAACACACCGACCAGCAACAGCGCGAACGTTCCAACCGAGCCGACCAGCCCCATCGAGCCGACACCGAGCGTGAGCACCGCCGCACCGGCGATGTACGCCCCGAACATCGTGAACGCGCCGTGTGCGAAGTTGATGACGTCCATCAGCCCGAAGATGAGTGTGAGTCCACTCGCGATCATCAGGTAGAGACTCGCCTTCGCCAGCCCCTCGACGAGCACACTCGCGAGGTCTGCCGGGGAACTGAACAGGTCGACGACCGCACCGGCCGAGAGCGGGACACCGCCGGACCCGGCTGCGAGTAACGGGTCGAGCGCGGCCAGCCCAGTCATGCCGAGAGATACCTCCGGAGACGCTCGTCGTCGACACCGACCTCGTCCGTGTCACCGGAGTCGACGATGGTGCCCTGGTCCATCACGTAGAACCGGTCCGCGAGGTCGAGCGCGAGCCCGAGTTTCTGCTCGACCAGCAGGATGGGAATCGACTCCGAGGCCGCGAGCAGCGCCTCGCCGACGTCGGTGACGATCTTCGGGGCCAGCCCCTCGCTGGGCTCGTCCACGAGCAGGAGGTCGTTGTCACCGACGAGCCCGCGGGCGATGGCGAGCATCTGCTGTTGCCCGCCCGAGAGGTCACCGGCCCGCTGACCGGCCCGCTCCTCGAGAACGGGAAACGTCTCGTAGGTGAGTTCGAGCGCGTCGGGGACACTTGCGCTGTCGGGCACCGCGGCACGGACGTTCTCCTCGACGGTCAGGCGACTGAACATCCGGCGGTCCTCGGGGATCCAGCCGATACCGGCGTCAGCCACCTCGTAGGTGTCCTTTCCGACCAGTTCCTCGCCCCGGAACGTTATCGAGCCCTCCCGCGGCGGGGTCAACTGCAGAATCGACCGGAAGGTGGTCGTCTTGCCGACACCGTTGCGGCCGAGCAGGGCGACCACCTCGCCCTCCTCGACGGTGAGGTCGACACCCTGGAGGATGTGACTCTCGCCGTAGTAGGTGTTGACACCCGCGAGTTCGAGCAGTGTCACGCGACACCCTCCGCGCGGCGCAGGTCACCCGGTTCGTAGCCGCCGAGATACGCGTCCTGCACCTCGGGGTCACCCCGTATCGCCCCGGGCTCGCCGTCGGCGATTATCTCACCCTGGTTGAGCACGACGACCCGCTCGGACACCTCCATCACGAGGTCCATGTTGTGCTCGACCAGCAACACCGCGTGGTCGGTGGCGACGTCCTCGATTATCCGCCGGACATCGTCGACAGCCTCGGTCGAGACACCGGCGTTTGGCTCGTCGAGCAGGAGTACGTCGGGCTCGCCCGCGAGCGCGATACCGACCTCCAACTGGCGTTTCTCGCCGTGACTGAGATTCTCGGCGGGCTGGTCTGCCTCCCCGTCGAGACCGACCCGCTCCAGAATCTCGTGAGCCCGCTCGTAGTGCTCATCGAAGCGCCCGACGTTACGCCAGAAGCGCCAGGAGTCGTTACTGTGGGCCTGCTGTGCGATGCGGACGTTCTCCAGCACCGTGGTCGTCGGGAAGACATTCGTTATCTGGTAGGAGCGGTGGACGCCGAACTGCGCGGTCTCGTGGGTGGTGCGGCCGGTAACCTCGACCCACTCCTGGTCGCGCTCGAGTTCGATACTGCCCTCGCTGGGTCCGAGCGCCCCGGTCAGGAGGTTGAAAAACGTCGTCTTGCCGGCCCCGTTCGGGCCGATGAGCGAGGTGAGCCGGTCGTCGAGTTCGAAGTCGACGCTGTCGACGGCCGTGAGACCACCGAACCGTTTCGTGAGAGCCGTCGTTCGGAGCATCGCTCAGGCCAGGTCGCAGCTCACGTCTTCCGCGGGGATAGTCACCTCGTCGGCCGAGACCCGCTGTGTGGGGTCACCGGGCTGGATTGCGGCCGGCCAGTTCTCCTGACTCTCGGGCGTGACCGTGACCGGTGCGACGGTCATCTCGGAGCGTGCCTGGTTGTTGTACTCCTGGAAGGTGTAGCCGTTCTCGCCTTTCGGCGTGTCCGTGACCGTCATTCCGGTCATCCCCGAGACGACAGCGTCGGCGCTGACCTCGCCCTCCTCGTTCAGCGCCTGGATGACCGCGGAGGCGGCGGTGAACGCGCCGCTGGTGAACAGGTCCGGCACGACGCCGTAGGTGCTCGCGTGTGACTCCACGAAGGAGTCGTTTATCGGATTGTCGTACTGGTTCCAGTGGTACCGTGTCGTGAACGGGCCGAACTCGGCCGCCTCCAGTGCCTCGTCGCTGAAGTCGTCGAGCACCTGCTGGAGTGTGTCGCCGACGACACCCAGCGTCAGCCGGGAGGCGAACCCGCCGAACAGCTGCATGTCGTAGCCACCGTCGAGAAACGCCGGGAAGAACCCCGTCAGCCCGGTGGCGGTGAACCCGCCGACGATACCCTGTGCGCCCGCGCTCTCGGCCTCGTCGAGCAGTCCGACCCACTCGGGCTGGGCGAGGTCCTCCGGCACCGAGCGCTGGTCGACGATCTCGACCCCGCGGTTCTCGAGCACCGCCCTGTAGTTCTCGACCACCGACGAGCCGAAGGCGTCGTCGGCACCGAACAGCGCCATCTGGTCGACGTCGGTCTGGTCGGCGATGTAGACACCGCCACTGCGTGCGTCCATCGCGGTGTTCTCGTTCGCCCGGAACACCCGCTCCCGGCAGGTTCCCT
>CAZFMN010000150.1:0-3858 GCA_964520075.1 uncultured Halobacteriales archaeon | reverse complement strand
GCAGCGGGGTCGTTCGAGGCAGCGCACGACCGACTCGTCGGCGCGGCGGCCGAGCAGTCGTCGGCCGCGGACATACAGCAGGGCTGGGAGCAGATCGTGGCGGGGTCCGGGGAGTTCGACTCGATTCTGGCGGCCGAGTACCAGGGTGTCGAGAACGGGTTCGCGGTCGTGTCCGTCGAGACCGCGTTCGAACGGGTCAGGAACATCTGGACGGTGTCGCTGACCGACGAGGGTGTCGCGGGTGCACAGGTCACGGGACAGGAGCAGTTCGCCTGGGAGCCCCCGTCGTACGCCGACGAGACGGCGTTCGAGGAGCGGACGGTCACACTCGAGGCGCCCGGGTCGTGCGAACTGGGTGGGACACTCACAGTTCCGGGGAGCGAGGGGTCGGTCCCCGGCGTGGTCGTCGGTCACGGGAGCGGCCCGGTCGACCGTGACGGCACCTTCGGTGCGAACAAGCCGTACAGGGAACTCGCGTGGGGGCTCGCCAGCCGCGGTGTCGCCGTGTTGCGCTACGACAAGCGGACCCACGCCTGTGATGTCGATATCTCGGACGCGACAGTCGACGACGTGGTCACGGACGACGCGCTGACAGCACTCGAGCGACTCCGTGCCGAGGACCGCGTGGCCGGTGACAGTGTGTTTTTCGTCGGCCACAGCCTCAGCGGCGGACTCGCACCGCGGATCGCGGCGCGGGACGGTGCCCTCGCCGGGGTGGTGATGCTCGCACCCGGTCTGGCCAGACCGCTGGTCGACAGTATCCTCGACCAGCAGCGGCATCTGCTGGATGTCCGGGGGGTGACCGGCGAGGAGCGCGAACAGGCGATAGCCGAACTCGAGGCGCGCGCAGCGCGGGTTCGCTCGCTCGATATCGGTGACGACGAGATCCTGTTCGGCCTCGGTGGCCGGGAGTACTTCGAGACACTCGCCGGGTACGACGCCCTGGAGACCGCGGCCGGACTGGAGATTCCGCTCCTGCTCGGGCAGGGCGGACGGGACTACCAGATCACCGTCGAGGACGACCTCCCGCTCTGGCAGGAGGCCCTCTCCGGGCAGTCCACGGCCCAGTTCGAGGTGTACGACGACCTCAACCACCTCTTCCAGCGGAGCGAGGGGCCGCGAACCAGCACGGAGTACTACGAACCGGAGGCCGTTCTCGCGCGGCGTGTCGTCGAGGACATCGCCGCCTTCGTCGAGGAGAACGCCTGATACGGTCGTGCGTGATACTGTCGGCACCGCTCCGAAATCCGGGAGGAACAGCCCCTGAAACGGGGGTCTGTGACGGCCCGGCGGTAACGAGTCACGCACGACCGTACGACAGGAGACTCAGGCCGGGTCCGCCACCGCCCGGAGTGTCACCCCGGCGGCGACCACCAGCATCCCACACGCGAGCAGGGTGAGACCGAGCGCCTCCACCGCGAGCGTCGGCGCGACAGCCGCGAGCGTGGCACCGGCGAGACTCGCCAGGACGCCGGTGACCAACCCCGCTCTCGCCTCCGACTGCAGGTCGTCCGCGAACTGCCCGTACCCCGGGGAGAGCACGGCAAGCAGTCCGAGACCGACCGCCGTGGCCGCCGCACCGACCAGACGGAGACGCTCCACCGCTGGACGCGTCACCACCACGGAGTCGGAGAAGCGCAAGACCGGGTCCGTCGTGCCCCCCGACGCGTCCAGCCACAGGTGGCTGTAGATGGCGACGAGCAGACCGACACCCACGGCGGACGCAAACAGGGTGACGGCGCTCTCGTACAGCAGCCACCGCGTTCGGTCGCGCATACCGGTTCTTTCCTGCCGGGTTGATAAACTCACTGTCGACCCGGTCCCGGCGGGCGGCCCGGGGAGGGTCCGGGAGCCTCGACAGGACGGCACGGGTGGTCGAGAGACCGACCGGGACGAACTCGGCCCCTTAGAGCGGTCGACTCGCGGAGACGGGTCTGGCGGGACAACAGCAGTCGAAGAGAACTCGTCAGTTCACTCCCGAAGGCGGTGGCTCAACACGACCTCCTCGCGCTCGGTCTCCCGGCCGCCATCCGTCACGATATCGTCCGGTTCTCTGACCATCGGAACGAGCGGTGCACCAGTGTTCTCGGCGTCTGTGAAGTGTTCTGTCATTGCTGCGCACCAACCTTCATGGTTTGTAATGAGGGTTGTGTCGGAACCGTAGCCCCCCTGAGTAATAAATGTAATGGTCTTTCATGTGATTTCGTGTGGATGTGGGAGACGAGAGCACGGCACGAGGACCCAAAGACCGAAATCAGTCCGGCGCGTGGCACGAGACAGAGCGACAGATGCAGGAGGCGTTCTACGACACAGACCGGTACGAGGTGGCGGAGTCAGTGCGCGAGAGACACAGGAGCGCGGCCGAGTCGGTGCTCGACCACGAGGAGTACGGACACCTCATCGGCGGTGAGTGGGTGGACTCGGAGAGCGGCGAGACCGGGTCGGCGGTCGACCCGACGACGGGCGAGACGCTGGCGACAGTCCAGGTCGGCACCGCGACAGACGTCGACCGGGCGGTCACGGCCGCACAGGAGGGCCTCGACGGGACCTGGGGGCAGCTCTCGCCGCGCCAGCGCGCGGAGCACCTGTCCGAGATCGCCGACCGACTCGACGACCAGCAGTCCGACATCGCGAAACTCGACAGTCTGGAGGCGGGCAAACCGAACAAGCACTCGCTGTTCGTCGACTCGGAGGTGCTGATAGAGCAGTTCCGGCATTTCGCGGCACTCGCCCGCTCGGCCGACCAGGGGCGTGTCATCCCGACGAACGACGAGAAGCGGGGGTTCACCCGCCGGGAGCCGTACGGTGTCGTCGGGGCGATCTCGGCGTGGAACTTCCCGGCGATGTTCGTCGCCTGGAAACTCGGCCCGGCGCTGGCCGGCGGCAACGCCGTCGTGTTCAAACCCTCCTCGAAGGCGATACTCTCGTCGCTGAAAATCGGGCGCATCTGTGACCGGGTGCTCCCGCCGGGGACGGTGAACGTCGTCACCGGGCCGGGCAGTGAGGTCGGGGCGGCCATCTCCAGTCACGAGGGGGTCGGCAAGGTGACCCTGACCGGGTCGAAGGCCGCCGGTGCGGCCGCGATAAAGGGCGCGGCCGACACCATCACACCGGTCTCGGCGGAACTGGGCGGGAAGAGCCCCAACATCGTCTTCCCCGACGCCGACATCGAGAAAGCTGTCGAGGGGACGATGGTTGGCATCTTCTTCAACTCCGGCCAGCAGTGTACCGCCGGTTCCCGGCTGTTCCTCCACGAGGACATCCGCGCGGAGTTCCTCGAGCGCCTGCTCTCGCGTGTCGAGGAACTCCAGGTCGGTGACCCGCTCGCGCCGATGACCGACATCGGCCCGATGATCGACCACGACCACCGCCGGGACGTGCTCGGCTACATCGACGGCGCGGTCGACGACGAGGCGACCGTGCTCGCGGGTGCGGACACCGACGAGAGCTTCGCCGGCGGCGCCGGGAGTGACACCACCGGCGCGCCCTTTGTCCCCCCGACCGTGCTGACCGAGATCGACGACGACGACGCGGTCGCCTGCGAGGAGGTGTTCGGCCCGGTGCTGAGTGTCTTCGAGTGGAGCGACCGCGAGGAAGTTATCCGGCGTGCGAACGACACGAAGTTCGGTCTCGCCTCGGCTGTCTGGACCGAGGACCTCGGGACCGCCCACGAGGTTGCCGCCGAGATAGAGGCCGGCACCGTCTGGGTCAACACCTACAACGACCTGCTCGACCCCGGCCCCCACGGCGGCTACAAGCAGAGCGGTATCGGCCGCGAACTCGCCGAGGAGGCCCTCGACGACTACACCCAGACCAAACAGGTGAAGATAAATCTCGGTGACGTGCCGACGTTCTGAG
>CAZFMN010000149.1:0-3872 GCA_964520075.1 uncultured Halobacteriales archaeon | reverse complement strand
CGACACCGACTGACGACGCAGTCCCCGGTGACACCGCTCACCGCCTACCCGCTGGACTCCACGCGCGACCGCCCGTGCTCGCCCGTCTCGATACCGCCTCTCTCCGGGTGCCGTGTTCCGGTGACAGTGCCCACCGTCTCTGTTCCGCGAGAGGGGAGACCCCCGCTCGCCGTTCTGTTCGTCACTCGTGAACAGCGTCCCACTCCTCGGCCTTCGTGCGGTTACTGCACTCGTTGCAGTGGACCCGGCCCATCGCGTCGACAGCGTTGTCGGTGGTGTCACAGTGGCCACAGCGAAAGCCCCAGCGGTCGTCACCGTCGGGGTCGGCGTAGACAGCGTAGAACGGTGCCTTCGAACCGCGCTGTCTGTCGGCGTGGTCGACGTAGAGCGTGCGGTCGTCCGATGCGGTGAACGCATCCATACCCGATGTGGTGGCCCGAGTGACAAACCGCTGTTGCTGTCGACCGACAGTCTCAGGTACACCCCACCACAACAGCCGTCGATGACACTCGTTGTGGTCCCGGTCAGATACCCGCTCACGAGGCACTCGCGGGCGACGCTGGCCGAGGCCATCCGCATCGCCGACGAGAACCGTGCCGATCTCATCGTGTTGCATATCGACCTGTACCACAGCAGCGGACAGGTTACCCGGAGTATGCTGAAAGACGAGGTCGAGTCCGAGTTCGGTGTGCTGTCGAACACCGCGTACACGGTCCGGCGTGGACTGCTCGTCGAGGAGTCGATCCTGGAGGAGATTGCCGCCGAGGATGCCGACATCGTCGTGGTCGGGAAGAAACAGGTCAGCAGGTGGCGCACGATGGTGAAACGACTCGTCGACAACCCGGACATCGAGCAGTTCCTCCGTGACGAACTCGACTGTCAGGTCGTCACCGCCGCCACAGACGGCACGTGAGCCGTCAGTCCTCGCTGACGATGCCCGGTTCGACGCGCTTCTGTTCCACCTCGGCGGCGAGACGCCCCTGGAACGCCTCGATACCGAGCCCCGAGCGCTGGCTCTCGAAGCGGTCCCGGACAGAGACGGTGCCGGACTCGGCCTCGTCGTCCCCGACGATGAGCATGTACGGCACCCGGTCGTCGTGGGCAGCCTGTATCTTCTTGCCGACCGTCCAGGAGCGGTCCTCGATCGTGACCCGGAAGTCGGCGAGGTCGCGGTTCTTCAGCCGCTTCGCGTAGCCCAGGTTCTCGTCGGAGACCGGCAGGATGCGCACCTGCTCGGGGGCGAGCCACGTCGGAAAGTTCCCGTCGAAGTGCTCGATGATGACACCCATGAACCGCTCGAACGTCCCGAGCAGGGCGCGGTGAATCATCACCGGACGGTGGTCCTCGTTGTCCTCGCCGACGTAGCTCAGGTCGAGCCGTCGCGGGATGTTGAAATCCACCTGGACGGTCCCGATTGTCCACTCCCGACCCAGCGCGTCCCGGGCATCGAGACCGATCTTCGGGCCGTAGAACGCCGCCTCACCGGACTCGACCTCGTACTCCAGACCGAGCGTGTCGAGTGAGTCACGCAACCCCTGTGTGGCCTCCTGCCAGATGTCGTCGCTCCCGACCGCGTTGTCCCCTTTCGTCTCCAGCTTGTACAGCACCTCCAGGTCGAACAGGTTGTAGATCTCCTCGATGACCTCGAGAGTCTCCGTTATCTCCGTCTCGATCTGGTCGCGCCGGATGAACGCGTGGCCGTCGTCCTGTGTGAGTCCGCGTACCCGGAGCAGCCCCGAGAGCTCGCCCGACTGCTCGTTCCGGTAGACCGTGCCGAACTCCGAGAACCGCACCGGCAGGTCACGGTACGAGTGTTGCCCCTCGTCGTAGATGTGGGCGTGGTTCGCACAGTTCATCGGTTTCAGCCCGTACTCGGTGTCGTCCTGCTCCCAGGCGAACATCTGGCCCTCCTCCTTGAACGCCTCGTAGTGCCCCGTCGGCTTCCAGAGCTCGGCCTTGTTCAGTTCGGGTGTCCAGACCTCCTCGTAGCCGAGGTCGCTGTTCTTCTCGCGGATGTACTCCTCGAGCTCCCGGCGGATTCGCATCCCGTTCGGGTGGTAGTGTGCACAGCCCGGCGAGTGGGCGGGCACCGAGAACAGGTCCATCTCCCGGCCGATCTTGCGGTGGTCGCGCTCCTCGGCCTTCCGGCGGCGCTCCAGGAACGCATCAAGTTCCGCCTCAGACTCGAAGGCCGTCCCGTAGACCCGGGTGAGCTGGTCGTTGCGCTCGTCGCCACGCCAGTAGGCCGCCGACTGCTCCAGCAGTGTGACCGCGCCGATCTCACCGGTCGAGTCGACGTGTGGCCCCTCACAGAGGTCCTGCCAGCCGTCCTGCACGTAGAAGGAGACCGGGTTCTCCCCGGCCGCCTCCGTGTCGAGGATGTCCTGCTTGTACGGGTTGTCCTCGTATATCTCGAACGCCACCTCGCGGGACCGCTCGACGCGGTCGAGTTCGTGGTCGGCCGCCACGATGGCCTCCATCTCGGACTCGACCGCCGCGAGCGCCTCCTCGTCGAGGTCGACCCCGGCAACGTCGTAGTAGAACCCGTCGTCCGTCGGTGGACCGATCGCGAGTTTCGCCTCCGGATACTGCCGCTGGAGCGCCTGTGCGAACACGTGGGCGGCGGTGTGGCGCAACACCCGGCGGTAGTCGTCGCTGTCCGCTGTGACGATCTCTATCTCGCAGTCCTCGGTCAGCGGTGTCACCTTGTCGACCAGGTCGCCGTCGACGAGACCCGCGACCGTGTCCCGACCGAGACCCGGGCCGATCTCGTGGGCGACATCCTCGACAGTCGCACCGCGCTCTACCTCCATCGTCGAGCCGTCCGGCAGGACGACAGTTACTTGCTCTGACATGGAACACCTCCCGCGGGATTCGCGGGGACGCGTGACTGGTCGGGTCCAGCCAACACCAGAACCGGCAGGTCGCTCTCAGCACCCCGATGTAAAACGGACACCTGCCATTGTATCCGTAGATATCACACTGGCGGGCAAAAAGATTGCGCTACCCGTCGGAGAACTCCCGGAACAGGAACTCATCGCCGGTGGCCGACCGCGAGATATCGGCCTCGTCGGCCAGTTCCTCGATGCGCTCGACGAGACGCTGGTACCGCTCGCTGTGTCGCAGCTCCGAGTGTGTCTTCTCGGCATCGAGTGTCGCCTTCTTCGAGACCAGTGCGTGGTACTCCCGGACAGTCTCGTCCCCGGTGGGCCGCTCGTGTAGTGTCTCTATGGTCTCCGCGATGTCGTCGCGCATCACCGGTTTCGTCAGGTACTCGTCGAAGTCGATGTCGATGATGTCGAAGTCCGGGTCGACCGCGGTCATCAGGACGACCTGACACTGCAACCCGCGGCTCCGTATCCTCGCCAGCACCTCGTCGCCGTTCATCCGCGGCATCCGCCGGTCCAGAAACACGATGTCGACCGACTCTGCGGCCGCCTCCAGCGCCTCCGGCCCGCTGTACGCTGTCCGGACCTCGTGGTCGCGCTGTAACCACGTCGCGTACAGGTCCGCTATCTCCGGTTCGTCGTCGACGACCAGTATCTGTTGCTCCTGTTCTGTTCTCATGTGTTTCCTTGCCCGCTCGAGTTCACGGTCTGCGGGAACATCTGTGTACAGAGTTCAAGCACGACCACAAATAAAATACTATCGACCGACCGGACACCCCCGGCGCTACCTGACACCCGACGACCATGGTCCGCCATGCCTACCGGGGCTGTCCGCGAGAAAATACAGCGGGAGAGCCGACGCTCGCGGCTCACGAGGTTGTTCGCGGCAAAACATAGCGGGAGGTGGATTTGAACAACGGCCGTTTCGCTCCCTGTGGTCGCTCCACGGTCTCGTTCGAATCCAGCGCATCTTTGCCGCTCACG
>CAZFMN010000148.1:0-3895 GCA_964520075.1 uncultured Halobacteriales archaeon | reverse complement strand
CACCGAGAACAACCGGTTCGGGTGCCTGCTCGACGGTATCGGCCCCCCGCTCCACCGCGGCATCGAACCCCTCGGGTGCGAGGACGGCAGCGAGCGCCGCGAGACCGGCGAGCACCGCCAGTCCTATCAGAACGACGAACCGTCGCCGGGGCATAGCGGTGGTTCGACCCACAGCCACCTAAATGGCACTGCTACCGCGGCTGTTTACAGTGGAGCAGACAAACAGATGGTATGGAGCCGGACCTCGACAGATTCGACTCGCGCCGGTCGACCGTCTACGCCCCGCGTGGCGTGGTCGCGACGAGCCAGCCCCTCGCGGCGGCGGCAGGGGCAGACATCCTCCGCGACGGCGGGAACGCCTTCGACGCGGCCGTCGCAACCGCGGCGGCACTGAACGTCGTTGAACCGACGAGCACGGGCCTCGGCGGCGACGTGTTCGCCTGCTACCGCACGGCCGACGGCGAGGTGGGCGCGATGCGTGCCGCCGGGCACGCACCCGAGCGGGCGACCCGTGACCGTGTCCGGGAGGCCGTCCGCGGGGAGAGCGGGAGCGCCGCGTACGGGAGCGACCGGGACCGCGACGGCGTGACGATGCCCGACCACGGGCCACACACGGTGACCGTCCCCGGAACGGCACGCGGCTGGGAGGCCACCCTCGACCGGTTCGGTCGCCGCTCGCTCGGGACGGTGCTCGACCCCGCTATCGGCTACGCCCGCGAGGGCTACCCCGTCACGGAGGTGGTCAGCGCCCAGTGGCAACACGCCGAGGCGCTGTTCGACCACGACCACGCCCGCGAGGCGTTCCTGTTCGACGGTGCGTCCCCCGGGGTCGGGCAGACGGTGTGTCTGCCGCGACTCGCCGACAGCCTCGAACTGATAGCCGAGCGCGGTGCGGACACCGTCTACGAGGGCGAGATCGCCGAGGCCATCGCCGGGGAGGTACAGGAGCGCGGCGGGTTCATGACCGTCGACGACCTCGCGGCGTTCGAGGTAGAGTGGCCCGACCCGCTGTCGACGACCTACGGCGACTGTGAGGTGTTCGAACTCGGGCCGAACAACCAGGGCCAGATCGCGCTGGAGGCGCTGAACATCGCGGCCGAACTCGGCGCGGGTGACCAGCCGTACGGGTCGGCAGACCGGGTCCACGCGTTCGCCGAGGCGACGAAACTCGCCTTCCACGACGGCCACTACCACGTCACCGACCCCGAGTACGAGACGGTGCCGCCGCTCCACGACCCGGCGTACGCCCGCGAACGGGCCACCGAGGTCGGCCGGGAACCGCTGTCGGACGTGCAGGTCGGCACACCCGGGGCGACCGGTGAGGATGCCGACACGGTGTTGCTGTGTGCCGCCGACGAGGCGGGCAACGTCGTCTCGTACATCAACTCCCGGTTCGCCGGGTTCGGCAGCGGGCTGGTCGCGGGCGAGACCGGTATCGCGCTCCAGAACCGCGGGGCCTCCTTCTCGCTCTCCGCCGAGCACCCGAACCGGCTGGAACCCGGCAAGCGACCGTTCCACACGCTGGTGCCGGCGATGGCCCGTCTCGACGAGGACGACTGGCTCGCGTTCGGTGTGATGGGCGGGTACATGCAGCCACAGGGCCACGTCCAGGTGCTCGCGAACCTGCTCGACTACGACATGGGGCTGCAGGCCGCGCTGGACGCCCCGCGGTGGCGCTACCGGGCAGACGGGACTCTGGCTGTCGAGGAGCGCCTGCCCGACGGTATCGCCCCGAAACTCGCCCGCCGGGGCCACGATGTCCGGGTGCTCCCGCCGGCTCTGTTCGGCGGCGCGGAGGCTGTCCGGTGGGCGGACGGCACCCTCTCCGGCGCGACCGAACCCCGCAAGGACGGGCAGGTGTCCGGCATCTAGGTCACCGACCTCGCTGTGAACGGCGGGGCTCGCGCGGCAGACGGCCTCAGGAGACGCCGTCGACGAGACCGTCGAACGCCCGTGGAACCTCGAGTCCGAGTGTCGGGGCGAGTATCAGCAGTAGCATGGCGAACCCGATGGTGAGAAACACCGCACCAGCCGGGAGTCGCCAGAGCGCCCACCGCCGGCGGTCGACCAAGTCGTGCTCCTCGTCGTCCGAGAGCAGGAACATCGGCTCCTGCATCGAACCGTCGGTTATCTTCTCGACGACGAGTCTGTCGGCGTTCGACGCGTCCTCCGGGACGTTCTCCCGGTCACGTGGCCTGGCTGTCCCGAAGACGTAGACGTCCTCGCCGGTCTGTATCAGCTTCTGCCTGTACTTGCGGTCGCCGTCCGACGCCGAGATGTCTCCCCCTGTCTGTGTCTGCCCACCCTCCCAGTCGCTGTCCGAGGTCGAGTCCGCTTCGGTCTGTGTCTCTCCGTCCTTCCAGCCGCTGTCCGAGGTCGACCCGTCCGCCTCGGTCTGTGTCTCTCCGTCCTTCCAGCCGCTGTCCGAGGTCGAGCCCTCCCCGGTCTGTGTCTCTCCGTCCTTCCAGCCGCTGTCCGACGTCGACCCGTCCGCTTCGGTCTGTGTCTCTTCGTCCTTCCAGCCGCCGTCCGACGTCGACCCGTCCGTTTCGGTCTGTGTCTCTTCGTCTCTCCAGCCGCTGTCCGAGGTCGAGCCCTCCCCGGTCTGTGTCTCTTCGTCCTTCCAGCCGCCGTCCGACGTCGACCCGTCCGCTTCGGTCTGTGTCTCTCCGTCTCCCCAGCCGCTGTCCGATGTCGACCTCTCCCCCCTGGTCGGTGTCGGTCCGACCTTCCAGTCACTGTCCGAGGTCGCCCCGGTCTGTGTCGGTTCGTCCTCCCAGTCACTGTCCGACGTCGAATCGTCCGTGAGGTCGTGGCCGAAGACATTGATTTCCAGGTTAGAATCGGACGGGAACTCGACCCCGTCGGTGTTCCGGACGAACTGCTGGACGGCCTCGGGACCCTGCTGGTTGCTCTCGACGAAGACAACCGACTCGTCCTCGGGTTCGAGGTTGTAGGTGGCCTCCTCGTGTGGCCGCACCAGCACCTTGCCGGTGCTGTCCTCGACGTAGAACGGGCGGAAGAGAACGTCCGAGTCGACCGTGTCCCAGGTGTTGTTGTCACCGCTGGTGTCGTACTCCTCGACCTCGTACTCCGCGACCACGCAGTCGTCGTCGGAGAACGGCGCCGACATCGGCTCGTCGGCCGGGACGGCGGTGCCGCTCAACTCCGAGGGACCGACCGACAGCGACTGCGCGTTCTCTGTCGGCGTATCCTGCATCAGTGTCCGCTGTCGCCACCGCCTGAACCCGACCCAGACGAGATACGCCCCACCCAGGAACACGATTGTCGCGCCGATTGCCGGGGCGTACCACTGCCCCGGCCACCCGGTGTTGTGCAGGTACGCCTCCTCCGGGTTCTCCGGGTTGTAGTAGACCATCACCGGTTCACCGTCGGCCGTCTGGTCGCTCCCCTCGGCGTACCGGTTCGTGGTCGCGGCCGCCGTGGACCGACTGCCGTACCAGCGGGTGAACTGCCCGGGGTAGACGTTCTCCGCCGTGTACTGCTCCCCATCCACTGTGTACTGGTACGTGATGACGGGCCGGTAGTCCCGCCCTTCGTCTGTGCTGCGCTCGTCGATACCAGTGCTCAGCACCGTCCCCTGTGTCGGCTCGTTTTGCTGTACCGAGGAGTGATGGTCCACGACCGGCGAGAGAAAGACGAAACTGAACAGCGCAACGACCAGCAGAATCACAACAACAGCGATTCCTTTCTTGTCCATCCTATCCTGTCGATACTGGTCAGTGGAGTATTAGTAGTTGTGGTTGCAGGTGACACGATACCGGCGGGTCGAATCAGGTGCTCTATTGCAAATGGGAGACGGCGGGGTGAGAGGGTCGGGAAAGCCCCTTTCAATCCACCCAGACGGGCCACACACCTCCCCAGCCGATTCGCT
>CAZFMN010000147.1:0-3902 GCA_964520075.1 uncultured Halobacteriales archaeon | reverse complement strand
ATATAATCGGAGGCAAGCCCCGTCTGGCCGGACGCCGTATCTCCGTCCTCCAGGTTGCCGAGATGGTACTCGAGGACAGTCACACCCCCGGGACGGTAGCCGACCAGCTCGACTGCTCGCTGGTTGAGGTCCACGCCGCGCTGGTGTACTACCACCACAATCCCGGGGAGATGGCGTCCCTGCGCGAGCGCCGCGAGCAGCTGGACAGACAGCTTCGTGGACGGGCACTCACGCCCGACCAGCTCGAACAGTGACACGGGTGTCGATTCTCAACGCCGCTCTCAATCACGCAGCAGCCACGGCGTCGCGCCACGAGACCAACCAGTTCGAGTACGAGGACTGGCAGGCACACGCGGTCGACCCGCGGGCGGAGCGTGACTGACGCCTTCCAGTGCGGGACTGTCGTCTTGACTCCCGGCACCCGAGTCGTTCAGGTGGCCCGCTCTCTGTACCGCCGTCAGATCCATGCGTCCAGTTCCTCGCGCCCCTGAAATGCAGCCCGGTCTGGGTACGCATCAATCATCGTGATAAGCGCAGATGCAACCTCGTAGGCTGGCATCGTGTCGTCGTAGAGGAGTACGATGCCGGCGTGCTCATCGTTTCGAAGCGGGACAAAGTCCGTCACGTCACTTGTCACGATGACGCGGTCTCTCTCGCGTGCGTACGGAAGAATGTCGGCCTCGTCGTCGGCCCCCTGCCCCAGGACATCACGCACGTGGACAGCAGAGACATCGGCCTTCTGGAGATACGTCGCCACCTTCGGGTCGATATTCTCGTCGAGAAGAAACTGCCAGGCCGACATCTCAGTGCGTCTCTGGTTCGATGCCGTCTGGACGGTCGAACGATTCCCGGAACGCTTCGATAGTCGCCCCACGGTCGGCTTCGACGGCGTTCATCTCGCGTGGGTGGTCGTGATAGTACGCAAGCGCGTGATAGACGTCTGCAACATCGAGGTCGTACCGGTCAGCGACCATCTCGGGGTCGAGGCCCCTCTCTTCGACGAGCGAGTACACCTGCCGGACACTGATTCGTCGGCCCGTGATGTGTGGCTCGCCCAGGAGGTCGGTGGCAACGCGGCGCGTCCCGCGCTCTGACATACCCGCATCTACTTCCTGCTGTCGCAAAAGGGTTTGCTCGCTCCCTTCGGTCGCTCGCAGTGACGTGGGTGTCCGGTGTGTCCGGGCCGCTCACGGGTCGCTACGCTCCCCGTTCGCTCATTCGGCGACCTCCCCGGGGTCGGTCGCCCGCCCCTCGTCGCGGGACATGCGTCCCGCTCCTCGCGGCCCTCTGCCTCCGGTTTGTCAGGGTGAATCCTTCCGTACCTCTGTCCGACAGTATCAATCACCTCGTCGGGTGGCTCGGTCAGGGTGGCGACGACCGTCCGGTTGACGGCGTCAGCCGCCGCGACACGCTCAACCACGTGTGTGAGCACCGGCGTCCCAGCCAGCGGGTACATCACCTTCCCGGGAGGCGTCGAACCCGTCCGCGCCTGGATGACGGCGACTGTGGTCATTGGGTGGAGTCTGGTCCTGGGGGCGTATGAATGTGGCCGTCCGTCATACGAACAGCTGTTCGATCGATTGACGAACGATAGTCGAGTCAACATCAATCAGGCGAGCGGTTCGCTCATAGAGTTGGTCAGTGACAGTCGACGCGAAGGCGGTAACGTCGTCGTCGGTTATCTGTTGCTGGACTGTAGGTCTGAGGGTGTCGTAGTCGGCCACATACCAGAGGAGAGCATGTAAATCTGCCAGGTCCTTCAGTCGCTTGTGGCTCTTGTCGCGGTCGGGGAATGCACGGATTTTCATGGCGGCCAGTGCTGCCGGTGGAGCAATTGTAATTTCGTCCGGAACGTCCCAGTCGACAATGTCGCCGAGCGAGTCGCCGGTTCCCTCGGTGAATATGGGTTCGAGCAGTGGCTCTGCGGGTGGTTGGAATCCGAAGGCCGAATCGAACGCATCGAGTTCGGTGGTGTCGGGGATGATATCGATATCGACGCGGAACACGTTGTGTGCCGCCAGTTCTCGGGCGTGTTCCTCGGTGAGAGAGTCACCGGTTTCACGATGGAACTGCTGGTAGAACCCGAACCGACCACGGCTGTATCCGAGGTCATTCTCGATTCGGGAGAGGGTTTCTGGAACCGACGACTCGCTAATGTCTTCCGCTGTCCAAGCGGGGTCGACGTGGATGCCGATATCGATGTCACGGGAGCCGATGTAGTCGCGGCCATGCGCCGACCGGAATCCGTCGGTCACGTGGAGGTGGACCGCCCAGCCACCGAGCAGGCAGACCGGTGATTCTGCGGCACGGAGCACATCCTGGAGTTCATTTTCGGAGAGGCGGGTTACTGATGATGCGTACTGCGCTTGATCTGCTCGGCTCATCGTTCAATCCCGTGGTACTGGTTCATCAGGCGGTTGGCCGCTTCGGTTGCAGGTCCGTCCTCGTCGAGCAGGTCAACGATTAGCTGTGGGATAGAGACCGTTACGAGATTGTCGACCGTCGCTGCATTGTAGAAGACGTGCTCGTCGGTGGCCCGGAGCTCGGTGTTGCCGCCGCCGACGAATCCGTGCTGTTCGATCAGGTTTAGCCAGTCTTCGATGTCGTCCTCTCGGACGTAGATTGCGGTGGATGATGCAAAGAGAAAGCCCTGGTGCAGTTGCTCTGCCTCGTCGGTCGTCAGGGCGTAGTCGAGACCGCTTTCCTTTATTCGGTCGAGTGGTTGTTGGAGTGCGACCTGTACCGTGTTCGGTTGAATACGGGTTTCCTGCCACCGCTCGTAGAGCGCTCGTGGGTCCACTACGGCTGTCTCATCAACGAGGTCGTCGCCTGCCAGCGTGTCAATGTAGTCGTACGCCCACGAGGTGGAGATATCCGCACGCTTGGCGAGTTCGTAACGACTGAGCTCTCCTTTCGGGTGATTTAGCAGCATCCGATGCAGCCGTTCCGTTTTGAATCCTCGCTCACGCGCAGGTTTTTCGAGGAGCATTGTGTCTAGGTTATCGTAGACACTTATATATCTAACCGGAATTCCGGTAATCGTCTTTGTTTAAGTACCTAACCAGAATATCATCGGCAAGCCTGGCAGCACGGAAAGTTGCTCGCTCCCTGTGGTCGCTCGCAGTGTGTCTGGTGTCCAGTGTGTCCGGTGCTCGCTCCCTGTGGTCGCTCGCAGTGTGTCTGGTGTCCAGTGTGTCGGGCCGCTCACGGGTCGCTACGCTCCCCGTTCGCTCATTCGGCGACCTCCCCGGGGTCGGTCGCCCGCCCCTCGTCGCGGGACATGCGTCCCGCTCCTCGCGGCCCTCTGTATCGGTCAGTATCACGTCTCTTTCTGCTCGACGCCCGCGTTCAACTCGTCCAGTCCGTGCTCGTCGATGTGTCGGATGGCATCCCGCACGTCCAACAGTCCGTCGTGGGCTACCTCGGCGTACACCCGGCGCAGGAGTTCGTAATCCGCCGGTTCGTCGAGCGTCAGCCGGAGGTCGGTACGCTCGTGCAGTTACGGCTCCGCGAAGACCTCCACAGAAGTCACGGACACCCGCTCGAAGCGCTCGGCCTGCTCGTGGTAGTACGGCGTGACGTGTTCCCAGTGGTAGGGCTCGGTCGCTTCCTCGGCCACCGTTGCGAGGCTGTCGGCGGTGAACGCCTCGACATCGAGTCCCCGCGGGAAGGTGCGTTCGAGGATGTTCGAACTGTAGTCCGCGCCCGACTGCTGGAGGCGCTCGACGACGCGGTCGAGGACCGCCGGCGAGAGCAGCGGATAGTCGGCGGTCACGTGCACCAGCACATCGGGGTCGTGTTGCTCGACCGCGCGCTCGAAGCGCCCCAGCACGTCGGTCGCTCTCGCGGACGACATCCGCGCCGGCCCGCGTGGCCGTCGCCTCGATCACCTCGTCGGGTGG
>CAZFMN010000146.1:0-3924 GCA_964520075.1 uncultured Halobacteriales archaeon | reverse complement strand
ATAACGGAACCGTCGACCCGACCAGCAGACGGGTGATGCTCCCGGTCTGCCCGGACACGAGATGCCCTGACGTGGTGACGGCCGTCTCGCGGTCGAGAGGGTCCCGGAAAGCGTCTGCAGATCGAGGATACTGATACTGCCGGACTGGAGACCACATGAAACTTAACCACAGCAGATGAGATAGGAAGCAGAGGCGTGACCGTACCGCGACAGACAGGTGACCGGTCAGACCGTCGGGTGGGCACGGGCGGCGCCAGGGCCGGTCGTCCTGACAGCGTCACTCGAGGGGGGGTGAGCGCCCCGTGACCGGGCTGGGTGTGCTACCGTTTCCGCCGCGACTGCTGCTGATACCGCTCATCACCGGGCTCATCGGGTACGCGACAAACTGGATGGCGATCCGGTTCCTGTTCTACCCGGTCGAGTTCGTCGGTCTCCGGATCCCGGGGCTGAAGACGCTCGCCCCGGCGCTCCCGCGAAAACTGCGACAGATACCCGGTATCATGCGCGGCAAGGTCGGCTGGCAGGGTATCATCCCCTCACGCTCGGAGAAGATGGGCAACATCGCGGCCGAGAAGGGGGTCGCCAAACTCGCGACCGAGCGGGAGTTCTACGAGGCGTTCGACCCGGAGCGCATCGCCGCACAGATCGCCACGAACTCCCGGGCGGAGATCCGCGAACTCACAGACGACGTGCTCCGCGAGGAGTACCCAGAACTCTGGCGGAACATGCCCGAACGGGGACAGGAACTCGTACACGCGCGCGTCCAGCAACGGCTCCCGCACATCGCCGAGAACATAACCGACCGGATCGCAGAGAACATCGACGAGGTGCTCGACGCGAAGGAGATGATCACGGACCACATCGACCGGAACCCCGACATCGGCAACCGGATGTTCCTGGAGGTCGGCGACCGCGAGCTCAACTTCGTCATCAACTCCGGGTTCTACATCGGGACCTTCCTCGGGAGTTTCAGCATCCCGCTGTTCCTGTACATCGACCAGTGGTGGGTGCTTCCCGTCGCGGGTGTGGCTGTCGGGTACATGACCAACTGGATAGCGCTGCGTCTCATCTTCTACCCGATCGAGGAGCGCAGGGTCGGACCGTTCAGACTCCAGGGTGTGTTCACCAGGCGACAGCAGTCGGCCGGCAGGACGTACGCGGAACTCGTCGCCGAGGAGGTGGTGACAGTGTCGAACCTCGCGTACAACCTGCTGAACGGCAACCAGTCCGACCGCACGCGGCGGATGATACGCGACGCGATCCGCCCCGAGGTCGACCGTGCGGTGGGGGTCGTCGGTCCCGTCGTGCGCATCGCCGGCGGCACAGACCAGTACGAGCGCGTCCAGGAGGCGTTTGCCGAGGCGGGGATAGAGAGGACAATCGACCCGCTGTACGACCCCGAGTTCAACGAGGACCGCAGCGAGGCAATCGAGACGCTCATCTACGAGCGGCTCTGTGCCCTGCCACCGGAGGAGTTCATCGGTCTGTTGCGGCCCGCCTTCCAGGAGGACGAGTGGATGCTCGTGATGCTGGGGGCGGTGCTCGGGTTCGTCGCCGGCTGTCTCCAGTTGCTGGTGGTGACCGGGCTATGAGCGGCTCCGAGAGCGCGGACGACCGCGTCAGCGGCGGTGACCTGCCGCCGAGCGAGATCGACCGGATGTTCGACCTGCTGGAGGAGGCAATCGAGGCAGATACCCTGACCGACGACCAGGTCGACCGACTGCTCGCCATCCTCCGGGAGGCTGTCGACGGTGCGACCGGGACGGACCCCGAGACGCTCGCGGAGTTGCTCTCGGTACTCGAACGGTTCCTGCTCGACCCGGAACGCCGCGACGAGGTGGATATCGACAGCCTCCTCGGGCTGTTCGAGGACGCGCTCGCGGGGGTCTCTCCAGCGGACCGGGAGGCGCTCACCGAGGTGTTCGACCTGATAGGGCAGGGACTCCGGGACCCGACAGGGGTCGAACCGACGGATGTCGACCGGTTCCAGTCGGGTGTCCAGCGGCTCCTCGCCGACGTGGCAGACCCGGCCCGCGGACTCGGTGCGCTGCTCTCACAGTCGGCACAGGCCGGTGACGCGCCCGACGGTGTCGACCCGTTCCGGCTCGCGCGGTTCGCGGCGGTGGTGACACAGCGGGCCAGCGGCAACTCGGTCGAGTCGGGGCTCCGGGTGGGGACACGGCTCGCCTACGCGGCCGCGAACGCCGAGTCACCCGCCGAACTGCTCACGACGACGCGGGCGATCACACTGGAGGAACTCCAGCGCGCCGGCATCGATATCGGCGAGGGCCAGTCCCGGTGGCTCGACACGCACCGGGAGGAGGCGGTCGACGACCGCCCACTGACGCGGGATGCGCTCGCCGAACGGGGTGCACAGCTCATCTCACAGTCGGCCGAGGTCGGACGCGACGAGTCCGTCCACCCGGCGTTCGGCTCCATCATCCAGCAGCTTTCTACCGACGAGGCCCGTATCCTGCGTGTGCTCGCAGTCGATGGACCCCAGGGCGTGGTCGACATCTACGACCGGCAGTACCTCCCGCCCAAAAAGTGGCGCGTCGCGCGGAACCTGACGATGCTCGGCCGCGACGCGGGCTGTCGGACACAGCGCCGCACCCCCGTCTACATCCGGAACCTCCGGCGGCTCGGTGTCGTCGAGATCTCCGAGGACCCGATAGACGAGCTCAAGCGCTACGAGGTCATCGAGGCACAGTCACACGTCGAG
This sequence comes from uncultured Halobacteriales archaeon, assembly GCA_964520075.1. Taxonomy (GTDB): domain Archaea; phylum Halobacteriota; class Halobacteria; order Halobacteriales; family Haloarculaceae; genus Halovenus. Next base: position 1,202 of record CAZFMN010000146.1, on the reverse strand, counting down.
CAGGCACGCACGCGGGCAAAACGGCCCCGGACCGAGTACAAGCGGCTCCAGCTGACAGACCTGGGCGTGGAGTTCTGCGAGCTGTGTTTCCCGTTCGAGGTCACCGTCGACGGCGAGGGGCTCCAGGTGCGCGAGAACACGGGGGCCGAGCCGTGAGCGACGCGGGGTTCGCGCGGGGTCTCGCGCTGGCAGACCGGCTGCCCGACACGCTCCCGCCGCTCTCGGTCGACGTCGACGGCACACTCACCGGTCCCGACCGGGCACTCGACCCACGCGTGTTACCGGTGTGTGCGTCCTGGCCGGCGCCGCTCGTGGTCGCCACCGGCAAGTCGATGCCGTACCCGGTCGGGCTGTGTGAGTTCTTCGGCCGCGACCCGCTCGTCGTCGCGGAGAACGGCGGGGTCGTGGTCGTCGGCCCCACCGAGACAGTCCGGTACGAGGGTGACCGCGAGGCGGCACGGGCGGTCGTCGACAGCTACGAACAGCAGGGCCACAGCACCGGCTGGTCGGATATCGACCTGGTCAATCGCTGGCGGGAGACGGAGTTCGCCGTGAGCCTCGACTCGCCGCTCGACCCGCTGGAGCGGCTCGCCGACGAGCACGGGCTCACGGTCGTCGACACCGGCTACGCGTACCACGTGAAATCACCCGCCGTGACAAAGGCGACCGGGCTCCGCGCGCTCGGGGCGGAGCTCGGACTCGACCCCGCGGCGTTCGCCGCAATCGGCGACTCCGAGAACGATGCCCCCGCGTTCGAGGTCGTCGACAGCGCCGTCGCCGTCGGGAACGCCGACGACACCGCGAGAGTTGCCGCAGACCACGTGACCGAGCAGTCCTACGGCGCCGGGTTCCTCGACGCCGTCGAGTGGCTCTGTGAGCGAGCAGACTGACTCCCCGGCACGTACAGGCGCGAGACCAGCCACACTGTGACCCGAGTGTCTGTCGCGGTCGTGTCGCCTGTTCGCGGTACCAAACTGTCCAGGATACCCCAGGGAACACGACTGTACAGTCCTCGTGAGTCGAACGGAGCCCCGGGGAAGGCTTTTTATCGGCGACCCGCAATCTGAGTATATGAGTTCCGACCGGGCCGTCCTCGAACGCGCCATCGAGCGGGGCGAACACGAGGGCGGCAGTGTCGAGTTCAAAGAGCGTCTCACGAAGAATCTGCACCTCGCCGACGGTCGGTTCGAGAGCCTGGCCGC
>CAZFMN010000145.1:0-4045 GCA_964520075.1 uncultured Halobacteriales archaeon | reverse complement strand
CAGACCGGCGGAGGTGTTTCAGGACCACGGCATGTAGTGGCCGCCACAGATGGAAATCACCGAATTCCGGGAGTCCGACCTCGAACAGTTCCTCGACAGACTGTGGCTGCCCGCACAGCGGGAGATGGCCACGCTCGGCGCGCACACGCTCGCCGACGATATCCGCGCGGACGGACGCTCTCACCGCCGCTCCCGACTGTCCGAGGACGACACTGTCACCTATCTCGCCCGCCAGGAGGGTGACCTCGCCGGCTACGTGTCGGCCGAACAAACGACGCCGCCGCCGATCTTCCAGCAGACCCGGAAATGTCACATCGGCGAGCTGTTTGTCCGAGAGTCGGCTCGCGGCCGGGGTATCGGGACGGAACTGCTCGAGACGGTCGAGCGGTGGGCGGCCGAGAACGACTGCACGCTGATGAAACTGAACGTCGACAGTGGAAACGAACCCGCGAGGGCGCTCTACGAGCAGGCGGGATACGAGGTGAGTCGACACGAGATGCGGAAACATCTGGACGACGAGGGACAGACCGCCATCCGCGAGCGGTGAACCGGACAGTCACTCGCGGTACGCGCAGTGGAAGTCGGTGAGATGCCGGTAGAACGCCGGGAGCACCTCCGTTCTGAGGTCGGCCTCCCGGTCGGTGAACTCCTCGGCGGTGAGCGCCCGCGCGTCGTCGATTGCAGCCTCGACGTGTTCGGGGACACCGTTCTCCCTGACGGTGCCGAGATACGCCCAGATGAACGCCGACTCCAGCGCGTCGAAAAACGACGCCGTCGGCTCGAACTCGGCCCGGCCGGCGTCGGACAACCGGTAGTAGCTCCGCTGTATCAGTGTCGACCCGTCCTCGATATCGTGGTCGGCGAACGACCCTGTGGTGGTGCACTCCCCAGGACCGTCGTCGACGTGGCGTTCGTCCTCACTCATACCTGTACAGAGCGGCCGGCCGGGTTAGTACCCGGCTCTCCTGTGTGACCGGGTCACACACCCGGGTGACTGTTAATCCCGGACGACCGACCGGGTCACAGCAGGCAGAACACAGTACCGGCGGGCGACGCACAGGCTGTACGGGTGCAGACCGGGGAGTAACTGCTCGGTAACCGGGAGTTCATGATGCAGGCGTTCCCAGTCTCCGTATGGAGACAGTCGACTTCCTCGTCGTCGGTTCGGGGTCTGGACTCGAGGTGGCAAACGCTGCCGTGAACCAGGGACAGTCGGTCGCAGTCATCGAGAAGGGGCCGCTCGGCGGGACCTGTCTCAACCGCGGCTGTATCCCGTCGAAGCAGTTGCTCTACCACGCGGACGTGCTGGAGACGGTCGAGCGGGCCGACGAGTTCGGTATCGATGCGACCGTCGAGGACGTCGCGTTCGCGGAGATCGTCCGGGCGGTGAACGAGGACGTGGGTGCCGACGCGGCGTCCATCCAGCGGGGACTGTCCACCTCGGACCAGCACCGCCTGTTCGACGGCGAGGCCCGTTTCGTCGACGACCGGACCGTCGAGGTGACGGGTGGCCCGGACGACGGTGTGCGCATCCGGGCCGAGACGGTACTCGTCGCCGCGGGCACCCGTCCGGCGGTCCCGCCGGTCGACGGACTCCAGACCGTCGAGTACCTGACCAGCAGGGAGGCGCTCGAACTGGAGAGCCCGCCCGACCACCTCGTCATCGTCGGCGGCGGCTACGTCGCGGCCGAGCTCGGTCACTTCTTCGGCACGTTCGGCAGTGACGTGACAATCGTCGGTCGCCGGCCGAACCTCCTCCCGCAGGCCGACACCGAGGTCGCCGCGGCGTTCACGGAGCGCTACAGCGAGCGGTTCACCGTCCACACGGGCCACGAGGCGGTGTCGGTCGAACCCGCGGGTGACGGCGAGGTCACCGTCGAGGCCCGGCCCTACGAGTACGACCCAGAACCGGGGCCTGTCGAGGGTGGTGAGCGCGTGCAGGTGACCGGCGACGAACTGCTCGTGGCCGCCGGGCGAGTGCCGAACACCGACACGCTGAATCTCGACGCGACGGGTGTCCAGACCGACGACCGGGGGTTCGTCGCGACCGACGAGTTCCTGCGCACCGACCAGCCCGGTGTCTGGGCGCTGGGCGACATCGTCGGCGAGTTCCTGCTGAAACACAGCGCCAACCACGAGGCCCGTGCGGTCGCCCGGAACATCTTCGGCGAGGAGTTACGGCCCGTCGACTACTCGGCGATGCCGTTCGCGGTGTTCGCCTCACCGGAGGTGGCCGGTGTGGGTGCCCGCGAGGCGGAGTTGCGCGAGACCGACCGGGAGTACGCCACGAACACGTACCGCTACGAGGACACCGCCCGCGGCGACGCGATGCACGCCGAGGGGATGGTGAAGGTGATAATCGACCTCGAGGGTGAGATTCTGGGCTGTCACATCGTCGGCCCCGAGGCCTCGACACTGATACAGGAGGTGGTCGTGGCGATGAAATCCGGGTCGGGAACGGTGCGGGATATCCGTGACGCGGTTCACATCCACCCGGCGCTCCCCGAGGTCGTCCAGCGGGCGTTCTCCGGCCGGTTCAGTCGCCCGGGGAACGAACCGGACAGCCACCAGCACCACCACTGAGCGGGCGTCGAGGACTCAACGCGAGATGTTGCCCCGGAACCGCTCGGCGTCGAGCACCGTGTCGACGGCCCGGATGTAGGCGGCCTGTCGCCAGCTGCCGACCTCCTTTCTCTGCTTGACCTCGTGGAGGTCCTCGAAGGCCGCGCGCATCTGCGCTGCAAGTTTGTCTTGGACCTTCGATTTCGACCAGTACTCGTTGCTGCTGTTCTGCACCCACTCGAAGTAGGAGGTGGTGACACCGCCGGCGTTCGCGAGGATATCGGGGATAACGGGCACACCCCGGTCGGCCAGATGAGTGTCGGCCTCGGTGGTCGTCGGCCCGTTCGCCATCTCCATCACCGCGTCCGCCCGGACATCGGCCACGTTGTCGACCGTAATCTGGTCCTCGATTGCGGCCGGGATCAGCACGTCCACGTCCATCGTCAGCAACTCGTCGTTCGTGACCTCCTCGCCGGTGACGAACAGGTCACCCTCGTCGGCGTAGTCCTCGAATATGAGCGGGATATCCAGCCCATCGGGGTCGTGGACGGCACCGCGTGCGTTGCTCACGGCGACGACGTTGTACCCGCGCTGGTGGAGGAACAGCGCCAGATACGAGCCGACGTTGCCAAAGCCCTGGATTGCGACGTCCAGCGCCGTCGGGTCCCAGCCCCGTGTCTCGGCGAACGCGTCGAGAATCTCCGCGCCGCCGTAGGATGTCGCGGAGGTCCGGCCCTTGCTGCCCCCGAGTTCGAGCGGCTTGCCCGTTATCACACCCGGCGCGTGCTCGCCGGTCTGTTGCTCGTACTCGTCCATCATCCAGGCCATTATCTCGGGACCGGTGTTGACATCCGGCGCGGGGATATCGGTCTCCGGCCCGATGAGCTCCGAGTACTCCGCGACGTAGGCCCGGGAGAGACGCTCGCGCTCGCCCACCGAGAGCTCGTCCGGGTCGACCTGTACCCCGCCTTTCGCGCCACCGAACGGGATGTCGACGACGGCACACTTCAGCGCCATCAGAAAGGCGAGCTCGTCCACCTCCTCCTCGTCGACACCGGGGTGGTATCTGATACCACCCTTCGTCGGGCCGCGTGCGCTGTTGTACTGGATTCGAAACGAGGGGAACACCTCGATACTCCCGTCGTCCATCCGGACCGGCAGATTGGCATTGACCCGGCGACGGGGCTGTCTGAGCAGGCTGATATCACGGTCTGTCAGCAGCTTGACCTCCGAGAGACGGTCGAGTTCGACCGAACAGACCTCACAGACAGTCTCCGTGCCGCGCTGACCGAGTTCACCATCCATACTCTGGCTACGTGCGCCAGCCTCAAATAACCGACCGAACTGCTCGTTATCTCGCAATCGACTGGGTCCTCTCCACCCGGCGGACCGGTCCGGAGTCCCGGCGTTCAGACCCGGTCGCCTGGTCGGACTGGTCCGGAGTCCCGGCGTTCACACCCGGACAGGTCTTGCCAGTACGCCG
>CAZFMN010000144.1:0-4111 GCA_964520075.1 uncultured Halobacteriales archaeon | reverse complement strand
CCACCTCAGCCGGTGAGACGCTCCCGTGCCCAGACGAACGGGCGGACGGGGAGGAAGCTATACTCCTCGTGGGGGTCCCAGCGCATGAACGCGAGGCTGTTCGAGACCACGGAGACACTGGAGAAGGCCATCGCGGCCCCCGCCAGCGCGGGGTTGAGCAGGCCGATGGAGGCAACCGGGACGAGCGTCGCGTTGTACGCCAGCGCCCAGAACAGGTTCTGGCGGACCTTCGAGATGGTGGCGTCGGCGATACGCATCGCCTTTATGACGTCCGCGGGGTCGTCGCGCATCAGCGTGATGTCGCCGCTCTCGATTGCGACATCGGTGCCGGAGCCGATTGCGACGCCGACGTGGGCGGTCGTCAGCGCGGGCGCGTCGTTGACGCCGTCACCGACCATTATCGCACGGGAGCCGTCGGACTGGATGGCGTCTATCTCGTCGGCCTTGTCGCCGGGGAGCACCTCGGCGTGGACATTCTCCGGCGGGATACCGAGCTGTTCGCCGATTGCGCGACCCGTGTGTTCGTTGTCGCCGGTGAGCATCAGCACCTCGTAGCCCCGCTCGTGCAACTGGTCGACGGTGTCGCGTGCGCTCTCGCGGACGGTGTCGGCGGTTGCGAGCACCCCGAGCAGGTCACCGTCCAGGGCGACCAGCATCGCGGTCTTTCCCTCGCGCTCCAGGCGCTCTGCGGTCTGTGCCACCGCCGCGGTGTCGACACCGTTCTCCCGCATCAGCTTCCGGTTGCCGACCAGCACCTCACCCTCGGGGAGTGTCGCACTGACCCCGTGTCCCGGGACACTCTCGAACGCCTCGGGGTCCGATAGCTCCAGTCCGCGCTCCTCGGCGGCCGCGACGACGGCCCCCCCGAGCGGGTGCTCCGACGCCGACTCGGCGCTGGCCGCGACCCGTAGCAGGCTCTCCTCGTCGCCAAGAGGGGTGTGCTCGCGCTCTGGTTCGAGCACACCACCGTCGGGGCGTTCCTCGGTGCCGGTGTCTCCTCGCACGTCCGACACGGCCTCACCGCCGTCGGGCCGCGTCGCCGACCCATCGACGGGAACGATATCGGTCAGCTCCATCTCGCCGTGCGTGAGGGTGCCGGTCTTGTCGAAGACGACGGTATCGATGTCACGGGCCTGCTCCAGCACGTCGGCACCCTTGTAGAGGACGCCGTTTTTCGCGCCGAGTGTCGACCCGACCATCGTCGCCATCGGCGTCGCCAGCCCGAGTGCACAGGGGCAGGCGATCAGGATGGCCGAGGCGAGCACGACGACGGAGAACTCGAACAGCGGGATACCGGTGCCGGGAACCGCCGGCGCGGGACCGCCGCCAACCGGTTCGAGCACCGGTATCACCGACCCGAGCGTGTCCGACACCGCGTACAGCGACCCCGGGAACAGGAACCACAGCACCGACCAGAGCACGGCGTTGAGGATGACCGCGGGCACGAAGTACGCGCTCACGCGGTCGACCAGCCGCTGGATGTCAGGCTGGCGGGCCTGTGCCTGCTTGACCCGCTCGACGATCTGCTGAATGGCCGTCTCCTCGCCGACACGGGTTGCCTCCACGTACAGCACACCCTGCTCGTTTATCGTCGACCCGATCACCTCGTCACCCTCGCCTTTCTCGACGGGAACGGACTCCCCGGTCACCATCGACTCGTCGACAGCGCTTGCCCCGTCCACGACGACACCGTCTGTCGGTACTGTCTCGCCCGGGTGTATCTTCATCACGTCCCCGACCACCACGTCCTCGACGGGGACGACGACCTCCTCGTCGTCTCTCACGACCGTCGCCTCCGCCGCCCGCATCTCCAGCAGTTCACGGAGCGCGCTGCCGGCCCGGGCCTTCGAGCGCACCTCCAGCCACACCCCGAGGTAGATGAACCACAGGATGAACGCGACCGCCTCGAAGTACAGGCCGCCGCTCACGAGGCCGGTGATGACCGCCGTACTGTAGAGGTAGCCGGTCAGGGTGCCCATCGTCACCAGGGTGTCCATGTTCGCCTGGTGGTTGTTGACCGCGGCCGTGTAGGCGCCGGCGAAGAAGTGCCGACCCAGTGTCGCCACCAGCACCGTCGCGAGGGCGAACTCGACCCAGTCGAACCACGCGGGCAGGAACTCGCCGACGAACATCTCGAGCATCACCAGCAGGAACGGTGCGGTCAGGAGTCCGCCGGCGACGACCCACCGCCGCTTCGTCCGGAGTTCGCTCTCGACGGCGCTCTCGCGCTGTTCTGTCATGCTCTCGCCCCCCTCGCTGTCCTCGCCCGCGCCGCGGGGGGTGTACCCCGCCGCCTCGATTGCGTCGTACACCGCCGACAGCGAGACATCCGCCGGATTGAACTCGACGGTCGCCTCGTCGGTGGCGACGTTGACGTCGGCGTTCAGCACACCCGGCAGGTCCTCGATGGCCGTCGCGTTCGTCTCCGCACACGTCGCACACGACATCCCGGCAATCTCGACTCTCTCCGTCCGGCGCTCCGGCGTGTAGCCACTCTCCTCGATGACCGCGTAGACCCGTGACAGCGACACCTCCGCCGGGTCGTACTCGACGGTTGCCTCGTCGGTGGCGACGCTGACATCCACCGACGAGACGCCGTCCAACCTGTCGACGGCCTCCTCGACCGTCGCCGAACAGGTCGCACACGACATCCCGGATACCGTTAGTCTCGATTGCACTGTCTTCACCTGTTGTTTAGTAGGGGCCGACCGTTCATGCGGATTCCGGTTACAGATACTGTCTCTGTCCCCCCTCGAACTTTCGAATCCAAACTCCACCGGCGAGCGGCGGGCGGTTCCAGCCCCGGACCGGCCCCGCGGGACCGCGCTGTGCTGGGGGCCGACAGACCGGGCGTGTTTTGATACCCGGGACCGAACACGGGTCGATGACAGCGTTTCGCTCGCACGAGGCACTGCTCGCGGAGCTCGAGGCGGCGACGTTCGACCGGCCGCCGGCGCTGGTCGCGAACGCACACGTCACCGGACTCGGTGTCGCCCGGGCGCTCTCGGCACACGATATCCCCGTCATCGCCGTCGACCGGGTCGGTGACGGCGCGGCCCCACCCTCCCGACACGTCGATTACGCCGGGCAGGTCACCTACCCGCTCGACGACCAGGCGGGGTTCCGTGCAGACATCGAGGCGCTCGCCCGGGCGGCCGGCCGCGAACTGGTCGCCTTCGGCTGTATGGACGAGTGGGTCCACGGGTTCGCGGACACGGACCCAGAGGGTGTCCGACTCCCCTTCGCCGGTCGGGATGTCGTCGACGCCGTGCTCGACAAGTCCTCACTGTACCACATTGCGGAGGACCTCGGGGTTCCCTACCCCGAGACCCTGCCGCTGTCGGCGGTGAGCCCCGGCGAGGCGGCCGACAGACTCGGACTCCCGCTGGTGGTCAAGCCGGCGCTCAAACGCGAGTTCGAGGAGGCCGTCGGCACCAACGTCCTCGAGGTGGAGACTGTCGAGGAACTGCGGGACGTGCTGGAACGCGCTCGCGAGGCCGGCATCGAGGTGATGGCCCAGCGGAAGATAGCGACTGTCCGCGGCGAGGATCACTCGCTGGCCTCACACGTCGGGCCCGACGGTGACGTGCTCTCACTCGTCGGGAACGCCCGCGTGCGGAACCCGCTCGATTTCGGCACCTCCTGCCTGGTCGAGCGCGCCGACGAACCCGTTATCGAGGAGCGTGCGCTCGCCGTCCTCGAGGCGACGGGTTACCACGGCATCAGCGAGGCGGAGTTCGTCTACTGCCCCGACCGCGAGGAGTACCTGCTGCTCGATATAAACACCCGCCCCTGGAAGTGGATCGACCTCACCGTGACGGCGGGTGCGAACCTCCCGATGGCCGCCTACGCGAGTGTGACCGACGCCACCTACGAGTCGACGGGTGTCCGCGACGCGCGCTGGCTGTTCCTCCCGGACTATCTGGACCTGCTTGCCACGACTGACGTTCGCGACCGACTCGCACCCGAGGACTGGGGCGCACTCGTGAGCGGGGCCTTCGAGGAGGACCCGGCGCTGACCACCGGTGTCTACCGGCCTTCCGACCCCGAACCGACCTACCAGGTGCTCCAGACCGCGCTCGGACTGCGCGAGTACTACTGTGCCTGCTGA
>CAZFMN010000143.1:0-4125 GCA_964520075.1 uncultured Halobacteriales archaeon | reverse complement strand
TCAGGGGGAGAGTGGGTCAGATACCGGCGACTGCCGCGAGCAGGAGACCCGCGATTAGCGCCACCCCGAGCAGGACGAACGCCGCGTTCTCCGGGTCGATCTCCTGTGGTTCGAGCGGACCGGTCGGCGTGAGCACCTCCGCGGCCGTCTCCTCCTCGTCCGGGTCGTGACGGGTGACCGCGGGCCGCAACTCCCGCTCGCCCTCGCGGACTGTCTCGTGTCGGTGACCCAACTCACTGTTCTCCGTCGCGGTGCCGACCGGTTCAGGTCGACCCGACTCACCCGCTCCCCGTTCGGCCGTGGCGCTGGCCGAGTCGTCTCGACCTGTGGTGTCACCCGTTTCGCTGGACTGCCGCGTGGTCGTCTCCTCGTCGGCCCCGTGTGACGCCGATTCGCGGTCGTCATCGGTGTTCCGGTTCCGTCTCATACACCGGGATAGACGACCTGGCTACAAAAGCCTGGAGATGACGAGACCCCGCAGCACCCGCCACATCGGGGCGACAGTCAGACGCGGATGTGGTCGGCGATATCGTCGCGGACGATGGTGTCACAGTAGACACACCGAAGACCGTCCTCGAGCACCTCGAACCGGGGGTCGACCGGTTCGTCCTCGGTAGTGATGCAGTCGGGGTTCGGACAGTCCAGCACGCCGCTGACGTACGCGGGCGATTCGACGCGCTGCTTGTCGGCCACCTCGTAGCCGCGGATGATATTGATGGTGGCGGCGGGAGCGATGAGCGAGAGCACGTCCAGTTCGGACTGGCTGAGTTCGCGGCCCTCGATCTTCGCGACATCCTTGTACCCCAGTCGGTCCGAGGGGACGTTGATACCGACGGAGACGACGTCACCACCGGTGCCGTCGATGCCCAGGAGTGCGAGGACGTTCAGCGCCTGCCCGCTCGTGATGTGGTCGATGACGGTGCCGTTCTCTATCTTGCTGACCCGCATCTCGCGGTCGGGCCCGCCGTCTGTCATCGTCCACCCCCGAGCAGCACGTCGAGCAGTGCCATCCGCACCGGGACACCGTTGTGTGCCTGTTCGAAGTAGTGTGCGTGGTCGGTGTCGTCGACATCGTAGGCGATCTCGTCGACACGGGGGAGCGGGTGCAACACGGCGAGGTTGTCGCTCGCCGTCTCCAGCGTGGCGGCGTCGATCTGGTACTCGCCGGCCACCTCGCGGTACTCGCTCTCGTCGGCGAACCGCTCCTTCTGGATGCGGGTCACGTACAGCACGTCGAGGCTGTCGATCACCTCCTCGAGCGCGGTGTGCTCTCTGACATCGACCCCCTGGGCGTGGAGGTCGTAGCGGACCTTGCGGGGCAGACGGAGGCTCTCGGGGCTGATGAACTGCTGGCGCGCGTCGAAGTTCGTCAGCGCGTGGGCCAGCGAGTGGACCGTCCGGCCGTACTTCAGGTCACCCATGATACCGATTGTCAGGTCGTCGAGACCGGCGTTCTCACGGATGGTGTACAGGTCCAGCAGCGTCTGTGTCGGGTGTTGCCCCGCCCCGTCACCGCCGTTTATCAGCGGCACGTCGACGAACTCGCTCGCCATCCCCGCCGACCCCTCGCTTGGGTGGCGCAACACCAGCGCGTCCGCGTACCCCTCGATGACGCGGACGGTGTCGGCGAGACTCTCCCCTTTCGTGACACTCGAGGAGTCGACCGGCCCCATGTCGACGATGTCACCGCCGAGGCGCTTTATCGCCGCGGTGAAGCTCATCTTCGTGCGGGTGCTCGGCTCGAAAAACAGGAGTCCGAGGAGCGCGCCCGGGTGGCGGTCGGCGTACGCCGACGGGTCGGCGGCGATGTCGCGCGCCCGGTCCAGCACCGTCTCGATATCGCCCCGTGACAGCTGTCTGGCGCTGGTGATGTTGCTGTGTTCCATCTATCGTAGGGGGGTTGCCCAGGCTATTGAATCTCCCGACACGCGGTGACCGGGGCGTCGAGGCGTCTGCGGAGGTTGAAGTAGGATGGGGGAGCCACACGACGCATGCTCGCGGTGACAGGCGGGAAAGGCGGCTGTGGGAAGACGACGACAGCGCTCGGACTCGCACGGACGCTCGCACGGCGTGGTCGCGACCCGCTGGTGGTAGACGCTGACTGTGATATGCCCGACCTGCACCACCTCGCCGAGATCGAACGGACCGACGGTGTGGACGCGCTGGCCCGCGGCGCGCCGCTGTCCCGTGTCTGCCAGCGTCCGTCGTTGTTTCCCGGTGTAGCAGTCATCACGGCCGGTCGGCCGGCTCGCACCGGACCGGCACTCCGCGCGACCCGCGACTGGGAGGGGCCCGTGCTGGTCGACTGCCCGGCCGGTATCGGTCCCGACGCGTCTCGACCGCTCCGACAGGCCGACGCGACTGTCGTGGTCTCGACCGACCGCCCACAGTGTCTCGACGACACCCGCCGGACCGTCACCGCCGCCCGACAGCTCGATGCCCCACCGGTCGGTGTGCTCCTGCGGACAGTCGCCGGGCGCGTCACCGAGACCGGCGGTCGAATCGCTGGCAGTTCCGTGCTCACGACAGTTCCGGATGTCGAGGACCCGTTCGATGCACCACCGCTCGCGCGGGCCTGGAGCACCGTCGCCGACCACCTCCTCGGACCGGGCAACAGCACGAACAGTATCGAGGGGGCTGACCGGCGGCGGACACAAGACCGTCGCACGACGGGTGCTGGCAGTCGTGACACCTCCCGAGCCGACCGATTCCGTCAGCGGCAGGTGAGAGCCCCTCGGGAGGGGTCCGACAGGCGAACCACGACGACCCGTGACCGGCAGCGTTCCGACGGGGGTGGTCGACACATCGCGACGAACCGGCCCCGTGAGCGGAGACGGTGACCGCGGGGTCGTCTCTCGGGAGGGTACGGTGTACCTCTGTACGCCGCAGGCGGTCCAGACACTCGACAGTACGGTGACGGTGCCGTACCCGACCCAGAGAGCCGTATCACCGGACTGCCAAGCAACGGCCAGAGCGGCACCGAGGGGTGCCAGACCGGCCATCAACCGCAGGTTCCTGCCGAGGAAGGTCCGAACGTTTTTATACGAATCCGAGCAATGTATCGCTCGATGACAGACGAGTCCGACACGTCCGCCCGGGTGGCGCGTCGCCGCTGGCTAGGCGTTCTCGGGGCGTCGCTCTCGCTCGGGGTCGCGGGCTGTCTCGGTGATAGCGAGGATTCGGGTGAGGACGACGCGTCGAGCGACGATGGCACCGGGGACGGCGACACCGGTGACAACTCCAGCGGCGGTCCGGACGACAGCGACAGCGATGGCGGCGGTGACGGGGGCGGTGATGGCTCGACCGACGATGCTGGTGAGGACGATGGGTCGGGTGACGATGCTGGTGAGGACGATGGCTCCGGCGAAGACGGTAGTGACGACGAAGGTGAGCCGGCCCAGCCCGATGTCCCGGTGACACTCACCGACCTCCGGGCCGCACAGGTCCCCATCACCGTCTCGCTCGGCGTCGACGAGTCCGCCCCTGTCGCCGTCACCGTCGCCAACGACGGCGACACCGCCGCCGAGATTCCTGTCCAGTTCGCCGTCCTCGCCGGGCAGGACAACATCGACGACAGCCCGAACGGCTCTCCCGGCCAGTCGGTCTCCACCGACGACGCCCTCGCCAGCCAGACCCTCACCGTCACCCTCGTTCCGGGGGCCTCCGAACGCCTCACCGCCAGCGGCCTCACCGACGGGCTGGAGAGCGGTAGCTACACCGTCACCGCCACCGCCGGCGACCAGCAGGCCACCCTCGGGCTGGACCTCTTTGCCGACAGTCCCGTTCCCGTCACCGTCTACACGCAGGCCGCCGAAGAACAGTACCGCGCCGACAGCGGTCAGGTCACCGTTCGCGACGACGGCGAGGCCGTCGCGACGGCCAGCCTCGACAGCCAGCCCGTTACCGTCGAGTTGCCGCTTGCCCGGACCACCCGCTACACCGTCGAGGTTGCTCACCTCGACGGTGGCGCCTGGCCCAACAGTAGTGAGTCCGTCACCGTCGATTCGGCGAGTGACCCCAGTATCGACATCGTCGCCGGCTACGAGATTCCCGAGATTGTTGGCTACCGCTTCTCGACGTACCGACTGATGGGCAGTGAGGAACGCATCGGCTTCGGCCTCTACT
>CAZFMN010000142.1:0-4137 GCA_964520075.1 uncultured Halobacteriales archaeon | reverse complement strand
CCCGGGTATGGACGAGCGGTTACGCCTGAACCTCTTCACGATGAGTTCGGTCGAGCACGTCACGGTCGGGTCGTGGCGCTACCCCGGCGACCAGTCGGCCCGGTACCGTGACCGGGAGTACTGGACAGAGCTGGCCCGGACCGCCGAACGTGGCGGGTTCGACGCGGTCTTTTTTGCCGATGTCCGGGGTATCTACGACGTCTACGACGACTCACGGGACCCCGCAATCGAGCGTGCCGTCCAGACACCGTCGAACGACCCCGCATACCTGATTCCGGCGATGGCGGAGGTCACCGACGAACTGGGGTTCGCGGTCACGAAATCAACCTCCTACAACCACCCCTACCAGCTGGCTCGCGAGTTCTCCACGCTCGACCATCTCACCGACGGCCGGGTCGCGTTCAACATCGTCACATCGTATCTGGAGTCGGCGGCGGCCAACCTGGGGCTGACAGAGCGCATCGACCACGACGAGCGCTACGACCGGGCCGAGGAGTTCATGGAGGTCTGCTACGCGCTCTGGGAGGACTCCTGGGCCGAGGACGCGGTCGAACGGGACCCGGAGGGCCGGTTCACCGACCCGGCGAAGGTCACCGCTATCGACCACGAGGGGGAGTACTTCGACGTGCCGGGGCCGCACGGCTGTGAGCCCTCGCCACAGCGCACACCCCTGCTCTACCAGGCGGGCTCCTCGGACCGCGGCCGCGAGTTCGCCGCCCGCCACGCCGAGGCGGTGTTTCTCAGCCAGCCGACCGAGTCCGCAATCCGGGAGTACGTGACGGATCTCGAACGGCGACTCGACGCACACGGCCGGTCACCCGACAGTGTCGCCTTCTTCCCCGGACTCGTGCCGGTGGTCGGCGAGACAGAGGCACTCGCCCAGGCAAAGTACGAGAGCTACCTCGACGCAATCGACGTCGAGGGGGTGCTCGCGCTGCTCTCCGGGTTCGTCGACATGGACCTCTCGGAGCTGGAGCCGGACCAGCCGCTCGAACACATCGAGACCGAGGCCATCCAGGGGGTGGTCAACGCCTTCACCACGAACGACGACCGCGACTGGACCGTCCGCGAGATGGCGGAGTTCGCCGGCCTCGGCACGACGTCACCGGTGGTCGTCGGCACGCCCGAGGATGTCGCCGACACGTTCGAGCACTGGTACCGCACCCTCGGTGTCGACGGAATCAACGTGAAAGAGGTCGTCCGCCCCGACACGCTCCGGGATTTCGTCGACCTCGTGGTTCCCGAACTCCGTGACCGCGGTGTGCTGGCCGACCCCGAGGGCGAGACACTCCGGGAGCGGACCTCCGGACAGCGGGGACTGCCCGCCGGACACCCGGGACAGACCGGGTCGTAGCTCACCACCCCGGCGGTCCGGCACTCTGCAGGGACGTACGTAGCTCGGAGCCGCGAGGCCTCAGGCGCGCCGGGCGAAGACGAACTCGGTGCTGCTCCCGAGCGGGTCGGTCGCGGTTGCCGTCTCCAGGTCCTCGAACCCGGCCTTCCGGAGTGCGTCGAGCGTCTGTTCTCGCCCGGGTGTCGAGAAGAACATCCGGCCGCCCATCCAGCCGCGACGGACAGTCTCGAACCGGCCGCCGGGCAGGGTCATCAGGGCGACACCGCCCGGGCGGAGCACGCGGGCGAACTCCTCGTAGACGGCCGGCTGTTCCTCGCGGGGGACGTGGAAGACAGCGTGGTAGGCGGTGAGCCCGTCGAACCGGTCGGCGCCGACGGGGAGTGCCGACATGTCCCCCTGCACGAGGTGAGCGTCGGGGACCTCATCGGTGGCGAGTTCCAGCCCCCGACCGGAGATGTCGAGACCGACACTGCCGGCCGGGAGATTCGCGAGTGTCCGGGCCCCGTCCCCGCAACCGATGTCGAGCACGTCCGGGTCCGGCGGGAGCTCCGCGAGCAGGTCGTCGATGAGCGCCGCGTCGGAGCCGTCGGCGTCCCGGCGTCTCGCGTACGTCTCCGCGACGTCGTCCCAGGCGGCCCGCAGTTCCGTTCTGTCCATACAGGTTGGAGGGCCGGACGCAACATGACTGTTCGGGTTGCCCGGACGATTCAGTCTCCGGGGTCGAACACGACGGTGACCCGCCGTTCGGAGTCCGGTACGAGGCGCTCCTTCTCGGCTCTGGAGCGCTGTTTCAGCTCCCACTCCCGGCTCATCGCGGCGCTCTTCGAGGGCCAGTACTCGACGTACCTGACCGTGACGGGGGTCCGACCGCGGGTGTACTTCGCGCCGTCGCCGGCGTTGTGCTCCGCGAGTCGCCTTGTCAGGTCCGTGGTGTACCCGATGTAGAACGACCCCCGGTCGTCACTGCATTCGAGGATGTAGACGCGGTGGCCCATCGGAGTCGGCGGTACGGTCTACCCACGTGTAAATCTGGTTGCCTTCGTCTGGCTGTCACGGTCGGCCTACCGTCCACCGCGGGACCGGATCAACTCGGCGACGCGCTCCGGGTCGGGCACGAACGCGATGGAGGACCGCGGCTCCCGGTCGTCGAGGGCGTCCTCGGGGGGTGTGTCGACACGCTCGAACGAGACTGTCCCGGTGTCGGCCCACAGCGGCGCTCCGAACGTTCCAGTCTCGACCGAGATATCGCGGATGCGGTCGTACGGAACTGCCCACTGTGGCTCACCGAGATTGCTGTCGTAGGCCACCACCTCGGTGTCGTGGAACCGGTACTCGACTCCGCCGAGCGCGAGGCGCATGTGAAGGATACTCAGCACCGCGAGCACCGCGAGCAGGCCGAACAGACAGCCGTTCAGGAACAGAAACGGGATAACACCGCCATCGAGCAGGAAGAGCAACGAGAACAGGAACAGGAGGATTACGAGAACGCGGAGGTTGAGTCCGGCGTCGCTGAACCGGTCGTCGACGACGAGACCGGCGGCCAGCGCGTTGAGCACGCCCGCGAGGCGTATCGACCTCGATTCCGGCTCCACCGTCTCGAACGGTCGCCGGTCCGGTGTCGACGGCGGGGCAAGCACGGCTGTCTCCTGCTCGGGGGCTATCCTCGACCGGAGCCACGAGAGCATCCCGGTGCTGTCCTGCTCGACCTCGCGGTCCTGACTCTTCCCCGAGTCGGTCCCGAATCTCGTGCGTGACACGCGGACACTGTAGGCGAGTCGGAGGACAACGAGGAGGAGAGCAACGGCAATCGCGCTGCTCCGCGTGCTCTCGACACCGTTGTCCGTGACGAGTGAGGCGGTGACGTCTGTAGCGAGGTACAGTATCCCGCCGTAGAAGACAAACAGCGCCAGTCGTTTCCACGGGTTGACCGCGAGCGGAGACTCCCGCTCGTGTGCCCCCGTGGCGGCGTACGCCTGCAGTATCAGCCACGACTTCACCACCGCGGCGAGAGTCCCGGCGACGAACAGGAACGGCGTGGCCGGGTTGCTCCAGAACGCTCCGGGGATGGTGAACGCCGCGACGGCCACTATCGGAACGGAGATGGGGAGCCCCCACCACAGATTTGTCATCGCGACCGGCAGGTTCTTCGGGTAGACCGGAGGCAGGCGGTCGGTGAGGGTGACTGCCCCGCGCTTGTGTTTCAGCAGGCGAAACGGGAGCAACAACCTCAGTATCTCGATACCTCTCGTCCGCCGTGCGAACAGTCGCTGTACGCCCACGCGACCCATCAGGAACAGGAGGTCTATCCAGTACAGGACGGCGACGGCCACTATCGCGAGATGGCCGTACACGACGGCCGATACCGCCGCCACCGTCTCGACTGAGAGTGCAGCGAGGACGACCCTGCGATTTCGTGTCATGCGAACACGAGGTATCCACGCCCGGCCGTGACACGCCGACTCGTCTCACCGGGGCACCCACAGTCCGCGTGACCGAGCACAGGACCCGGCACCCGGGAACCGGTGCCGGGGCGAGAGGGGACAGACACACCCTCCGGTTCCGGTGGCGCGTTCCTCTGTTCTCTGCCCCGGACTGTGTTCGTTCGCGCTGTCCGGACACACAGATGGCGACACTCACTCATCAATACTACGGTTCCTGCCTGTCGCCCAAAGAAAGCCACGTTGCGGTCTCTCGCCCGGAGACACCGGTCCTGATTGGCTGTCCTTTTCTGGTCACTGCGCATCCCCATCAACCGGAGACAAAACCGCCGTCCACCAGAGAGA
>CAZFMN010000141.1:0-4169 GCA_964520075.1 uncultured Halobacteriales archaeon | reverse complement strand
GCCCCGGACAGTTCTCGGACGCACGGTCGACACGCGGCCGTCACTGCCCCCCGCGGTGGACTCGAATTTGTATATCGTTATGCGGTTTACGGAGAGCGTACCGTCCGAGCCACGTCAGAACACATCAGACAGTTGTAACGGAGTTTCCGGTTAGAAGACGTCGGGAAGCGAGGCGGAACACTCACCGGGACAGTGTGACACCGTGTGCCACACAGGTTTGCGTGGGTTCCAGTTGCTCCGGGCCGTTACAGTGTCATCCAGTCGACGCCCGGGGGTCGGACTCGGAGGCGGGGGCCCCGGAGATGACCGGTATCGGACGACAGCCGAACTCCTGAAACTCGGGTAGGTCCATCAACCGACCCGTGTGTGCAAGCCGTTCAGTTCGACAACCGCTGGTCAGGTGGAGGTACTCGGGGGCGGTGACGACCGATAATAACAGCGACCGGCTGTTGTCCTGCCGGGGTAGACGAGACCGACGAGGAGCGCGACCTCCGTGGAGGCGGGGATCGACGCCGAGTCGGAGCGTCCGGGGGAGGGATTCGCAGGCGGCTGTGTCCCGAACTGCCCGGAGACAGTTCCTCGGGACGGACGTGCCGCCGTCACGGCAGACCGCGTCCTCCGGGCGACCCCGCGGCACGCGCCCTGCCCTCCCTGTAGAGGGGGCGGACATCGTTCCGTGGAGCGACTCCTGTGTGCCCGGTCTTTGCTCGCCGCGGGCAGGGCACGTGCCGCTCTACAGGCTCGACAGCTCTCACCACCCCACGAGGGGTGCAATTCCGGTACCGCGGTGGCCGCGGGACCGACCCGCGGGTGTCGGTCCGACCCCCGGGACCGAGTGCTCGACGGGCACCGGTGATACAGGACGTGAATAACCGACCCATGATGAAACCCAGTCGAAGTGCGGAATCCAGGTCCAGAGAAGGGTTGCAGACTGTTAGTCCCCGCGAGATGTCGGTCGGGGACTGTCGACGCTCACCCGGGTCGGGAACGCAGCTCGAGCGGCGACTCGAACTTTTTTAGATGGTTTTCTAATATCACACACTGTCAGTACCCTCCAGAATCGGCGTTGTGGGGTATCAGATATGCGCCTAAGGACACTTAGACGCAGGTCTGACATCAGCGGTCCCGAACCCGCACGAACTGACCCGGAGAGTCGACAGATGACCCCCGTGCTCTGTCTGTCAGTTCTGCTCGCCGCGCGGTCGAGGCCAGATCACGACTCTGGACGTCGGCGGAGTTCGGGCGTTCACGCCGTCGCGGCTGTCGGACTGCTCGTCGTCTCACACGCGCCCGACTCCCGGCCACACCTCGAACGGCCGCACCTCGAACGGGTTCGCAATCGCCACGTGCATCCGACCCCCGGATCTCCTGTTCGGTCGTCGCTCCCCACACCTCCGCGTCGCGGCGGGGTTTAGATGAGCATCTAACATCAGACTGAAGTGGGTTCGAGGACATCGAGAGATATGGGCGACACAGAGCGCGACACGTCGCGGACAGTCGTGCAGACGTACGTCCCGGCCTACCAGCGCGAGGAGTGGGACGAGCACGCGGAGCAACTCGGGATGAGTCGGAGCGAGTTCGTCAGGTCGATGGTCCAGGCGGGTCGGCGCGGGTTCGGTGCCGACCCGGACCCTGTCGGCGAGGAGACCGACGAGGTGACAGCTGAATCACTCGACGAGCGTGTCCGCGAGGAGCTATCGGCCTCGGGACCGCTCTCCTGGGAGGAACTGCTCGCCGCCCTCACGGGTGACATCGAGTCGCGGCTGGAGGAGAGTCTCAAGCGGCTGCAGTCCGAGGACGTCCGGTACAGCGGCCGTCGGGGCGGCTACGTCCTCGCGGACGGTGAGAGCGAATGAGCGAGGGAGAGCGGGTCGACCGGCGGACAGCCCCGGACGACCACATCGAGTACTTCCTCGAGGATATCACCCGGCAGGGGAAGTCACCGCGGACCCGCGAGGCGTACGGGCGCGTCCTGCGGGAGTTTCGCTCGTATCTCGCCTCCCGCGGTCTCGGCCTCGGGGCAGCGAACCACCGGGACTGCATGGCCTACATCCACCAGCTCCGGGGCGAGGTGGGCGAGAGCACCGTCGCGACGTACGCCTCCTATCTCCACCGGTTCTACGAGTATATGACTCGCGTCGATGCCTTCGAGGAGAACCCGATGGTGGTCGTTCTGGAGGAACTCGACGAGGAGATATCCACCGACCCCGCCCGGCGGGATATCTCCGTCGCGGAGATGCGCTCGTTCGTGGCCGCGGTCCGACACCCGCTCGACAGGGCGGTGATGCTGACACTGCTGAAGACCGGTCTCCGGGCGGGAGAGCTCTGCAATCTCGACACCCGGGACCTGTTCCTGACCGACGCCGCTGTCGAGACCCCCCATCGACCCCGTCTCGATGGCCGACCGGACTCGCTGTACGTCGACAGCACACCGGCCGCCTCCGAGATGTACAACGGTGAACGCCGGACCGCCTCGAACAAGCGCAAGCGCGCCACCGTCGTTCCCGTCGACGAGGAACTCGCAACCGTGCTGGAGCGGTGGCTCGCGGTCCGTCCGGACACGCTGTCACCCGCGGGCCCGCTGTTCACCGGCACCGGCAACCGGTGGGGCGAACGGCTCACACCCGACACCGTCCACCACATCGTCACGGACCACGCCCGTGACGCCGGCTGGTACCGGGAGGGCGGCGGCCCCGAGGAGAACGTCACGCCACACTACTTCCGGCACTTCTTCACAACACACCTCCGTGACCGCACTGGCGACCGCGGTGTCGTGAAGTACCTCCGCGGTGATGTCGCGCAGGACATCATCGACACCTACACCCACGACTGGGGCGACCGTGTCCGGACTGTCTACGAGCGACATATCTATTCGATACTCTGATACGACGCCGGAGCAGAGCTCTATAAACCGTATATCGCTATATCGATTGGCGGCGCGTCCGGTAGAGTGACACCGGCGGACGAAACGCCGTGGTGATTTTTTTCCGACAGTATAAGAGCGCCGAACCCGGAGACACGGGTATGACGCAGGTCGAACTCGCGCTCGACTGGACACCGAACACGAACCACACCGGTATCTACGTCGCGCAGGCCGAGGGATACTACGACGAGGCGGGACTCGACGTGCGCGTTCGCTCGCCCGCCGAGGACGGCTACGAGCAGACCCCCGCAAAGCGGGCCGCGACCGGCGCCTCCACGCTCGCGATTGCCCCCTCCGAGAGCGCGCTGAGCTACCACACCCACCCCGGGTACGACTCGCTGGTGGCCGTGGCGGCGGTCTGCCAGCAGGACACGAGCGCCATCGTCGCGCTCGCGGACAGCGATATCGACCGTCCTGCCGACCTCGACGGCCGGACGTACGCCTCCTACGACGCCCGCTTCGAGGACCACATCGTCGAGCAACTCGTCAGAAACGACGGCGGGGACGGCGATATCGACATCATCACGCCGCCGAAACTCGGTATCTGGAACACGCTGGTCGAGGGTGACGCCGACGCGACCTGGGTGTTCATGCCCTGGGAAGGGGTGCTCGCCCGGCGCGAGGGTACCGAGTTGACCCCGTTCTACCTCCACGAGTACGACGTGCCCTACGGCTACACGCCGGTGATGCTCGCCCGCCCCGACGTAATCGAGGAGCGCGCGGACGCCCTCCGGGCGTTTCTGGAGGCGACCGGCCGGGGCTACGAGTTCGCCGCCGAGAACCCCGAGACGGCTGCCGACCGCCTCGCCGAGACGGCCGACGGCCCCGAGACGCTCGAGGACCGGGCGTTTCTCGTCGAGAGCCAGCGGGAACTCGCCGGCCACTACCTGACCGGGGCGGGCGAGTGGGGTCGGATGGAACACGACCGCTGGGCGCGGTTCGTCGACTGGCTCGCCGAGGAGGAGATACTGACGACCATCGAGGGTGACCACATCCCGGCCGAGGAGGTCGACGCCAACGACCTGTACACGAACGAGTTACTCGGTCGCTGATACTCCGGGTGCTGTCGCCCCGCAGTCGCTGTTACGGAAACTTCGAGGCGAAAGCCTCGCGCTTGAGCGCGGGGATGAAGCCGACATGATATGCCACAAACCACGCAACAGAGACTGTCTGTAATCCCACTGTTTATTGGGCGGTGTTTAGTTAAGAATGAAAAGTGAGGCGTGGTGAGTTTCTGATGCTCTAT
>CAZFMN010000140.1:0-4208 GCA_964520075.1 uncultured Halobacteriales archaeon | reverse complement strand
ACACCAGTGGGACAGTGGCCGGCGGGAACGAGAGCGGTGTACAGATCGGTGTCGCGCCGGGAACAGAACTGCACCACGGTGGCGTCCTCACAGACGAGGGTGGGTCGTTCGGCTCCGTCATCGGCGGGATGGAGTGGGCGGTTGCGAACAACGCGGACGTGGTCAGCATGAGTCTGGGTGCTGACGGGCATATTGACTTGATGATCGACCCGGTTCGGAACGCGGAGGCGGCGGGGACAACCGTCGTCGCATCAGTCGGCAACGACGGCGAGGGGACGAGCGGCAGTCCGGGGAACACGTACGACGGAATCGGTGTCGGAGCGCTGAAACCGTCCGGGGAGATTGCGTCGTTCTCCTCCGGCGAGGTCATCGACACCGACAGCGCCTGGTATGGTGCCCCGTCGGACTGGCCGGCGGAGTACGTTGCTCCGACGGTCGCCGCGCCGGGTTGGGATATAAAGAGTACCATCCCGGACGGCGAGTACTACAACAACTACGGCACGAGCATGGCCGCACCACACGTCGCGGGTGCGGTTGCGCTCATCGAGTCGGCGGTCGATTACGACCCCTCACCCGCCGAGATAAAGGAGGCGCTGGAGGCGACGGCGACAAAGCCCGACGACGTCGGCACTCCCCCCGGCGAGCGTGACACGCGCTACGGGTCGGGTATCATCGACGTGCCGGCGGCGATCGAGTACCTCTCGACGCCGGGAAGCGCAACGTTCCAGGTCGATATCGTGTCCACGAACGAGCCTGTCGTGGCGGGGTCGACCCTCGATGTGACCGTCGGTGTCACGAACACAGGTGACGCCGCCGGCACGGAGACGGTGGCGCTGACTGTCGGTGCCCTCGGCGAGACCAGCACGACGGTCGACCTCGACGCAGGCGACACTGTCGAGCAGACGCTCTCGGTCGGAACGGCGGGTGGTGACGCGGGCAGCTACACCGCGACGGCCACCACCGACGACGACACGGCCAGCGCGAGCGTGACCGTGCTCGAACCGGCCACGTTCGCGGTGACCAGCCTCAGCGCGACCGACCCGGTCGAGGGCCAGGACATCGCCGTCGAGGCCACCGTCGAGAACACCGGTGGCATCGATGACACCCAGACCGTCACGCTGGACGCAGCGTCGCTCGGCAGTGATTCGACGACCGTCTCACTCGCCGGCGGTGCTTCGACGGGCGTCACGCTCTCGGTCGGGACCGCAAGCGGTGACGCGGGCACGTACACCGTCACCGTCGCGAGCGAGGACAGCACGGACAGCACGGACGTGACCGTACAGGAGTCGGGCACTCTCACGGTGGCTCTCTCCGGTACGAACGCACCCGTCGTCGAGGGTGAGACGCTGTCGGTCGAGGCCACCGTCGAGAACACCGGCGACGTGAGCGACACACAGACGATTGCGCTCGATGCGGGTGGTCTGGGGACCGACTCGACGGCCGTCTCGCTGGCCGGCGGCGAATCCACCGCGGTGACACTCTCGGTTGCCACAGCAAGCGATGACGCGGGCACGTACACCGCCACTGTCTCGAGCGCGGACAGCACAGACAGCACGGGTGTGACCGTCCAGACACCCGCGCAGTTCGCGGTGACTGTCACCGGCACGAACGCACCCGTCCTCGAGGGCGAAACGCTGACCGTCGATGCGAGTGTCGCGAACACCGGTGATGTCGGCGACACGCAGACAATCACGCTCGATGCGAGTGACCTCGGAAGCGACTCGACGACCGTTTCCCTGACCGGCGGCGAGTCCACCACGGTGACGCTCTCGGTCGACACGGCGAGCAGTGACGCGGGGACCTACACCGCCACCGTCTCGGGTGCGGACGACGCTGGTAGCACCACCGTCAGTGTGCAGGAGCCGGCGTACTTTGCTGTTAGTATCGCAAGTGTCAGTTCGCCGGTCGTCGAGGGTGAGAGCCTCTCGGTCGAGGCCACCGTCGAGAACACCGGTGACGTCGGCGACAGCCAGACCGTCACACTCGACGCCGGGGGCCTCGGTACCGACGCCACCTCGGTCTCGGTGAGCGGTGACGCCACGACGACGGTGATGCTCTCGGTCGGAACGGACAGTGGTGACGCGGGGACCTACACCGTGACTGCGGGTAGTGCCGACGACACGACCGACGCGAGCGTGACTGTGCTCGCGGATGCGTCCTTCGGGGTGTCGGTCGCGGGAACGAACACCCCAGTTGCGGGTCAGATGCTGACCGTCGACGTGGTCGTCGAGAACACCGGCGAGGTCAGTGACACCCAGACCGTGACACTCGACGCCGGGAGTCTCGGCGACACCAGCACGACGACGACCCTCGCCGGCGGGGAGACAGTCACAGAGACGCTGTCGCTCGCAACCGGAGCGGGTGACGCGGGCACGTACACCGTGACTGCCGGAACCGCAGACGAGACAGCGAGCGCCACCGCGACGGTGCTCGAACCCGCGGCGTTCAGCGTCGATATCGTCGAAACGACCAGTCCGGTCGCGGGTGACCGCCTGACCGTGACAACCGCAGTGACAAACACCGGCGCTGTCGGCGGCACCGAGACGGTGAGCCTCGACGCCGGTGGTCTCGGCCAGAACAGCACGGCCCTCTCGCTCGACGGAGGCGAGACGGTCGAACAGACACTCTCGGTCGGCACGACCGCCGGTGACGCGGGCGCGTACACTGTCACTGTCAGTAGCGAAACCGACAACGATGTCGCCGACCTGACGGTGCAATCACCTGGCGGCGGTCTCGCTCTCGTCGATGTCGTGACGAGCGCGTCGGTTATCGAGGGTGAACCCCTCGCCGTAGAGGTCACCGTCGAAAACACCGGCAGTACCGCCACGACGGGGCAGATTCACCTCGATGGCGGTACTCTCGGCGACACGTCAGCGACGGTCACGCTGGCGGCCGGCCAGACCAGTACGACCACACTCGTCCTGGAGACCGAGACAGGTCCCGACAGCCTCGGGACCCGTACACTCACGGTCGCGGTCGGCGACGACTCGATGGAACGTTCCGTCGAGGTGACGCTTCCGGCGCTGCCAGGGTCCGAGGGTGTCCCACAGGATCTGGACGGTGACGGTACGTTCGAGGATGTCGATGGGGACGACGTGTTCGGCCTCTCCGACGTGTACGCGCTGTACAACAATCTCGACAGTTCGCCGGTTCAGGACCACAACTGGGCCTTCGACTTCAACGGCGACGGGAGTGTCGATATGTCCGATGTGCGGGCGTTGCTCGACGAACTCTACTGAGACCGGCCAGTGACTCCCTGGTCATCGTGTGTGCGCTGTCCCGATTCGTCCGGGCACAGCAAACAGATGAACAGACAGCGCGGACTACGCCTTGTTCGAGCGACATACGACACCCGGGTAGCAACTGACTATACAGCTATACAATCTGTTTATCTTAGACACAACAGCTAATACCAATGCATAACAATACGACGGGGTAGCGTAGACAGTGTAACTCACCGAATCGGCCGGTAGAAGCCGAACGTTGCCACCGCGACTCGGCCGGGTGAGACAAACAACTATGAAGCGTCGAAAGTTCCTGCTCGGGACGGCGGCAGTATCGGTTGGTGGGGGTGCGCTCCTCGGCAGCGGTGCGTTCTCCAGCGTCGAATCACAGCGAACAGTCAGCGCCGAGGTCAGCACGGACCCCAACGCGTACCTCGGGATGGACAAGTGCACGGACAGTAACGGAAACGAGACGCCAAACGCCAGTTTCGCCTCGCTCGACGACGAGGGTCACCTCCAGATTCTGATGGACGAGACCAACCCGACCATCGGACACTCACCGCTCGGTGACGGCCTCAACTCCGACTCCGACAGCCGGTTCGACCGGGTGTTTCAGGTGTGTAACAACGGCAAGCAAGACACCTGTGTCTACATCGAGGACGACCCGGCCTGGCCGCTGGTGGAGGCAGGCGAGGACGTGCCCGACGAGGCTGTCGGTGAGCGCCGCGTCGACTTCTACTTCGAGGACGACCGGACCGCGTCGGTTGTCGGGGAGGACAACGCGTTTGCGGTCCCGCTCGGGGAGTGTCGCTGTATCGGCGTCAGGACCCGCACCTACGGGCTCTCCGATGGCGCGGAGCTTCTCTCGGCTCTCGACAACATGGTCACCGTCGTCGCCGATGTCAACATCGACTGTGATGGCACACCGCTCCCCGAACCGGAGGACCCCGTGTGTCCGGACTGCACCGCACCGGACCCCGGTAC
>CAZFMN010000139.1:0-4282 GCA_964520075.1 uncultured Halobacteriales archaeon | reverse complement strand
GAGACCGGCAAGACGGTCGTCATCACGACGAACGTCCACCAGCAGATGCGCCAGTTCCGCCGGGAGGCGAGCGCCATCGCCGACACCGAGGAGATCCGGGCGGTCGTCTTCCGCGGGAAATCCTCGATGTGTCACATCGATGTCGGCTACGAGGAGTGCCAGGCGCTCCGGGAGACCACCCGGGAACTGGTCGACACCGAGCAGGAGGTGGCCGAACTCGAGCGCCAGCAGGAGGCGCTGCTCGACCGGAGCACAGACAGTGACCTCGATGCCGCGAGCGCCCGCGCGACCGTGATGGACAAGCTCGCGGAGATGGAGACCGAGCTCGCGGCGTTCGAGGACCGGGCCACCTGCCAGCACTACTACCGGAACCTGACCGCCGACACGACCGACTTCTTCGACTGGCTGTACGCCGACGTGCGGACGCCGGAGGATATCTACGGGTACGCCGACCAGCGGGGGTTCTGTGGGTACGAACTGCTGAAGGAGGGTGTCGAGGGGGTCGACCTGGTGGTGTGCAACTACCACCACCTGCTGAACCCGGGGGTTCGCGAGCAGTTCTTCCGGTGGCTCGGCCGCGACCCGGAGGATGTCGTCGCGGTGTTCGACGAGGCACACAACATCGAATCGGCCGCCCGCGACCACGCCAGACGGCGACTCACCGAGACCACACTCGCCCGTGCGCTCGCCGAACTCGACGGTATCGAGGACCCGAGAGCCGGGACCGCCCGGAACGTCCTGGAGACGTTCCACGGGGCGCTCGGGGAGAGCTACGACGCCGCACTCGGAGCTGGCGAGCGCCGCGGGATAGACGACGAGTGGACGGACCTCTCGGTCGACAACGACGACCGCCGGGACGAACTGACACTCTCCTTCCTGCGAGCCTACACCGGGCCGGGCTACGAGACGGAACTCGAGCAGGCAGTCGAACTCGGGCGGGAGCTTGACAGCCGCTACGAGCGCGCCTACAAGAACGGCGAGACGGGCACCCGAAAGGAGTGTCCGACGCTGAGTGCCGCCGAGTTCGTCGCCGACTGGGTTGCCGAGAGCGGTGACGAGGGAACGTACCCGGTCGTGAGTGTCCGCCGCCGGGAGGAGTCCGGCGACGGGACCGCGGCCGACGGTCCGGGCGAGGAGACCGGGTTCGCGGACGACGGTGGGGACCTGCAACCGGAGGCCGGTGAGGTGTACGGTCGGGCCGAGCTGTACACCTGCATTCCCTCGCGGGTCACCCGCTCGCTGTTCGGTGACCTCCACGCGAGCGTGCTGATGAGCGCGACACTGCGGCCGTTCGAGGTGACCGAGGACGTGCTCGGCCTCGACGCGCCCGAGACGATGGCCTACGGGCCACAGTTCCCGGCGGAGCGCCGGCGGACCTACGCGGTCGACGGCCCGGCGCTTTTCGCCCGCAGCCGTGACGACCCGCGGGTCCAGCGGACCATCACGGAGACGCTGGAGGATGCAATCCGGTTCACCCCGGGGAACACGCTCGCCTTCTTCCCGAGTTACAGCGAGGCGGCCCGGTACCACGAGCGCGTCTCCGGGGGGACACAGTACCTCGACGAGGCCGGCACCTCCGCCCGCGAACTGCGCGAGTCCTTCACCGACGACGACGACGGTGTGTTGTTCACCTCGCTGTGGGGCACACTCGGTGAGGGGGTCAGCTACGACGGTGACGACGCCCGGACGGTGGTGGTCGTGGGTGTTCCCTACCCGCACCTGGACGACCGGATGGCGGCTGTCCAGGATGCCTACGGGGCCGCGTTCGGCGACACCGGGGACCCGGGTCGCGGCGAGGACGGCGCCGGCTGGCAGTACGCCGTCGAGATTCCGACGGTCCGCAAGACCCGTCAGGCCCTCGGCCGGGTGGTGCGCTCGCCAGACGATTTCGGTGCCCGCATCCTGCTCGACGCCCGGTACACCGAGCGTGCCGGCGTCGAGATGCCCGAGTACGCCGTCCGTGGCGCTTTCCCGCCCGAGGAACGGGCCGATATGGTCGATATCGACCCCGAGAAACTCCGCTTCGGCCTGCTGAACTTCTACCAGGGGCTCGGTGCCTACGATGGCGACCCGCCACGGCCGTGAGAACCGGTCTGTCGACGGTTGACAGACGACTCACCCGTGGTGTCGTGACCGGCAGCGGAGACCACCCCCGGGTCTCGCGCCTGACAGTCGCCGTGCGGAGGTGCCCCCGAGACGACACCCGCTACTGGCGGTAGTCGGGTTCGTTGCCCGGCTTCCACTTTATCGAGCAGCCACGGGACGGGCGGAACTCGTCGGTGACCGGTTCGCCGGCGAGCATCGCGTCGATACGTGTCCGCATCTCCCGGTTCTCCACCTCGGCGTCGGGGTCGAGTGCGTCGTCGAGACGGCCGTGATACAGCAGGTGGAAGGGACCCTCGCCGGTGGTCTCGTCGGCCGACAGTGACGTCTCCGCCCGGGCGGTGTTCTCGAACAGGAACGGGTCGGGTGTGCACTGTGCACCGTAGGCCGCCGCCACGGTCTGACTCTCGTCGCGCAGGTACGCGTCGAAGGCGATTGTCCCATCCTCGACGCGTGCACGCATCGTCTCGAAGTCGTCGGCGGGGTACTCGCTCGCGTCGTTCGGATTGATACCCACGACGGCGACATCCTCGTAGGCCGCGGCCAGGCGGTTCATCTCGTCGAACTTCGCCTTCGCGTACGGGCAGTGGTTGCAGGTGAACACCACGAGCACACCGGCGTAATCGGTGAACCCAGACAGCGAGTGTGTCTCCCCGTCGGTGCCGGGCAGTTCGAACGACGGTGCCTCCTCGCCCCGTTCGAGCACATCTGTCGAGTCGAGTGCGACCATACCTGACAGTCGGGTGCTGTGGGTTTAGCGGTTCGGTTCTGTCCCGTCCCGGTTCGGCCCGCGCTCGAAAGCGACCGACGGCGATGGGCGGGCCGACCGTGGTGCGGGGGGAGCGTGAGAGCGTAGTCAAAAACGAACAGGGGAACTGAACCGGTGTTCGCCGTCGCCCCGTCGAGGCGAGGGCGAACCGGCCCTCGCCGGACCCGCGGTCCTGACGAGCGCCCGTGCCTCTGACACATCCCGTCCGGTGGCAGGGGGATGGACGGTCGCACCGACCGCCATCTGTACGAAAGGTCCCTATCCGTATACACATGTTCTCTAATATGCAACAGTGTGTTACACGAGGGGGCTATACATCTAGACACGACTCGCCGTGTGACACCGCGCACAGACAGACCGGGACTGTCCCGGCCAGGAGTCGACTGTGCCGCGGGGAGTTGCCGGGACTGAACTCGGCAGAACACAGGTCGGGTGTCACCCGCGACTGTCGTGATGCTCGTACCGGATACCAGGGTGTCAGGAACAGATACGGGTTCGGAGCCAGTGAACTACCTCAAGATCAAGTGGTTCGGGAATCGAAAATTCTCGAACCACTTGCCACCACGGTAGTTCACAGTTCGGTCGGTGCCGCGATACCGGTCACCCGCCCCAGAAGTTGTCACGACTGCCCAGACGGGGGTCGCCGTCCTCGTCGCCCTCGCTCTCCTCTGACCCGGCCTCGGTTCCGGCCTCGTCCCCGTCTTCGTTCTCCCCGGACTCCGGGAGCTGCTCCAGTTCCCTCCCGCGGGCGTGGTTCGAGTGGACCTTCGTTACCTCGACCCGAGCGCGCGCCGGCGGGAGGAGTCCGTCGACCATGATGATGAAGTTGTCCTCGGTGCGACCGACCCCTGCACCGCTCTCGTGGATATCCTCGATAGTGATGACAACCTCCTCACCAGGCTTGACCGGCTGCGATTTCAGGTCCTCGATGGGCTGGTTGTAGTGGTTGCACCACTCGGCGCCACCCCTGTCGCCGTAGTGCTGGCACCCCATCCCCGTGATGCGCTCGGAAAAACTGGGACACTCGTCCGCGAGTGGACAGTCAGCCATACGTGGTCTATCCTGACCGAGGATTAAACGCTTACGGAAAATAAAGGCGAAAGCCTCGCCCTTCAGGGCGGGGATGAAGCCGACGGGGAGTACTCGTTCACCGCATTTATATATCATTGTAATCCAATACTTTTAACACGATACAGCAAGTATCTAACGATAGACATGCGATATGCTGCTGCGGGGAACCTGTTCATGCTCAAGACGGCAACGAGCGGGTCTCAACACTACTCACACACCACCTCAGCCCACCCGGCAGCGGTTGGCATGTCGCCCACAATGACTCCCCACGACGTGGATGCAAACGGGGAGTCGGACCGATGGCCCCGCCCGCTGGACGACACCGTGGCTCACAGGGTA
>CAZFMN010000138.1:0-4335 GCA_964520075.1 uncultured Halobacteriales archaeon | reverse complement strand
GGTTGCACATGACCGCACAACTCCGAGCAAAGGCAATGGAACTGCTCGACGAGGCGGGTTCGCAGTGAGATACTCGCCCGCGGTGTCCTCGCTCAGCCCGCAGTCCGGGTGTAGTTTCTTCGCGGGACAGACGTGAGTGAAACTGCTCTGCACGAGAGACAACCCAACGAGCCCGATAATTCACGACACACCCGGGGGGACGGACCGCTGTCACGACTCGACGGTCACTGCGCACACTCCCCCACACCCGGGTGTGTCGTGAACTCTGTCGGCCGAGACGGCGGTGACTCGATACGTGCGTGCTACTGTATCAAACGGGAGTCACAGGCGAGAGTCTGATGAGTCGGTGGAATCGGGGACAGTAGAACACTGCCTGACCCTCCCGTAGCGCTCTGGTCGACACGACTCCCCACACCCGTGTCGTCAACTGTGCGCCGCACGCTCCAGATAACAGGTGGCCATCTGCCGGGAAAGTTCACGACACACCCGGGGGGGCCGGCCGCTGTCACGACCCGATGATGAGCGCGTACACTCCCCACCCCCGGGTGTGTCGTCAACTGTGTGGCCTGGACGCTGTGGTGAGCGGTACCCTCCTCCCCATCACAAACGGAAAAAATCCGTCCCCTGGGTGGTCGGGTGTCCCCGACGACATCAGGACTCTCTCGCCCAATCGGATGGCTGCCCCCCGGGAGAGTTCACGACACACCCGGGGGGATGGGTGACCCCACCGAGAACGAGTAATAGAGGCTCGCACCAGCACCGAACGCCCGGCGCAGTCCTGCGTCCGGCGGCGGGTCGTCGGTCGGTTGCTGTCTGTACAGTATCACTACACTGCGTGCCGGTCGTACCGTGTCGAGAGGGTAGTCGGCGACAGCCATCTGTGACTGCCGACATCGCGTGTCACGTTCGCGGCGGTGTGGTGATCTGGTCGTCACACACCGTGACCTGGGGATGTGGTTCGGCGATGTCGAACCGGACGAACTGTCTCTGGTCGGCATACACAGCAGACCCCACTCGTCGGAGATGCTCGTTCGGTTTAGAGCGGCCCGTCGCTCGACGCTCGCGTGACCGACCAGTCTGCCGCGGAGTCCTGCCACACCGCCCCCGACCCTGTCGACACACGAGTCCGGACGGTCGTCTGTGCCCGGACTCGGCCACCCTGAACGGTGCCCGCCTCCCAACAATTAAATTGAACTGTTCCGTATATCACGGTAACGCCACACCGGCCAGACGGGTGACTGTGAACGCATCTATCGGTGTGCGCCCAGACAGCGGACGCGTGACCGTGTGCACACGACAGGTTGGTCGGAGTCACCTCGGACCGCTCCACCGGGGGAGGAACACGCCCGGCGCTACAGCGGTCGTGTCGGACGACACCCTCTGCCCCACTCCACGGGGGTCTCGCGCCGAGGTGCACCGGTCTCTCGGTGTGACGCTGACACGGATGTGTGGTGGACGATAGCTCGTCGAACGGAGGAGACACCAATGGACAGAAGCACAATCGAACGGACGATCGACGCAGAGAACATCAAACTGCTCCGCCTGTTGTTCGTCAACAACAGCGGTGTTCCGAGAGGACGGGTGCTCGAGGCAGACGACCTGGACACGGTGTTCGTGGAGGGGGCAAACGTCACGAAAGGAATGCAGTCGTTCAACGCCCTGGACGCCCTGGTCGACGGCGGGAGTTTCGGGCCCGTCGGTGAAGTTCGGCTACGACCCGACCCGGAGACGTTCACCACCACACCCTACGCCGACCGCACAGCGACGATGCTGTGTGATATGTACGAACTCGACGGAACGCCGTGGGAGGCGGATCCGCGGTCCCGGCTCCGGGCCTTCCTCGAGAGCCTCGACGTGACACCCTCGGCCGCTTTCGAGGGCGAGTACTATCTCGTTCGCGAGGGCGAGGACGGCATCGAACCGTACGACGACAGCACCTGTTTCGCAGTCGAGGGGATGGACAGCGCCCACGAGATTGTCCTCGATACGGTCGAGGCGCTCGACGCACAGAGGCTCGGGTTGTCGAACTACTACCCCGAGTACGGGCCGGGCCAGCAGGAACTCGTCATCGAGCGCGACGACGGTGTGGCGGCCGCCGACAACCACGTGCTGTACAAGTCGACAGTGCGGGCAATCGCCAACCAGCACGGCGTCGACGCCACGTTCGCCCCCCAGCCCTTCGATGGGATGCCCGGGAGCGGCTGTCACGTACACCTGTCCCTGTGGCGGGACGGCGAGAACGTGATGGCGGACCCCGACGGTGACTCGCGGTACGGTCTCAGCACGTTCGGCCGGCAGTTCGTCGCGGGGGTCGTCGACCACGCACCGGCGCTGGTGGCGCTGACCGCGCCGACCGTCCAGTCCTACGACCGGCTCAGGCCGGGGATGTGGGCCTCCGCGTTCACCGCGTGGGGCCGGGACAACCGCGAGGGGTGTGTTCGCATCCCGTCGGCACACGCAGAGACCCCCGAGGAGACGACCCGACTCGAGTACAAACCCTGTGACAACACCGCGAACCCGTATCTCGTCCTGCTCGGGTTGCTGGCCGCGGGAATGGACGGCGTGGAGCGGGAACTCGACCCGGGCGAACCGGTCCAGCGAGACCCCGCGGCGCTGTCGGACACGGAACGCACGGATCGCGGTATCGAGCGCCTGCCGACGACGCTCGCCGAGGCACTCGACGAGTTCGAGGCGTCGGGTGTCCTCCGGGAGGCGCTTGGCGAGACGCTCCACCAGTCGTATCTCGAGGTCAAACGGAGCGAGTGGGAGGCGTCCGTCGACGAGGACGGCGAGTGGGACGCCGAGTACCTCCTGCGGGCGTTCTGAGCGGAGTGGTCGCGTGTTCCGAGTGGGGTGATGCTCGTGCGTTCTGGGCCGACTGTCGCCTCCCACACCCCTTCGCCGGTGAGAGAGTCGACAGTCGGTCGCCATGCCGAACGAGCACGGCGGCTCTGTCACGGCAACGGTCGACCCGGCGGAGTTCGTCCCGCCCGTCGCGATTGCCGGGTCTCGCCGGTCGGCGCGCGAGCATCCACCGGTCGCCCGGGCACTCGCCGCGACGGAGTCCACCGAGGGGCACGACCCCGACGTGACCGTCACGCCTGAGATGACCGACGCGGTTGCACTCCACCCGGCGACGGGCCTGCCGACGCTCGGGCAGCGGCGAGGGGACCGACCCGCAGCCGTCGCAGTGAGTCTGTCCTGTCGAGTGTCTCGCCTGTGCTGTGGACGGGCAGGTCTCCGTTCCTCAGTCCAGACCGTACAGGTCGATCGCGTTCGCTCGAAGAATCTGTCTGGCAGCGGTCTCTGCGTACGTCTCGGAGACGATCCCCGACTCGACGATCCCTGACAGGGTCTCCGCGAGGGCGTCCCTGAACCGCTGTGCGGCGAGGACGAACAGTTCGGGGGTGTGGAACGCGTCGCTGCCGTAGAGAAGTTTCGTCGTCGGAACCACCTCCAGCGCGGTCGAGACCACCCGCGAGGCACCGTGCTGTGCGAACGGTATCGCGAGCGAGAGATCCAGGTAGACGTTCGGGTACGTCGCGGTGACGTATGCGGCCTGTCCGACGTACGGGTAGCCGCCGTGGAGCACGACGAACTCCGTCTCGGGGTGTGTCTCGATGCACTCGACGAGGTGGGTCGGGTTGACCAGTCGGGGATGGGCGTCGGGGTCGCCGAAACCCGTGTGAAACTGGACCGGTGACCCGTGCTCACCGGCGATCGAGAGTGCAAGGTGCAGGCAGTAATCGAGCAGTCGCGGGTGTTCGATCCGGCCGCTCCAGTCCGTGCCGAGGTCGGCGAACGCGGCGCGTGCCTCCGCCCGGTCGCGGGGCCCGATAGCCAGTCCGCGGCGGTAGGCGACAATTGTCTTCAGTGCGACGTACTCCCCGTCGAGCGCCGTCTCGAGACGGTTCTGGAACGCCGCCTCGAACGCGGCGAACTCGTCGTGGTCGGAGAGCAACGCCTCGATGACCGGTTCGAGACGAAGCATCGGGTAGATGTCCGCGTCGGTGTCGCGGGCGAACTCCCCGACCGGCATCCCGGGGAACCCCTCGTCGACGAGGATGGCCTCGGTGTTCGTCGTGGCGATACACTCGCGGGTGTACTTGGCGTGGTCGACCTCGGCGCGACGTGCGAGCAACTCGGTCTCCGCATCCGGGTCGGCGCCGAACCGGTCAGCCAGGACCCCGAGCACGGCCCGATAGTTGAGTGTGTGCCGGGCATCACGAGTGTCGAGCGCCCCCTCGGTGAAGATGCCCGGGAACGTCTCCTCGAACCCAGCGGACGAGAGCGGTTCGATGGCGTGGGCGTGGTTGTCGACCAGCGCCAGCCCCG
>CAZFMN010000137.1:0-4348 GCA_964520075.1 uncultured Halobacteriales archaeon | reverse complement strand
GGTCGTCACCGGTGGTCTGTCTGCACGGAACCGGCGTGACACGGCAGGTCTGGCGGCGGTTCCTGCAGCGAGCGACGGGCGCGACGTTCGTGGTACCGGACCGGCGTGGCAGGGGTGAGAGCGGCGATACCGAGCCGTGGGCGTTCGAGCGTGAACTGGAGGACGTGACGGCGGTGGCGGCGGCCGAGGCGCCCGACGGGCCGGTGACGCTGTTCGGGAGTTCGTTCGGCGGTCTGGTTGCGATGCGGGTCGCCGAGCGCATCGCGGTGGACCGACTCGTCCTGTACGAACCGCCGATGCCCGCGGTGACGGTTCCGGACGGCGAGGCGGTCGGTGTTGCCGACGAGGTCGACCGCCGTCTGCGAGCGGGCGACCGCGAGGGCGCGACACGACTGTTCTTCGAGGAGGCCACCGGCGCGACCGGCGTGGAGGACTGGCCGATCTGGCCCGACTGTGTCGCGCTCGCGGAGACGATCGCACGGGAGTGTCACGTCGTCGAATCGTTCGAACCGCGCCCGCTGTCGGTGCCGACGCTCCTGTTCCGGGGGGCGTACAGTCCGGCGTACCTGCAGGACGGTGTCGGGGTGCTCGCGGACCTGCTGTCTGACACCCGCACAGTCGAGGTGGACGCGGCACACGCCGGCGTGGCGACCGCGCCCGACCGGATTGTGACTGCCCTGCGGTCGTTTCTCGCGTGAGTCCCCTGACAGCGACCACTGTCTGCCCCTGGAGGGGTGTCCGCTCCCGGTCCGGTGGCTATCGGGCGGGAGCGACCGCCGCGGAGACCCCGCCGTTCGAGACGTGAGACACCGGCCTGTGATGAGTACCCTGATGTACCAGTCACGGGATGTATAGCTCTCAGCCGCGGAGTATAGACAATGTCCGACTCACCCCGCTCTGACGAACGGTGGGGTCGTCAGGGGGAGGCGGGCAAGGCTGCGGTCCGTCTGATAGAGTCACTCGGTTCACACGCGATATTCACCCTCGACGCGGAGGGGGCGATAACGACCTGGCCAGCACCGGCGGCGGGACTGTACGGTCACGAGGCGGAGGCGGTGCTCGGCGAGCACCTCCGTGTCCTGCTGGGGGACGATGACGGGACCGTCGAGGACGCGGCCGCGGTACTCCCCGAGGCGAAGACCGAGACAGTCGAGCGCGAGGGCTGG
The DNA here is from genome assembly GCA_964520075.1 of uncultured Halobacteriales archaeon. Lineage (GTDB taxonomy): Archaea > Halobacteriota > Halobacteria > Halobacteriales > Haloarculaceae > Halovenus. The sequence goes on along the minus strand of CAZFMN010000137.1, from coordinate 3,182 downwards.
CACGAGCGGTCAGACGGGTCGGTGTTCTGGGGGACTCTCACCCTCTCACCGCTCCGGGAGTCCGAAGGGTACGGGGCCGTCTGTCGGGACACCACGACGACAAAGGAGTACCAGCGGATGCTCGAGCGGCAGAACGACCGCCTGAAGGAGTTCACCGATATCCTGGCACACGACCTGCGGAACCCGCTCAACGCCATCGACCAGCATCTCACACTGTACGAGGAGACCGGTGAGAGCACCCACATCGAATCCATCGACCGGACGACCGACCGGATGGCACGACTCGTCGAGGACCTGCTCCGCGTCGCGAAACAGGGTGACGTCGTGACGGACCCGGAGCCGACCGACATCGAGACCGTCGCGCGACTCGCCTGGACGGGTACTGGTGGTCCGGGTGACAGTCTCGAGTGCCGGACGGTGCCGACGGTGAGCGCGGACCCGGACCGACTCTGTGAACTGTTCGCGAACCTGCTCCGGAACGCCGTCGAACACGGCTTGACGGGCGACTCGACGACCGATACCGGTGGGGACCACGGCGAGGGTGTGACGGTTCGCATCGGGCCGCTCGACGACGGGTTCTACGTCGAGGACGACGGCCCCGGCATCTCGGACAGTATCGGCGCGGAGGTGTTCGACCACGGTGTGACCACCGCCAGAGACGGCAGCGGCTACGGGCTCTCCATCGTTCGGACAATCGTCAACGCACACGGCTGGGATATCTCGCTCGCCACCGCCGAGAGTGGCGGTGCCCGCTTCGAGATAACTGGTATCGGGTTCCTCGACTGAGCACGGCACCGGATCCCGGAGCGGCCCTCTCCCCGCGAGGTGAGACTCCAGGACGGTCGAGTGGTCACCGCACACGGCGGACGACAGCAGGGCCGGTCGAGTGGTCACCGCGAGCGACAGCGGAGGCGGTCACCGCACACCGGGTGGGGGGCCGTCGTCGCCGATATCGTCGTCGTCCTGTTCGACGTCGAGACCGACCTCCTCGCGTTTCTTCCGGGCGCGGCGTATCCCCCGGTAGTAGTAGAGCGCGCCGGCCACACCGGCGAGACCGACGAGCAGGAACACCCCGCCGAAGATGTACAGGTCACGGACGAGGTAGTACCGGACCGTGATGGTGCCACTGTCGAGGCTGTCCCAGCGGATGCGGGCGCGGTTGTTCTCGACGCTCGTCTCGTGGCCGCCGGGGCTGGTCAGCGAGAACAGCGGGAGGTCAGTGCGTGCGCCGTCCGGCATCAGCACCTCGTGAGAGCCGTCGACAGGTGTCTGGACCCGCCAGGTCCGGGGACTCCCGCCGAACGACCGCGAGGGGCCGCCCCAGTTCGCCCTGTAGGCGATTGTTCCGTTCTCGACCGGGAACCGTATCTCGGTCTCGTCGGACTGCTCGACCGCGGTGAGATTGTCGTGGGTGGCGTTCACGATACTGCCGTTCGGGTACTGGAACTGCAGTGCCTCGATGGAGACCGACTGGTCGCCGCGGAACAGTGTACTCCGGTGAATCTCCGCCGTCGTCCGGTTCTCGACGGTGATGACCGCCCTGTACTCGTTCGCGGAAAAGGAGAGCAACGGCGACGTCGTCACGTTGTAGCTGGCGGTCACGTTCTTGTCCCAGTCGTACTCGGCGTCCTCGGTCAGTTTGTCCTCGCTGATCTCGCCGCCACCGCCGAGACAGCCGGAGAGGGCGACGAGCACGAACAGCGCGCCGACCGCGAGCAGGCGCCGGTTCATGACACGACACAGAGCAGTTCCGAGGGCAGATACTCGCCGATGCTGGCGAGCAGTCCCGGCGGGTCGGTGTCCGGTTTGCAGACGATGCTCTGCTCGAGCAACCCGAGTCGCTCGACGGTGACGATATCGCGGGCGTGCCCGGCGCGGTTGACCGTCGCACGGACCTCCGCCCGGGTCGCGCTGTTCACGTTCAGTCGGCCCTCACCCCGGGTCCAGCCGTACAGGCGGTCCCGTTCGGCGTCGGCGAGCCGCGGGGTGTCCCCGCCGACGAACTGGAGCGGGGTGTGCTGGACGAGTCCGTACCGTCTGCGTATCTCGCCGGGGCTCCCGGGACCGAGTCCGAGTTCGGCCCGCGGGATACGTATCTCGGTCCCCGCGTCCAGCACGAGCGCCTCCTCGTCCCAGGCCGTGAGTGTCCCGGTGCCGACCTCGCCGGCGGCCGGGAGACGAACCTCACCCCACCGTTCGCGGAGGACGTTCCCGGCCACCCGGGCGTCCGGTCCCGACAGCTCGACAACGGGGAACTCGCTGTCGACCTGTAGCTCGTGGGTCGCGTCGAGCTCGCCGATGTCGTCCTCGAGCATCGCGTCGAGTGACTGCATCGCCCGCTCGCGGGCGTCACCGCCGACGTAACACCGCGTCGCGAGCGCGAGCCGTGTCTCGCCCATCAGGCCTCGACCCGTTCGGACTCGACGTTGAGTTCGTCCCGGAGCTGCTCGATACGCCCCTCCATCGCCTCGACGAGTCTGGTGTTCTCCATCGCGTCCACCGAGGTGCCACACTCGGGGCACTGGAACCCGAACTCCATCGCCTCGCCGAACTCGAACCGGATGCCGCAGTTCTCACACAGGTAGAACTCGTTCTCCAGTTCGTACTCGTGTCGCTCCTCCAGCGTCTCGAGCAGACGGTACAACTCCTCTTCGAGCTTCTCCGGGATGTTTCCGTACTCGAAGGTCCAGAGGTAGGTCAGCCAGCCCGAGTCCTCGTCGCGCAGACGCCGGTAGCTGGCGAGATCGTTCTCGTAGAGGATGAACAGTGCCCGCCGCACGTCGTTCAGCTCCATCCCGAGCTCCTCTGCCAGTTCCTCGTCGGTCACCTCACCGTCCGGCGGTGCCGCCGCAACCGGCATCCCACGCGGCCCGACGAGTTCGTGCAGGTACTTCTGGATGACCGGGTCCTCGAGGAGGTGCTCAAAAGCCATTTTGTGCATTTCGGGTACTCACGGGATTAAATCCATCGGATGAACTATTGACATGCAGTGACTAGGTCGGTCACGCGGACGCTTCCACGGGTCACACTGACGGATAGACGGCGTGAACACGGGACCCGACCGTCACCCGGGCAGCGGGCCGCGAGGAACCCGAAGGTAGTCCGGTGACGGGCGGTGCGAGGCCGGAGGCCTCGATTGCGAACGGGGAGTCTGCGACCCGTGAGCGGTGCGAGGCCGGAGG
>CAZFMN010000136.1:0-4411 GCA_964520075.1 uncultured Halobacteriales archaeon | reverse complement strand
GACAGGAACCGTCCGAGACGGGGCCAGCGACAGTCGGGACCCGCCGGCGGTGCGTGCGGACCCGGACGTGCTCGGGTACGGGCTCTCGCAGACGGGGACCGAGGTCCACGCCCGCGTCCACCTCGTACCGAACACGGTTGTCGAGACGCTCACCCGACTCCCGCGGCGGTATCCGCTCGTCGTCGAGGTGCCCGTCGACTGTCTCCGGAACGGCGGCCTCCGGGCGGGTGTCGTCGGGGAGCGCGAGACGCTCGCGGTCGCCGCCGAGACCATCCCCGCGTCGGTCACCGTCGAACTGGCGTCGATACGCCCCTACGACCCCGGAACCGGCCGCCCGGCGGCGGCACTCACGGCCCGCCAGCAGGAGATACTCGACGCCGCCCTCGCCGCCGGCTACTACGAGGTGTCACGCCGGACGACCCACGAGGAATCGCGGCCGACCTCGACATCGCCCCGGCGACCGTCGGCGAACACCTCCGGAAGATCGAGTCGCGTGTGCTCACGCGGGTCGCCGGCGGCGTCGACACCACCTGACCGACGGGCCCTCCTCCGAGGTGCCATCCCCGAGTGACAGGACGAACACGGAGACGACCGCCGCTAACAGTATCGTAATTGCGACTGTTAGTGTAACCGATACGACTGGTGAGACCCCGCGAGAATCCGTCCCCATACCCATACTTGCGGATAGCCGCTAAAACGTCTTCTCTTTTCGGTGTATTATTAGTTTTGAGTTCTGGAACGCACCTCCGCGGGCGTCGTGACCGACTGGTTCGGACCGGCGACGCTGTGTGCCCGCGCCTCTCGGGTTGGCGCCGACTCGCCGTGGTGCCGCACGATACGACGACCGGGAACACCGCGCCACATCGACCGGGCACAGCACGGACACAGCCGGTAGTCCCGGACCAGTCCGGCCCGAGACTCCCGAACGGACTGTCAGTCGAGTTTGTCCCGCCACCGCAGCGAGTTCTCGTTCAGTTCCTCGACCGCCGGTTGCCCGCTCTCGAGCATCCGGTCGGCGATGTCGACCGCGGCGCGGAGCTCCGCCGCCGAGAGCTGTTCGTAGGCCGGTCGGCCGTCGACGTGGTCGTACCACTCGTCCTCGAACAGGTTGTCGAGCACGACACGCCCGAAACAGTGGTCGAGGTGGATCGGCCAGCCGTCACTGCGCTGTGCCTCTGTCGGGAGTTCCTCGTGCACTTTGCGTCTGTACGTCTCCCGGAGCTGCGAGAGGTCGTCACCGTCCAGCGTCTCCTGACCCATTCTGAATCATCTGTACGGGTTCGAGCGGTTTGACCCCTCTGACACGTCGCCGACCGGTGTCGACTACACCGAATTGGAGTGTCGTCTGTCGAGAGTCCGGGCGTCCTCGTCGAGGTCGACCGTCACCTCGTCGGTCCCGAGTTCGAGACGGACACTCGCACGCACCGGGTCCTCCTCGTCGACGCTCACCGCCCAGTCCAGCGTCGTGTCCCCAGCCTGTCCGGTGATGGCCGCTCGAACCGGGTCGAGACCGTCCCGCCGGAGGAGCGACCGGACCGTCGGAGAGCTCGCGACCACCGCCCGGAGCGGGACGTTGTACCGGAGCCAGCAGCGGTCACAGACGAGCCGTGTCTGGACGGCATCACCCGCCGCGTGGAGTTGCGGTGGCGCCTCCGGGTCGACCGGATACGAGACGCTCGTGTGTCCCCAGCACTGCGGGCAGACACCCTGTCGTGCGGTGTTGACCTCGCTCATCACGCGGCGGTACGTCACCGCCGCAAGCTCCTCGAGACTCCGCCCCTCGAACGCACCCGGCGGCATTCCGTACGCGAGGAGATACCCGTCGTCGCGCTCACACCACAAGAACAGCAACTCCCCCGTGTACCGCAACAGCAGTCTGTCACCGCACTCCGGGCAGGTCCAGTCCGACTCGGTACCGTGTTCCCCGGTATCGGTGCTGTACGTGCCGGCGTAGACAGCCGACGCCACCTCCATTGTTGGCCCCAGCGGGATGTACTGTCCGTCCCGTTTCGTTACGAAGCTCCCGCTCAGTGTGTCGAGATGGTAGTTGAACCGGCCGCTGTCCTCGACACCGACGCGCTGGCGGAGCTCCGAGAAGCTCAACCCGGCACCGACGCCGCGCTCGTTCGCCACCGCGGCGAGTTCGAGCAGGATACGCAACCGCGTCTCGTCACCGAGGGCGGAGAACACCGTCTCCGGCAGGTCGACAGACTCCTGTTCTGTTCGCTCGGACATAACCTGTGTTCGGACAAGACGGTATAGTATCTTGTGACCGGTCAACTCCGGTGGACGGCACGGGGTCAGACCGCGATGGTATGTCGAGTTCGGGGGTGGAGTCAGAAGAACTCCCGGAGACAGACCCGACGCCCGGAGAAGACCGCCGCGAGTGCCTCCCGGCACGAGTCCGCGAACACGCGGAGACCGGCGAGGCGTTCGGCAGCGGCGGGGTCGAACCGTCCGAGATACAGCTGTGTGAGAGTGCCAACGTCGACCCTGATGTCCGGATCGCCGCCGGCGCTGTGGTCGATACCGTCGGTCGAGAGACGGACACACCCCGACAGGTTCGGGAGCAGCGGGTCCTCGACGGCCACCGTCAGCGGTTGGTCCAGCACGCCCCAGTCGAGGTCACCGAGCGGGGAGAGAGTCGTCAGCCGCGCCATCGGGCCGGGCACGCGCTCGCAGGTGACCTCGTCGGGGTTCTCGGCCAGCGCGATGGGTCGGGTGTCGGTCGACCGCTGCAGTTCGACGTTGTCGATCTGCGCGCCGTGGCGGCGCAGGAACTCGAGCAGACTCCGGTGTGCCTCCTCGTCGACGTAGCCGAGCGCACTCACAGAGAGCGTGCGCTCGTGGCTGTTCTCGTCCGCGACGGTGTAGACGAGATAGCCCGCGAGGTCGCTGTCTCGCTCGTAGCCGTAGACGAACGGCTCTGTCCCGCCGGTCCAGTCTGTCAGCGTGCGCTCGCGCCACCAGGTCTCCGAGCGGCGCATCGACAGCGTCACACCGTCGCCGAACGCCGCCTCGACCGGCCGGAGACGCGCCCAGTCCCCGGTGTCCAGCCGCCGGTACTCACCCGCCGGGTCGTGACCCGGGAGCACCGACGGCGACACCGCGACGTCGTAGAACTCGTTCGTCGTCGCCCAGCCCATGCGCCGGTAGAACGGTGTCGAGAACGGCCAGAGCGTAACGAGTCCGACCCCTTCCTCGGCGTACTCCCGGCAGACCGCCCGGCAGAGTTCGCGGGCGTACCCCTGCCCGCGGTGCTCCGGCGGTGTCGCCAGCGCACCGAGTCCGCCGACCTGCCCGGTCCCCTCCCGGATCTGCGCCTCGAACGTGTAGCGTTTACACCCGCTTCGCAGACCGCCGTCGTAAACCCCGCGCAGGTCGAAGAGGTCACTCTCCGGACCCTCCGCCTCGTCGTCGAGCGGCCCCTGCTCCGCGGCAAAGGCGTACCGGGTGAAGCGACGGTACTCACTGCGGTCCTGTGGACCGATTGGACGGTACTCTGTCATCCTGTCTCCTTTGGGTCGCTGGATACAAACATAGTGCAGTTCCCTCTCCGCCGGTGGCACCAGTGATTTGTACCCGCCTGTCCGTAGTGTACGTGTGTCACAGTTCGAGTCGGTCCTGATCTACGACGGGGAGTGTCCGTACTGCTCGGTGGCCGCACGGGCGCTCGAACGGGTGGAGGATATCGGTGCTATCTCGTGGTACGACGAGCGCGCACAGTCGTTTCTGGAGGCACAGTTCGGTGTGACACCGTTCGCGATGGTGCTGGTCGACGCCGCCGCGGAACAGGTGTACGCGGGGCAGTCTGCCGCCGCGGAGCTAACCCGGCGGGCCGGGATGCCGGAACTCGTGGGGTCGCTCGTTCGCGACAACTACGAGACGATTGCCCGCGTCGTCGGCGCGGCAAGCGGCCGCAACCGGGACCCCGACGACGTCCACGAGCGGTACGACCTGACCACGGCGGGCGCCGACCAGTTCGAGGCGCTCGCCGGGGACGCAGTCGACCGGGATATCCGGACCGACTGACCGCTCTTATCCGTGGGTGAAGCGCGGCCCAGATACCCACGAAGAGCGTCTACTTGAGTCGAACGGCGATGACGATCATGAAGTACACCACCCCGGCGAGAAACACGAGTGACGCGATATCCCCGACCTGGCCGAGCCCCATCTGCTCGTCGGCAATCGTGAGAACTGTCGAAATCGCCCATATCCAGACCAGCAACGGTTGCTGCGTGATCTTGATGTCCATAAAAACGGTTGTTGCTATTCGATAAAAAACCCCGGGGTAGTGGAGGGGACACGACAGGGATACCGACCACGCTGGTGGTGCTGTCGTGAACGCGACTCTCTCCGTGCATCTGAGATACGCCTGCCGACTCTCTCCGTGCATCTGAGATACGCCTGC
>CAZFMN010000135.1:0-4530 GCA_964520075.1 uncultured Halobacteriales archaeon | reverse complement strand
TCACTCACGAGGACCTCGCACGGTGCTGACTCACAGCCTCCGCTGTCGCTCCGGCGCGCTCACGGGTCGCTCCGCTCCCCGCTCGCGCGATTCGAGACCTCCCTTCGGTCGGTCTCGCGCCGCTCGCCAGCGCGCGCCACCGCGCCAGGAAAGGTGAAATCACCTCGCTGTACCGCATGTTCAATAGAGCAGAATCAGGGGGTCGTGGGCACGGTTTCGGGCTCGGGTTCGGCGGGGGTCTGTGCAGGCAGCGAGACGGTGACCGTCGTCCCGGAGAGGTCGTTGTCGGAGATATCGAGTCGCCCGCCCATCTCGGTGACGCCCCAGTGGACGACCCAGAGCCCGAGTCCGCTGCCGTGGGTGAGCTGGTCCTCGCCGCCGGCCTCGAGCACGGCCCGCTCGTGCTCCGGGATGCCGGGGCCGTTGTCAGACACCGCCAGACGCAGTAGCCCGTCCTCGCGCTCGGCGGAGACGACGACGAGTGGGTCGTCGGCGTCGTTGTGCTCGGCCGCATTCTCGACGAGGTTGGAGAGAACCGTCTCTATGGTCCGGGCGTCGACGGCGACGGTTGCGTCGTCGGCCAGCGCCGTCGTCACCTCGACACCGGGGAACTCCCGGCTCACCCCGTCGACTGCGCTGTCGACGACCCGGTCGAGGGGGGTCTGGTCGGGGGCGGTCGAGCCCGCCATCATGCGCTCTATCTCGCGGGCCCGGTTGGCGGTGCTGACCAGGTCCCGCGTGGTGTCGACGATCCGCTCGGCGTCCGCGGCGCGCTCGCCGTTCTGTTTTATCAGCTCCGCCCGGTTGAGGATGCTGCTGGCGTCGTTGCGGAGGTTGTGCCGGAGCACCCGGTTCAGAACATCGAGCCGTTGCTCGCGGGTCAGCCGGTCGGTCACGTCGCGGAACACGAGCACGTGCCCGCGCGGGCCCCCGGCCCGGTCACGCACCTCCGAACAGGTCACCTCGAACTGTCTTGTCCCCCGACTGGTCGACAGGGCGACCGCCTCGGCCCCGGTCAGCGCTGCCGACTCCTCGCCGACCACGTCCGCGACCTGGCGACCGACGGCATCGGTCGCTGTCGTCCCGAACGTCGCGGTCGCCGCACTGTTCAGTCTGAGCACCCGGTCGTGTTCGTCGACCATCATGACGGCGTCGTCCATCGAGTCGAGCACACACTCGGGGCCGACGGTGGCCGCCGCGGGCGAGGAGCGAAACAGCGCGAGCGGTCCGACAGCGAGCGCCGCGAGCAGGGCACTGAGCGAGTAGCCGACCGACAGCGCGGCCAGTCCGGCGAGCTGGCCGAACCCGGTCTGGAGCTGCGGCACGACCACGTTGCCCAGCCACGGCCAGATACCGATAAACGCGATTGTGGCCCCGAGCCGCGTGTCCAGGTGCTCGTACTGGACGACGGTCCGGGAGACCAGTCCGACCGCCACCAGGATGAGCACCGCCGTGTAGACGTAGCCGAACCTGTCGAGCGTCGCCGCGATATCGAACACAGCCCCCGGGAGCCCCGTCAGCAGTCCGAGCGGGACCGATTCGCCGCCGGTCGCGTCCGGCGTGCCGAGAATCAGCAGCGAACCACCGACCGCACCGAGGAGTGACGGGACACCGATCGCCGCCATCCCTGCCCGGGAGTGGAGCGCGTCGACACCGTAGTAATCGAGGCTGAAAAACAGCAACGCCACCGGGATGGCCAGGTTCGTGTACAGCCAGACCAGCTTGTTCGCCCAGCCACCCGTCGCGGTCACGCCGACACAGAGCGCGGTGACGCCCAGCAACGACAGCAGGACCGAAAACGAGAGCGCGGTCTGTCGCTCCTCCGCTCGGACCGTCCGGTGGGCCACGCCGAGGAGCACGAGGCCGGCAGCTAGCAGTACGAACCGGGTCAGGAGCACCAGCACATCCATACAGTAGCCAGTCGGCGCGGTTCAAAAGAGATTGTGCAAACTCTCTCTAGAGTTCCCCGGGTGGCCGTATCAGCCGACGTCCTCGCCCGGAGACCGGTCGAGCCACTCCCGGGGTTCACGCCGCACGGGGGTGGGTGCGCTACCGGACGGAGTCGAGCAGCATGCGCTGTTCGACGCGTTTGACCTCGTGTTGCACGTCGCGGACGGCGTCGATGTTGGCGCTGATGGAGGTGATACCCTCCTCGACGAGATGTGTGACCATCTCGGGGTCGGAGCCGGCCTGACCACAGATGCTCGTCGCGACATCGTGGTCGCGACAGGTCCGTATCGTCCGGTCGATCAGTTCGAGCACGGACGGGTGCATCGCGTTGTAGCGGCCGGCGACACGCTCGTTGTTGCGGTCGACCGCCAGCGTGTACTGTGTGAGGTCGTTTGTTCCGAAACTGGCGAAGTCGATACCCTCGGCTATCATCCCCTCGACCGAGAGCGCGGCGGCGGGTGTCTCTATCATCACACCCCAGTCTCGCCGGTCCGTGTCGATACCGGCCTCTGTCATCAGCTGACGGGCACGCCGGACGTCCTCGCCGTCGGTCACCAGCGGCAGCATCAACTCGACGTTGTCGTAGCCCATCTCGTACAGTTCACGGAACGCGTCGAGTTCGTGACGGAACACCTCCGGGCGGTCGAGACTCCGCCGGATACCGCGGTAGCCCAGCATCGGGTTGTGCTCCTCGGGTTCGTCGGCACCACCCTCGAGCTGTCGGAACTCGTCTGTCGGCGCGTCGAGTGTCCGGGCCCGAACCGGGCGCGGGTAGAACTCCTCTGCCACACCGCGTATCCCCTCGACAATCTCGTCGACGTATGCGTCGACACCCTCCTCGGCGATGTACCGGTCGGGTGTCTTGCCGAGCGAGAGCACCATGTGCTCGATGCGCAACAGTCCGACACCGTCGGCACCGGTGGCGGCCGCCCGGTGTGCCGCGTCGGGAATGGAGACGTTCACCTTCACCTCGGTCGCGGTCATCGGCTTGACCGGGGTGTCTGGTCTGACCGCCTCGACCGGGTCGCGCTCGTCCGTGTCACCCTGCTCGCCGCTCTCGATTGTTCCCTTCTCGCCGTCGATTGTGACGACCTCGCCGTCGGTCAACTGGCTCGTCGCGGTCTCGGCACCGACGACTGCCGGCACGCCGAGCTCTCGCGAGACGATGGCGGCGTGGGAGGTCATCCCGCCCTCGTCGGTGACGATACCCGACGCGCGCTGCATCGCCGGCACCATGTCTGGGGTCGTCATCTCGGCGACGATGATGTCACCCTCGCCGACCTTGTCGAGTTCGTCGAGCTGCTGGACGATGCTTGCCGCGCCCGACGCCTGGCCGGGGCTCGCACCGATCCCGGAGAGCTGCAGGTCACGGGTCCCGTCCTGACGGTCGTCGCTCGACCCGGCGGCGACCTCTGTGCCCCCGTTCGCGACACGCGCGGTGACGTCTGTCTCGGCGGCCGGCCTGTCTGTGTCGGCACCTGCCGGGGCCATCCCGTCGTCAATCGTGGTTATCGGGCGGGACTGCAGCAGGTATATCCCGTCGTCGATTGCCCACTCGACGTCCTGTGGGCTGCCGTAGTAGCGCTCGATCTCCTCGCCCAGCGCGACCAGGTCGTCCAGTTCCGCCTCGTCTAGCACACGTGTGTCCCGCCGTGACTCGGGCACGGAGCGCTCGACTGTCGCACCGGTCTCCCCGTCGCGGACGTGCATCACCTTCTTATCGGCGACGGTCTCCTCGCGGATGTCGCCGGTCTCGCGCTCGACGACGTAGTTGTCCGGTGTCACCGCGCCGGAGACGACGGCCTCGCCCAGCCCCCACGCCGCCTCGATTGTGACCACCGGTTCGCCGGTCGAGGGGTGGCTGGTGAACATCACCCCGCTCTTTTCGGCATCGACCATCCGCTGGACCACGACCGCGATATCGACCACGTCGTGTGCGAACCCCTGCTCGGTGCGGTAGTACAGCGCCCGCTGTGTGAAAAGCGACGCCCAGCAGTCCCGCACACGGTCGAGCAACTCCTCGCGGGTGATGTTCAGGTACGTCTCCTGCTGGCCCGCGAACGAGGCCCCCGGGAGATCCTCCGCGGTCGCCGAGGAGCGAACCGCGACCGACGCCTCCGCACCGATGTCGTCGTACGCCGCGAGGATCTTCTCGCGGACCGTGTCGGGCAGCGGCGTCTCGCAGATGAGTTGCTGTGCCCGTGTCGCGGCCTCCTCGAGCGCCTCCGAGTCCTCGGTGTCGACGTCGACCGACTCGAACAGTTCCGCCTCGATACCACTCGCCTCGATGAACTGACGATACGTTTCTGCCGTGACGACAAACGCCGGCGGAACCGGCAGACCGGCGCCGTGTAACTCGCCGAGCGACGCCGCCTTCCCGCCGACTGTCTCCAGGTCGTCGGACCCGATGTCGTCCAGCCAGAGTACGGCCATGTACGTTGTGAATCTACGAGGAGCGTAATGAAGGTTGCTTTCCGCGCGTCTCTACCCCTGTCTGTCCGGGAACCCCCCGGACAGGGCGCTCTGTGACGCCTCTCACCCCGCACGTGACGACACCGCCGCCGCACGCGGATGATTTTG
>CAZFMN010000134.1:0-4586 GCA_964520075.1 uncultured Halobacteriales archaeon | reverse complement strand
GGACGTCTCACGGTCGGTCGTCGGGGACGTCTCACGGTCGGTCGTCGGGGACGTCTCACGGTCGGTCGTCGAGTCCGACTCGCCGGCGTCGTCTGTGACCGCGCTGTCGGGCAGTTCCCCGGGTGTGCTGTCGACCCTGTCGGTGGTCGTGCTGTCGGGCAGCTCCGTTCCGGTGGCGTCGACACTGTCTGTCTCGTCGTCTGCCGCGGCGCTGTCTGTGACAGTATCGGACACGCCGGTCGCCGTGGAGTCGGTCTCGCCTGTGGTGGTATCTGTGTCCCCGATGGCTGTGGTGTCGGAGGGCACGGAATCGGCGGGGTCTGCGCTCCCGCCGGCCGAAGACCGACTGCCGGCCGGTTCACCCTCCGTTTGTCCGTCCTGTCCGCCTCCCGCTCCGGCCGTCACACCGGCGTCGGTGGTCTCCCGGGTCGGTTCCCGGTCGGTCGCGGTGCCGACGGAGTCGGTGTCCGGTGTCGAGACGAGCAGGTCGGCCGCGGTGACGTCACCGCTGTCGTCGGGGGCGAGCGTCAGCTCCTGGGCCTCGTCGCGCTGGCCGGCGACCACCCGGGCGGCATCCAGCGCCAGACGCCGGACCGCATCGAGATACGCCGGGGTGGTCCCGTAGTGAGCGAGCGCACGTGTGATGCCGTCGGCGAGCGCGGGGTCGACACCACGCTCGTCGAGACGGTCGCGCAGGTCCTCGCCGGCGAGTCCGGTCGAGAGCGCCGCCGCCGCGTGTCCGACCCGGGCGACGGTCTGTTCGGCCGCCTGGACGGTCCAGCGGTCCCGTGTCTCGGCGTCGACGGTGTTGATACTCTCCGGCCGGATGGAGGTGTAGACCGTGTCGCCGTCCTCCGGTTCGAACGTGTTCGCCTTTCCGGTGACGGCGACGAACGCCGGCGGGTCCGTCCGTTCGAGGGCGGCCTGCTCGTCGGGTTCGTACTGGCCGGCGTAGAGGACGAACGCACCGGTCGGGTCGACCACCCGACCTTTCAGCATCTCGTCGTTGACCCGCTCGACCTCGGTGAGCACACCGACGGCGAACAGACGGTTGACCCGCGCACCCGTCGGCGTGACCACGTAGTTCGGGGCCCGCTCCTCGTCACTCTCCGAATACGAGTAGTCCGCGTCGTCGTACTCGGCCGCGAACAGGCGATAGGCCACCTCTCGCTGGCCAGGCCCGTCGCTGCTCATGTGGTCACCTCCGAGAGGAGCTGCATCGCCCGCTCGACGGGCTCTTCCTGTGCGGGTTCGAACTGTCTGGCGTTGAGGTTGGCGCCGTACTCGTCGATCGACAGCGACCCCCGCACCCGGAACGCCCGGCCGACGAGCTCCTCCCGGATGGAGTCGGCGATCACCTCGCGGTCCATCGCGTCGCGGGCGTGTTCACGGGCAGCCTCGATGCCGCCGCCGTACAGTTCGGCGGTGCGCTCCCTGTCGAGGATGACCGTCACCGAGCCGGTGCCGTCGTCGAGGATGGCTTTCACGCGGAGGTCGTCCTCGGCCTCGACGGTGCCGTGGGCGCGACACTGGCCGCTCTGGACCACCCGACCGCACTCGGGACAGCGCTCGATCAGCCCCGACCCGTCTCTGACCGCCACCACGTTCCCGACGAGTTCGACATCGAACAGCCCGCCCGCGTCGACAGCCTCGCCGACCGCGTAGCGCGGCGCGGCGTCCGCGACCTGTACCGGCCGGTCCAGCCGCGTGACCGTCGAGAACTCGGAGACGTGCACCGACGGCGCGTCCCGGAACTCCCGGACGAACCCGTTCTCGATGTGGACCCCGGTCCCCTCGTCCATCTGGGGGTGTGGGTCCCAGTCGGTGAACGGCAACCGTGCCGTCTCGTCCGCGAGGACACCGCTGAGAATCTCCGTCTCGCCGTCCCGTCCGTCGATTGTCTTTCGCTCGGACTCGATGACCTGCACGTCGAGGGTCACACCCCGGTCGCCCGGCTCCAGGTCGGCGAGCACCGCCTCGCCGCCGACGTCGTAGGGGACCGCCAGCGACTCCTCGACGCGCTCGATATCGGTCGACTCCCCGAGGTTCAGTTCGGGCTCACCCTCCCAGTCCCGGAGCCCGGCGTTGCCAACCCTGACGGTCTCACCGGCCTCGAGGCCGAAATCCTCCCAGGCCGTGTAGGGTATCCTCCCCGTCTGGTCGGCCAGCTCCCCCTCGAAGATGACGTGACGCTCGCCGCTGTACTTTATCGAGCGCTTCCCCACCGAGAGCACCCGGGCGGTCATGCTGACGTTGCTGTCGTCGGTCGATATCTCGTCGATCTCCTTCGTTGGGATCCCGGTGTCGCGGCTGTCGTCGCCGTAGTCACGGCGGACGCTCTGTTTCGCCTCCGCCATCGGGACGTTGTACTCCGCCATCTTCTCGAGTTTCTGTGTAACCTCCTGTTTGTCGACGCCGAGGTCAGAGGCGAGCTCCTCGGCGTGGTCGTCGAGACTCATACAGCATCTTGACGCGCCCGACACTAAAAGCGTTCACTCGACTGTCGGGCGTCGTTCGAACCTGTTATGTTTCGTGGATTCCATATCCCGGACATGAATCCGGAGACAGACCGCCCGACGAGACGCCAGCTACTCGCCGCCGCGGCCGCCGGAACGGCTCTGCTCGCCGGCTGTATCGGTGACTCCGGTGACGGAGACGGGGGTACCGACACTGATAACGGAGATAGCGGTGACGACGCCGGCGCGCCCGACGAGAACACGACGAACAGCACCGACACGAACGAGACAGGCGAGACCGGCACAGATGACGGCGACTCCGACAACGGCGACGATGATGTCGGTGACGGCGACAGCGGTGAGACGACCGCGGCGAGTGTGCCGGTCCGCGGCGACCCGGAGGCGGCCGTGACACTCGAGGTGTACGAGGACCTCGGCTGTCCGGCCTGCCGGAGCTACGTCCAGAACGGGCTACCCGAACTCGAGGCGAGCTACATCGACGAGGGGCGGATCAGGTACGAACACCGGGATTTCCCGGTGACCGGCCCCGCGGCCGAACAGGCCGCCAGCGCCGCCCGCGAGGTGCTCGCACGGCACGGCAACGACGCGTTCTGGGAGTTTGTCTCCGCCGTGTTCGCGAACCAGGGCCGTCTCGGACAGAACCCTCCCGACCTGTTCGAGGAGCTCGCGGGGAATCTCGGGTTCGACGCCGACGCCGTCGCCACCGCCGGCCAGGAGCGGTCACACCAGTCCGTCGTCGACCGGGATTTCACCCGC
Organism: uncultured Halobacteriales archaeon; assembly: GCA_964520075.1. Classification (GTDB taxonomy): domain Archaea; phylum Halobacteriota; class Halobacteria; order Halobacteriales; family Haloarculaceae; genus Halovenus. Next base: position 1,353 of record CAZFMN010000134.1, on the reverse strand, counting down.
GGTGAGGAACTCGGTGTCGAGGGCACACCCTCGTTCGTCGTCGACGGCCGACTGGTCGACCCCGGCGGTGCCCGGACCATCGAGGATGTCGTCGACGCCGTCGCCAACGCTCTCGACACGGCTCTGGCTGGTGGCGATGGCAGCGACGACGATGACAGCAGTGGCAGCGACGACTCGACTCCGTACTGAGCGACCCCGGAGTGAAAGTGAAACCAGCAGATGTGACGGGGCCAGAGTTGCGAATCGGGGGGGGGGGTTCTCGGGTCGATGCAACCCAGACCGTCACAGTCGCGGGTCGGCAGTAGCCCCGGGTCGAGAGTCGCGTGGTACGTGCAGAGTGGCGCGTGGTTCGTGTCGAGAGTCAGGAGGCACGCACGAGCGGTTCGTACCAGTCACGGTTCTCGCGGTACCACTCGACGAACGCGGCGACCCCTTCGCGGATGGTGTAGGTCGGCTCGTAGCCCAGCAGGTCGGCCGCCCTGCTCGTGTCGGCGTGGGTGTGTTCGGCGTCGGCGGCGTGGCGCTCGTCGTAGACCAGGTCGAGCTCCGGTGCGAGCATATCCCGTATCTCGGCGGCGAGTTCCCGTATCTCGATGTTGTCGGTGCTGCCGATGTTGAGCGCCTGGCCGTCGGCGGCGGCCGTCGAGAGCAGTGCCCGGTTCGCCGCGACGATATCCTCGATGTAGGTGAAATCCCGGGTCTGTCTGCCGTCGCCGTAGACAACCGGCGGGTCACCGTTCAGACACCGCGAGACGAAATTCGAGATTGCCATGTTCGGGCGCATCCGCGGGCCGTAGACGGTGAAATACCGCAGCGCGACCGCCGAGAGGTCGTACACCTCGCTGTAGGCGCAGGCGTAGCGCTCGCTCGCGAGTTTCGACGCCCCGTAGGGGCTGACCGGTGTCGTGGGGTGCTCCTCGTCGTACGGCAGCGACCGGGGCTTGCCGTACACCGACGACGAGGAGGCACAGACCACCCGCTCGATGTCGTGTTCGCGGGCCGCATCGAGCACGTTCAGCGTGCCGTCGACGTTGACCTCGTTGTAGCGACGCGGCTCCTCGACGCTCCGCCGGACACCCGCCTGTGCGGCCTGGTGGAAGACCATCTCCGCCCCGTCGATACCCGCCTCGACATCGTCGGGGTCGCGGATGTCCCCCTCGACAAAGCGGTAACTGCCCGCCCCGCTCTCGGCGCGCTGCCGGCACCGCTCGATTGTGTGCTCCTTTATCCGGACATCGTAGAACGGGTCGAGCGAGTCGAGCACGACCACGTCGTGGCCGTCGGCAACGAACGCCTCTGCGAGGTGGCCGCCGATGAATCCCGCGCCGCCCGTCACCAGCAGGTGCATATCTC
>CAZFMN010000133.1:0-4616 GCA_964520075.1 uncultured Halobacteriales archaeon | reverse complement strand
ATGTGCAGGCGACAGCGGGACCACCGGTTATGGCTCCCGGGGAACCCCGAACGCGAACGACCGGTCGAGGTCGCGGGCGGCCGCGAGCAACCGGCCGACGATATCGGATTTCGCGCTGCTGTAGCACCCGAGGTCGTCGGTCTCCTCGGCAGTCGTCCGTTTGTGCTGCTCGTACTCCGCTCGCAGGTCCGGACGCGCTCGCAGGGCCGCGGCGGTTGCGACACTCACCTTCCAGCCGTCGTCCGAGCGGGCGAACACGTGGTCGTTGAACCGCTGGCCACCGTGTTCCCGGAAGACCGGTTGCCAGGCGTCGGAGTTTTCGTACCGGGTCCCGCCGAGTTCATCGGCGAGTGCGCGTGAGACGGCACCGACAGAGTCGTCCGCGACGACGATGTCGAGGTCGACGATGTCCTTCGCCGCGAGTGCCGGAACCGCCGTCGAGCCGACGTGTTCGATGCGGTGCCGTTCTGTCCCGAGACCGTGCCGGTCCAGCACCGACTGCACCCGCTCGCGCTCGCGCTCGAACGCCGCTCGCCAGGCCTCGTGTCTGGACTCGACGAGTTCGATCGGGTCCTCGTGGGGGCTGACCACGACTCGATTGACCGGACACGGAGTGATAACTGTTACTCCGGGTGGTCTCTGGTGGTCGACGCCCGGTCGATTTATGTCCCTGTGTCCTGTTACTCTGAACAATGCAGCGAGAGCACGACGCGGACGGGGTCGAGAGGTCACGACAGGTGGTCGCCAGCATCGTCGTCCTCGCGGCGACGGCGGTGGTGGCGGTCGGACTGCTGGCCACCGGACAGGAACCGGTCACGGTCGCTGTCGTGGCCGGCGTCGGCGGCGCGCTGTCCGTCGGATTACTCGCCCGGTGGTACACCACGTCGGGGGCATCCACGGCACAGGCGGGCAGGTCACGCGCCCGCCGAACGCGCGACGGGACCGGTGAACCCGACGAGAGTGGGTCGGGACACGGACCCGAACGGAGCCAGAGCGCCGGCGCGGAACGACAGCGGCCACAGTCCGGTCCCGGGGGTGCCCTCGAGTCCGTGTCCAGAGCCGAATCCGGGACCGAGTCCGTCCCCGGGAGTAGCTCTCCCCCGGAGACACGGGAGAGACCGGACTCGGCCTCCGGAGGCGGAATCGATATCGACCACATCTCCGAGGCCGAACCCGACCCGGAACCGGAACCGGAGTTTCCGCCCGGGACCGAGAGAGACCCCGACTCGGTCTCCGGGACCGGACCCGAATCCGAGTCGGTTTCCCGGCCGGAATCGAGTGCGGACACCCGCTCCGGGTCCGAATCCGACCCGGGTGTGGGCGCTCACTCCCGGTCCAGGTCCGACTCCGAATCGCTCTCGGGGCCGGGACCAACTGTCGACTCGGTCTCGGGAACCGAACCGGATTCGGACCCCCTCTCCGGTCCGGACCCCGACTCCCGCTCCGAATCTGGGTCCGAACCGGGTTCGCTCTCCGGGTCGGGGCCGAACGTGGACACCATCTCCGGGACCGGCTCGGACCCCGACTCTCTCTCCGGGGCCGAATCCGAGCGCGAATCGGGGTCGCTGTCGGGGTCGGGGCCGGAGGTCGACTCGGTCTCCGGAACCGGTCCAGACCCCGACTCCCTCTCCGGGGCCGGGTCCGAATCGGGGTCCGAACTCGAACCAGAGTCCAGGTCCAGAACGTCGGCCGACGTCGACTCGAAATCCGAGTCGCTGTCCGAGATGAGAGCCGGCGGCTGGTCGGCGTCGACGCCGGAGGTCGACTCTCTCTCCAGCCCCGAGTCCGAGTCGCCGTCCGGTGGTGGCTCCGACCCGGACGCCGCGGACGAGAGCGGCGAACACGAACAGGACCCGGACTGACCCCGCTGTCTACACCGGCGGAGGACCGCGGCGGTTCGCGTCCACGGCGCTTGGTCAGGGCGCGCTCACGCCCTCGGCCGCGAGCGGTCGGGCGTTCTCCCGCGTGATCAGGTAGTAGGGGACGACCACGACGTACAGCGCGGGAACGATAGAGAGCAGTGCCCAGCGCAGCGGTCCTCCCTGCCAGTCGGTCGTGCTCCGGAGGTACAGGGCGTCGACGTAGACAGAGACCGGCAGTATCAGGAACGTGCAGACGACGTACATGCCGAGATACGCCGTCGAGAACAGCGCGTCGGCGAACCCGAAGAAACTCCCCAGCGCGACGAGGAAACTCGGGAGCACCCCCAGAAAGACCCCGTAGAGGGCGCGGTGGTCCCCCCGGCGTCCGCCCTCGCGGGAGACCGGCATCGGATGTCCCGCCTCGATGTCGAGCAGCACGCGACCCCCGGCCAGCCCCTCGGGTTCGGTCACCCCCTGTACGTCGAGCAGTGTTGCGAGTCGGTCGTCGGGGTCGGTCTCGGGGAGCGAGAAGTAGGTCCGTGCCCGACCGTCGTAGCGCCGGAACTCGAACTCGAGTGCCAGCGCCTCGTCCGTCCAGACGGCGACCGGGAACGACTCCGGCACCTCGGCGGCCGGAACCCGCTCGACGGCGACAACCTCGCCGTACAGTCGCAGTCCGTCGGGGAGGTCCGGAGTCTCGCTGTCGTCGCTATCCGGGTCGTCGTCGGGTGTCTCTGTCGTTCTCTCCGGCGACTCGCTGTCCGCCGTCACACTCCTTTGTTTGCTCCCCGGCCTCAAAACCTCTGGTATCCGGGTCGACTCACTCGTAGCGCAGTGCGTCGATAGGGTCGACCCGTGCCGCCCGCCAGGCCGGGTAGAGCCCGGAGACGACACCCGTCGCGATACCCATCAGTGTCGCCACGAGAATCCAGCCGTAGGGAACGGTGAACCCGACCTCCGCGTACGCCGAGGCACCGTACCCGACCGCGAGACCGGCCGGAATCCCGACCACCGCGCCCGCCAGTCCGAGCATCACCGACTCCGCGAGGAACAGCCCCATCACCGCGCGGTTCCGTGCCCCGTTCGCCTTCATGATGCCGATCTCCTTTGTCCGCTCGGTCACGCTGACGAGCATGATGTTCGCGATGCCGAACGCGCCCACCAGCAGCGCCAGCAGACCGATGCCGGAGACGAGCCTGATGATGTCACCGAGCACCTCCTCGATACCGTCGACGATCTCGGCGGCCGACTGCACCGTGACGCCGCCATCGACGACCTGCCCGGCGTCGGACTCCTGTTCGAAGTAGGTCTCGACGGCACTGCTGGTGTCGGTCACCCGGTCCGGTTCGGCGACCAGTGTCACCTGCCGGTACGCGGCCTGGTCGACCCCCTGGGAGGGCGACCTGACGGTCTCCCCGTACCGCTGGTAGTACGGCTCCGTCGAGACGTACGCCTCGGTGCTGAATCCGCCGACGAGGTTCAGTCCGCCGCGGGCCTGGCTCACGATACCGACCACCGTGACCGCCTCGCGCTCCTCGCCGAGTTCGATTGTAACCGTGTCACCGACCGAGAGGTTGCCCTCGAACGCCGCGGCGGCGCGCTCGGTCATCACCATCTCGTCGGACTCGCCCTGCTCGAACGACCGGCCGCTGACGATGTTGTCCTCGGGAAACGCCGACGGACTGGTCGCTATGACCGTCTGTGGCTGTCGCTGTCCGTCGTACTCGAGCGCCGTCACGGCGTCGAGTTCGGCCCGCGGGATGACAGCGTTCACCCCGTCGATAGCCCGAAGCTGTTCGAGGTCGTACGTCGTCACGCCTGGGAGCGCGAAGCTGTCGAGATTGCCCGGTGACGGCGGGGGGCCAAACGAGCCGTCGTCGGGGTCTAGCCCGACATCACCGGTCACCACCAGAATCTCGCTCGCGGCTGTGTCCTCGAACTCGCCGACGACGTCGGTCTGGACGCTCGTCCCGAAACTGGCGAAGATGATGACTGTCCCGATACCGATGACGATACCCACCACCGTCAGCGCCGAGCGCAACCGGTGGCCCGTCAGGGACCGGAGCGCGATCCGGACGCCGTCGCGTGCCTTCATCGGGTCTCCCCCGCCGTCTCCTGCCCGGTCCCGACAGCCATCTCGTCGGTCCCGGTTTCTGTTCCGGCGGATGCCGTGTGCTCGACCTGTTCGATACCCTCGACGACGCCGTCGCGGATGTTGACGATCCGGTCGGCGTGTTCGGCGATCCGTTGCTCGTGGGTGACCAGCAACACCGCGTTGCCCCGGTCGTTCGCGTTACGCAGGAGCGACATTATCTCGGCACCGGTCTCGGTATCGACGTTGCCGGTCGGTTCGTCGGCGAGGATGAGTTCCGGGTCCGAGGAGAGCGCACGGGCGATTGCGACCCGCTGTCGCTGGCCACCGCTCAGCTCCTGCGGGAGGTGGTCGAACCGGTCGCCCAGGCCGACGTCGGTGAGCAGACCCTCGGCCCGCTCGCGACGGCGCGAGCGACTCCACCCGGCGAACATCAGCGGCAGTGCGACGTTCTCCACGGCGGTCAGGCGCGGCATGAGATTGAACGTCTGGAAGATGAAGCCGATGCGGGTGCCGCGGAGGGCGGCCCGTTCCGTCTCGGAGAGCCTCGCCACGTTCTCGCCGGCGACGATGACGTCACCGCTCGTCGGCGTGTCCAGTGCGCCGACGAGATTCAACAGCGTGCTCTTTCCGGACCCGCTCGGTCCCATCACCGCGGTGTA
>CAZFMN010000132.1:0-4727 GCA_964520075.1 uncultured Halobacteriales archaeon | reverse complement strand
GGGCGACTCGCCGTTCCGGGGGGACACTCCACCGTCGGTGGTCTGGCTGTCTGTCTCGGCAGGTTGTTCACTGTCCGTCGTGGTGTCGTCTGTGTGTTCGTCGGTCATACTGGGTGTACTCGCAGGTCGGTCTCCGGCCGGTCACCCGGGTTCGTCGGCCCAGGACTCGAAGGAGTCGTAGACACCTTTCGAGAGATACCGCTCGCTGGAGTCCGGAAAGATGGTGACGACCGTCTCGTGGGGGACATCGAGCGCGCCGTCGCGGATACGCCGGGCGACATCGAGTGCGGCGACGCTCGCGGCGGCAGCGCTCGATGCGACGAGCTGGCCCTCCTCGCCGGCGAGGCGGCGCATCTCCTCGTGGGCCGCCCGGTCGCTCACCTGCCGGACCTCGTCGACCAGTTCGGGGTCGTACAGCTCGTTCGTCGCGAGGTTGCTCGTCCCGATCCCCTCGATGGCGTACTCCGCCTGCTCGACCTCGCGGTCCTCGGTCCGGGCGAGCAGTGACCCCTCGGGTTCGACCGCGACGACGTGCACCTCGGGGTCGTGTTCGACCAGATGCCGGGCAGTGCCCATCAGCGTGCCGGCGGTGCCACAGCCGGCCACGAGTGCACCAACCTCGCCGTCCAGTGCCCCCCGTATCTCCGGGCCGGTGGTCTGTGCGTGGGTCTCCGCGTTCAGCGGGTTCGAGAACTGCTGGGGGACAACCGCGTTGTCCATCTCGGCGACGAGTTCGGCCGCGTGCTCGATTGCGCGTTTCATCCCCTCCTCGGTCGGCGTGTTCACCACCTCCGCCCCGAGTGCGCGCATCAGCACCTGCTTCTCGACGCTGAACTCCTCCGGAACGACGAAGACCACATCGAGGTCGAGCTGCGTGGCGGCCATCGCCATCCCGATACCGGTGTTGCCGGCGGTCGGTTCCACGACCGTCCCCCCGGGGTCGACGTCACCGCGTTCGAGCATCCGGCGGAGCATGTGCTCCCCGATGCGGTCTTTGATACTCGCGCCGGGGTTGAACGACTCGAGTTTGGCGAAGACCGGCACCTCGTCGGGGCTGGCCTGCACGCGCACCAGCGGTGTCTCCCCCACCGCCTCCAGCACCGATTCGAGTGGCTCTGTGTGGGTCGTCATCGTCCCGTGTCGGCCGCGTCCCCGTTCATCTGTCTTCACCCCGTGTTCGTGGTCGACCTACATATGCTGTTCCATCGCACTGTGCCCGACAGGTGTGGGTGCTGACCGGTGGCCGACCGGACAGTCCGGGCTCGCCGGGTCTCCGGTAACACAAAGCATATCTCTTTTCGTATCCCATAAACGAATAAGGTACCAGAACCACAATGAACGAAGTTCAACTGGAGGTAGCAAAGGCGTACCCGAACGATTCGGGGCGAGGTATCGCACGCCTGGACCCGGACACGCTGTTGCATCTCAAACTCTCACCGGGCGACATAATCGAGATCGAGGGGGCAGACACGACCGCGGCAAAGGTCTGGCGTGCCGACCGACAGGACTGGAACACCGACACGGTGCGCATCGACGGGTTCACGCGCCAGAACGCCGACGTGGGAATCGGCGAGCGCGTCGAGGTACGGAAGGCCGAAGCGGAGAAAGCCGAGACGCTCGTGCTCGCACCGCCCGAGGAGGCGAGTGTCCAGTTCGGCAGTGACGCCGCCGGGATGGTGAAACGACAGATTCTCAAACGACCGGTCGTCGCCCGCGACATTGTCCCCGTGATGTCCTCGACGAATCACCCCTTCATGCGCTCGCCGGGACAGGCGATTCCGCTCATCGCGGTCGACACCGAACCCGAGGGGGTCGTGCTCGTCACCGAGGACACCGAGGTCGAACTGCGCGAGGAGCCCATCTCCGGCTACGAGAAGACCGGGAGCGGTATCACCTACGAGGATATCGGCGGTCTCAGAGGCGAGATCCAGCGCGTCCGCGAGATGGTCGAGTTGCCGATGAAACACCCCCAGATATTCAAGAAACTCGGCATCGAACCGCCGAAGGGGGTGTTACTGCACGGTCCGCCCGGCACCGGAAAGACGCTGCTGGCGAAGGCCGTCGCAAACGAGACGTCGGCCTCTTTCTTCTCGATTGCCGGTCCGGAGATAATCTCGAAGTACTACGGAGAGTCCGAACAGCAGCTCAGAGAGATATTCGAGGAGGCGACCGAGGAGGCACCGAGTATCATCTTCATCGACGAACTCGACTCCATCGCCCCCAAGCGGGAGGACGTCACAGGTGAGGTGGAGCGACGGGTCGTCGCGCAGTTGCTGACGATGATGGACGGACTGGAGTCCCGCGGGCAGGTGGTCGTCATCGCGGCGACGAACCGCGTGGACTCGGTCGACCCGGCGCTCCGCCGTCCCGGTCGGTTCGACCGCGAGATAGAGATCGGCGTTCCGGACGAGACCGGCCGCGAGGAGATTCTCCAGATTCACACCCGCGGGATGCCGCTCTCGGACGACGTCAGTCTCGGTCGACTCGCCGAGGAGACACACGGGTTCGTCGGCGCGGACATCGAGAGTCTCACGAAGGAGGCCGCGATGAAGGCGCTCCGGCGGTATCTCCCCGAGATCGATCTCGACGAGGAGGATATCCCGCCGAGTCTCATCGACCGGATGATAATAAAGCGCAACGACTTCCAGGGTGCGCTGAGCGAGGTCTCGCCGAGCGCGATGCGGGAGGTGCTCGTGGAGCTACCGAAGATAACCTGGGACGATGTCGGAGGGCTTCCCGCGGTGAAATCCGAGGTGCAGGAGAGCATCGAGTGGCCGATGAACTCGCCGGAGAAGTTCGACCGGATGGGTGTACAGCCACCCTCGGGTGTGCTGCTGTACGGCCCACCCGGCACCGGCAAGACGCTGATGGCGAAAGCCGTCGCGAACGAGACCGACGCCAACTTCATCAGCGTGCGGGGGCCACAGCTCCTCTCGAAGTGGGTCGGCGAGTCCGAGAAGGCGATTCGACAGACGTTCCGGAAAGCCCGGCAGGTCGCCCCCACGGTCGTCTTTTTCGACGAGCTCGACTCGCTCGCCCCCGGTCGTGGCGGCGATGTCGGCTCGAACGTCTCCGAGCGTGTCGTCAACCAGCTACTGACCGAGATGGACGGTCTCGAGGAGATGGGTGAGGTGATGGTCATCGGCGCGACGAACCGGCCGGACATGATAGACCCCGCCCTGCTGCGGTCGGGCCGGTTCGACCGCCTCGTGATGGCCGGTGAACCCGACACGGAGGGTCGCGAACAGATTCTCCGCATCCACAGCCGCGATATGCCGCTCGCACCGGATGTCAGTCTGCGCGAACTCGCGGAGGTGACCGACGGCTTTGTTGGCTCCGACCTGGAGACGATCGCCCGCGAGGCGGCTATCGAGGCACTCCGCGAGGACGACGAGGCGACGGAGGTCGGAATGCGCCACTTCCGGACGGCGATGGACGGTGTCCGACCGACCGTCACCGACGATATCCGTGACTACTACGAGGAGATGGAACAGGAGTTCCGCGGCGGCAGCCCCGACCCCGACCGCCGCCGCAGCGGCCGTCTCGGGTTCCAGTAACCCGACCTCGACTCCGGCTGTCCCCCTCTCGCTCGCTTCCTGTTTCGACGGTCCAGCAATCGATTGATTCAGGGTTCTGAGTCCGGAAACAGTGGTATGGACCCAGACGAGACGCGCGAGAACGTCGTACCGGGAACCGAGGAGTCGCTGGACACGGCGGACGTTCGTGGCTACGACTTCCGCGGCGAGTTCGACTTCGATGCGATGCTCCAGGCCTACGCGACGACGGGGTTCCAGGCGACCCACCTCGCGCAGGCGGTCGATATCTGCCGGACGATGCGTGACGACGACATCACGCTGTACCTGTCGTTCACCTCGAACATCGTCTCCTCCGGCCTCCGCGAGACGGTTGCCTACCTCGTCCGCGAGGGCTTTGTCGACGTCATCATCACCACCTCCGGTGCGCTCGCCGAGGACGTAATAAAGACAGAGCTCCCGTTCAAGATGGGTGAGTGGGACGCCGACGAGGCGGCGCTGCGCGAGCAGGGTATCAACCGCCTGGGCAACATCTACGTCCCCTCGGACCGCTACGTCTGGCTCGAGGACTACCTGTATGACTTTTTCGACGAGTTCTTCGCCGAGAAACAGCTCCGGACACCCCGCGAGTTCTCGGCGGAACTGGGCGCACGGCTCGACGACGATGACTCCGTGCTGTCGGTTGCCGCCGACAACGACGTGCCGATCTACTCTCCGGCGCTGACCGACGCCGAGATCGGCAACTTCCTGTACTACTACAAGCAGAAACTCGACGCCCCCGACGGGGTCGGAATCGAGATATCGGGGGACTACGACCGCCTCATCGAGGACGGGTTGCTCGCCGACGAGACCGGGTTGCTGGCAATCGGCGGCGGTGTCCCGAAACACCACGCGATAATGACGAACCTGTTCCGCGGCGGTGCCGAGTACGCGGTGTACGTCTCGACCGGGATGGAGGGGGACGGCTCCCTCTCGGGCGCACCGCCGAGCGAGGCCGTCTCCTGGGGGAAGATCAAGGACGAGGGGGAACGAAACTACACGCAGGTCGAGGCCGAGGCGACGCTCGTGGTGCCGCTGCTCGTTGCCGGCGCGTTCACGGACTGACAGTCCGCCGGCGCGTTCACAGACTGCCAGCCCGTCGGTGCGTTCGTCGACTCCCCCGTCACCGAGACTGTCGAGTCGAGACCGGTGTCG
>CAZFMN010000131.1:0-4837 GCA_964520075.1 uncultured Halobacteriales archaeon | reverse complement strand
ACGACGCCGAGCAGTCCGCCGACGGCGTCGCGCTCGCGACCGGCCACGCGGCCGGCTGCTGGTCGCTCCCCTGATCGACGAGGGGACCACCGATTCTGTCCCGTCGGGACGACGAGGGACCCGCTCTGCCGGCGTGTCCCGCTGTGTGTCTCAACTCGCGAGTCGGTCGAACAGCCCCTGGACGTCGAAGATGGTGACCTCCTCGGGAGCGTTGCTGTCGTCGAAATTGAACGCCACGGGGTCACTCTGGACAATGTCGCTCTCGAATCTGATGAAGAACTCCTGAACGTCGAAGATAGTGAAACTGCCGTCGCCGTCGACATCCTCGAACAGACCGTCCCCGTCGAGGTCCCGCGGGCGACTGTCCGCGACGACCGGCGGCGCGACCCCGACCACGAGGTGGTCGGTCTCGACCGACGCGTCGAGTGATATCTGCATCCTGTCGTCGACGCGGCCCGTATCGAGTTCCGTCCACTCCTCGCCGACCGCGAAGGCGAACAGTCGGCTGCCCGGTCTCGGGTCGGGCACCCCGAGCGTGACGGTCCCCTCGCCGGAGACCGACAGCTCGTACGCGTCGACCAGGGTCACGTACTCTGGCCGTTCGGACTCGAACTGCGTGAGATCGGCGTCGTAGACACCGACCCCTTCGACCGACGTGGCCGCCTCGGCGAGCGACACGTCCTCGCGGTCGGTGTCGAGCACGAGCGCCGAGAGCGAGACATCGAGCGACCCGGCGTTCACGGTCTCGACAGTCAGGTCACCCTCGAAGCGGGTCTGTGCCGGCGCCCCCGGCAGGTCGACCGTGTCGTCGGCGCTGATTGCGAGCGTCGCCGCGCGGAGTTCACCGGCACCGACGTCGAACCCAGTCTCGCCCGGCACGAGTTCGACACCCTCGAGTGTCTCACCGTTCCCGTTCTGCAGCGGCCCGGGGTCGAGGGAGACACCGTCGAGTCCGACCTGGTCGCCAACCTCCGCGACCTGAACCTCGGCGGTCTGTGTCTCGCCGGGGGTAATAACGGCGGCGGCCTTGTCCGGGGAGACCGAGAGCAGCGAGTCGCGCTCGGGTATCTCGACGCGGCGGAGTGTGACACGTTCGCCGGTCTGCCCGCGGAACCGGTACCCGACAATCTCGACGGTGTAGGTCCGGCCGGGTTCGGTATCGGTGGCGACAATCTGCGGGGTCGCGTTCGGGCCGACGTATCTGGCGTCCGGAATCTGGGTCCGGACCGCGTCGACCTCCGGGTCGTACCCGACCAGCCGACCCTGCTCGTCGAACACCTGGAGCGCGACGCCCGCGGTCGCCGAGAGCACGAACGCGACTCTGTTCGCGTCCTCGCTGGCCGTGACCGTGACCGACTCGGTCCGGGCATCGGGGGTCAGCGTCTCGTCGACGACAGTCTCCGTGCGGGGGCGGTGTTCGTTGAACTCTGCGAGTGTGAGCGCCTCGTCGTGACGCCTGCCCGGTCCCGTGACCGCCAGACGTGACGTCCGGAGGCGGGCGCGGTCGCCCTGGACCTCGACTGACGGGAGCACCTCGTACGCGACGTTCGTATCGTCGCGGATAATCCCACCCGACCACACCTGGATTATCATCGTGTAGAGGCTGAGGATGTTGCCGAGCCGGAAGTCACTCACCCACTCGAGTTCGACTGTCGTCTCCTCGCCGGGTCCCAGTTCGGCGGTCGCACCGGGCCCCGGATGGACCGCCGCCTCGTTGGAGACGGCCGTCCCCTCGTCGTACTGGTTGTACATCGTCACCTCGAACTGGTGGGTCTGGTCTGAGTTGTTCCTGACCGTCACCTCGCCGTCGTAGACGGCCTTCGTCTGCAGGCCGATCCCGTCGATGGGTAGCCAGTCCGGCACGTCGGCCGGCGGTGGCCGGTTCGCGTAGACGTACTCCGGGAGGAGCGACACCGGTGGCTCGGTGAGATTCAGGTCGGTCTCGACGATCTCGAGGTCGGCCTCCACGAGTGACCCCTGTGTCGCGTCGCCGAGCCAGGCGACGGTCTCCGCCGCTAGCGACGCGGTCTGCCTGGTGTCGATACCCCAGTAGATGTTCGCCAGCACCGCCTCGACCGCGAGTTTGAACCGCGCGATGGTCGCCGCGAACTCCGCCTTCTTGTAGCCGGCGGCACTCACTTTCAGCAGTGCGGCGCCGGCGGGCGCACCCTTCCCGGTCAGTATCAGCACCCCGCCGACGACCTTGCCCGCCTGTGCCAGTGTCTGTGCGGTTTCGATGTTGTCTATCTGGTCGCTGGTCCACTCGAACGCGGCGACGTAGGCGCCGGACTGGTCGATATCGAACCCCCTGCCATCGGGGAGGACGACGTACCCGGGCACCCCGTAGCCGGGGTTGTCCACCTGCCGTCTGACCTCGTCGAGTGCGCTTTTCGCCGCCGCGACGCTGAACTCGCCGTGTGGCTCCTGGACCGCGATGCCGTCGTACTGGTCCCGCGCGTCGTCGATCTCGTCGGTCGCACCGACATACAGCGGTGTGAGCTTGTACCCCTGCGTGACGAGCCACTCGCGGTCGGGGTACTCCAGTTCGCTGAACCACTCCTCGGAGCCGAGTGTCCCGGTCACGCCGGTGAGTTCCTCCTGGAGCTCCGCGTCGAGCTGGTCCCAGACGGCGCCCAGCGCCTTGTCCAGCCCGTACTCCGCCACCTCCAGCCCCTCTCCGAGGATATCTGCCTTCAGCTGGTCCTGGAACTGGGCTCTGGGCTGGTCGAGGTCGTAGTTGAGTGCACTGTCGGTGACGCCAAACACCGACGCGAGCTGTTCCGACGAGGGGAGCTCCTGGACGCCCTCGTCGGTCACCGCCGCGGTCTCTGTCGTGATGCTGTCGAGATGCTCGCCGATGGCACCCCGGTTCTCTCTGGACGCCGGTCCGAGCAGGTCCGCCATCACGTCGTCGAGCTCCGCGAGCGGCCGGTCCTGCGAGAGTGTGATGTCCCGCTCGATGTCCGACTCACCGACGATGACATCCTCGGCCAGTATCGGGGTGTACCCCGACCCGGGTGTCGGCAGGACGAGCACGTGGTAGTCACCCGTCTCGACACCGGTGAGCGAGTACTCGCCACCGTCGGTCACGGCCCCGGCCTCGACGTCGAGCACACTCGACGGCTCCGGGTAGTCCGGGTACTCCGAGAGCAGGGAGAGCGCGGCCCCCTCCTGGTGACGCGGGAACAGCACCAGCTCCGTGCCGTCGACCGGCTCCCCGACTGGGCCGGTGACGGTCCCGGTGACACTCCGCCCCTCTGTGTCGGCCGTGTACCCCAGCAACTCCGCGTTCTCGTCGTTGTCCTCGGCGGTCACGTACAGATTGCTCTCGGTGACTGCCGGCGAGCGAACTGCCCCGCCGCCGGTATCGAACTGTCCGAGCACCGCACCGGACTGTGCGTCGAACGCGAACAGCGAGGACTCGACCGCACCGGACCCGGCGTACACCACACCGTCGGCGTACACCGGTGAGCTCGTCGGTCCATCGTTCCCGAGACCGGCGTCGAACTCGTGCGACCAGACCAGCTCACCTGTCGTGCGTTCGAGCGCGACGAACGTCCCGCCGTAGTCGGCAGCGAACACCAGCCCATCGGCGACGAGCGGCGAAGAGAACACCGTGTCCATCTGGTAGCTCCAGAGCTCGCTCCCGTCTGCCGCGTTGAGCGCGTACACACCGGTCGGCTCGTTGTCGGAGGCTGGCGTGTCCGCCGAGGGGTCGAGATGGTCGAGCGGGGGCCCCTCGCGTGCCGGGAGTTCGTCCGCGGCCGCGGACCCGGCCCCGCCGAACACACCGATGTACAGCACGTCGTCGACGACAGCCGCGGTACTCCGGATGTCGCTGCCGAGCTGACGACTCCACACCTCGGTTCCCGTCCCGGTGTCGACCGCGTAGAGCTGGCCGTTCCAGTCACCCTGGTACGCGACCCCGTCCGCGATGGAGGGCGAGCCGGTCAGGTTCGTGCTCGTCCCGAACTCCCAGTTCGTCTCGCCTGTCTCCGGGACGAGACTGTAGATGGCGTCGTCGCTCCCGACGAAGATTGTCTCGCCGTCGCTGTCGACGGTGACAGATGTCGTCCGCTCGCCCGCGCCACCACCGACGACGTTCCAGATCTCCTCGCCGGTGTCGGCATCCCACGCGTATATCTCCCCGTCGTAGGCCGCGCTGTACACCGTCCCGTCGAGTATCGACGGTGTCGACTGTATGATATCGCCCGCCTCCGCGGTCCAGAGCTGCTCCCCGGTCGCCACGTCGACGGCGTGCATCTTGCTGTCGAACGCGCCGAAGTACGCGACACTGTCCGCGACCGCCGGCGAATAGATCATCCTGTCGGTCGGCTCGTCGTACGTCCAGCTGTTGGGGAACTCTGTCCCGCCGAACGCCTGGGGGTTGAGCCCCGTGTTCGACCGGTTGAACCGCCACATCGTCCAGTCCGAGTCCGTCACGTCTGTCGGCTCCCCCTCCGGCACGTCTGTGCTCTCTGCCCCTCCCTGCTCGCCACCGGCTATCGCCCCTCCCGTCGCGCCGACGCCGAGCGCAACGAGACCCGTCAGTCTCAGTGCGTTTCGCCTCCCGATTCCGCCTCCGCGCACCCGCGCCTCGTCGACACCGGTGCCGTCTGTGCGACCTGCCCCGTGCTGCCCGCCACTTCTCTGCATGGTAGCGCGTACTGTCTGGCAGAGATACATATAGATACGTGATAAAGGGAATATTGCCGCAATCAGCCGGACCGCCCGTCAGGAGCGCCGCTCGGGGGAGCCTCGTCTAGAGGAGTCGAGACCCGGCAGACCGGCGGAGGTGTTTCAGGACCACGGCATGTAGTGGCCGCCACAGATGGAA
>CAZFMN010000130.1:0-4847 GCA_964520075.1 uncultured Halobacteriales archaeon | reverse complement strand
TCCACACTCAGCCGAGGGTCATGCCGTCGAGGCGGCGAGCGGCGAGTCGCAGGGCGGCAGTCCCGGTGAGCAGTGCGGCGAGGACGGTCACGCCGCTGCCGGCGTAGACGACAACCGGCGGAATCTGAGCGGCGAACGCGATGACCAGGGCTGCCGGGGCCACGAGCAATCCGAGAAGCACAGAGTGGGCCGCGATGGCGAACTTGCTCGGTGTTATCGGGCCGTCGACCGACTGCTCGAGCGCGCCGACGCGGGGCAGGACGAGTCCGATGGCGATAGCCCCGGGGACGACACCGAGGAGGACGACGACGCTGACAATCAGTGCCGGCACCGTCAGCCACAGCGGTCCGACGAGGACCCCGGCGAGCAGTACCGCCGCGGTGGTGACGGGGATACCGAGACAGACCGTCGTCAGCGCGTAGCCACGGACGACATCGCGCCCCGGGGCCGAGAGCAGGTGGGTGAGTGTCTCGTCCTCGGAGGAGAGCGGGTTGAGCCCGACACTAACAGTCGCCATCCAGACGGCGTAGAGACCGATAGACAGCGGGAACAGCGGGATGTCGGTCCCCTCGGGGTCGACGAGCGCGAGACCGACGACCAGCGCGGGCACCGCGAGCAGGCCGAGCACGAGCGGCCGTCGCCGGGACTGGAGCCAGAGCCGCCAGGCGACGGCGCGTGTCGGACCCGTGACGCCGAGACGGCCGAGCAGGTCGTCCACCCGGGTGCGCTCCGTGCCGGCCCGCTCGCGGTTCCCGCCGGTGAACCAGCTCCGGAGGGCGAACTGCTCGATTGCGACGGCCAGCACGAGCGACCCGACGACACCGCCGACGGTGGCCCAGACCACCAGCGTCTCGTCCGCCGTCACCCCCGGAACACCCATCGTGAACGCCTCACCGAACGCGGCAACCGGCAGGTGTGACAGCAGTGCGACGGTCTCCTCGAAGTACCCGATACCCACCGACAGCACGAGAATCCCGACGCCCCCGAGCAGAACACGCCCGGTGTCCCCGAGGCGGATGCCCGTCGCCGCGATACCGAGACGTGCCGCCATCCCGGCGAGTTCGGCCGTCAGGAAGAACACGAGCAACGCGACGAACGTGAGCGGATTCCGGGTCGGGATGTCGAACCCCCAGACGAGGACCAGTGCCGTCGCCACCGCGAACGCACCGAAGATAGCGACCCGCTGGGCGTACCTGCCGAGCACCGTCCCCCACAGCGTCGGCCGGAGACCGGCAGACCGGAGCAGGAAGGGGCTCCCCTGGACCGAGCGTGCGGCTGTCGGCGTGCCGAGAGCGGCAACAACGGCGAGCGCGAGCCAGAGTCCAGCCGCGGTGCCCCGCATCATCTCTCTGAACCGTGCCGGTTCGACCTCGGAGGGGAGTGTCTGGGCATCGCCCAGAACGACGAACAGCCAGATTGCGACCAGTCCACCGGCCCGGAGCGCGAGTGTGCGCGGGTTGGCGATTGCGCGCCGCCAGCCACGGAGCAGGTACAGGCGTGCGACGAGGAGACTGTCACGGAGTGTGTTGTGGTTCATTCGTCGGTCAACTCGATCACCGCGGTTTCCAGGTCCGCCCTGTCCTCGACCCCGTCGACTAGCTCGTCGGGTTCGTCCTCGGCGACGAGTCGTCCGTCGGCGATGATACCAACCCGGTCGCAGATCACCTCGACCGTCGCGAGGTCGTGTGACGAGACGAGAACCGCCGTTCCGTCGTCACTGACAGTCCCGACCAGGTCCGTGACGGTCCGGGTCGCCTGCGGGTCCAGCCCGTTCAGCGGCTCGTCCAGCAACAGCACCGCCGGGTCGTGGAGTGTCGCCTGTGCCAGCCCGAGTCGCCGGCGCATCCCCGTCGAGTACCCCTCGATGCGCCGGTCCGCCGCGTCGACCAGACCGTACCGCTCGAGCCCGTCGTCGACCCTGCCGTCGTCAAGGTGCCGGAACTGCGCGGCGTACCGGAGCTGCTCTCTCCCCGTCAGTTCGTCGTACAGCGGTGCCTCGGCGGGGAGATACCCGAGCACGTCCGTCAGTTCCCGCCGCCGGGTGGTGCTGGTCCCGTCGATACGGGCACTCCCCGCGTCGGCGTCCAGCAACCCGGCGAGCAACTGCAGTGTCGTCGTCTTTCCCGCCCCGTTCGGACCGACGAACCCGTAGACTGTCCCGAACGACACAGAGAGGTCGAGATCCGCGACCCCGACAACGTCCCCGAATCGCTTCGTCAACCCCTCCGTCTCTATCGCGTCCGTCATCACCTGTAACGTTGCACAATCAGATACAAATAGTTTGTCGGCGTGTGTCCCCGACAGCATCTCCCCACGAGACCGTATCGAACGCGACCGGGCGTATCGGCGCCGAATGTGACCGCTCGACAGCAGCACCAGGGTCTCTCCAGCGTCGAGCGGGACTGTACCGAGCACGGTCGAGTTCCAGCGGGTGTCGAGCCGGGTCTCTCGGCACGACCACCAGGTCGGTGGGGGGAGAGGCCCCCGCCAGGTTTGGCTGTCACGGGCGGGTGTGTCCGCGGGGAATAAGTGGTCGGGTCCGCTGTGTGGCAGTAGATGGACGGCAACGACCGCTCGATAGCGGCGTTCACGATGCTGGGTCACGGGCTGGTCCACTGGTTCGAGATGTCGATACCGATCTTCCTGGTCGCGTGGGGCAGTGCGTTCGACGCCTCGCTGGTGCTCCGCGGGCTGGTGGTCGCGCTCGGCTACGCGCCGTTCGGGCTGGGTGCACTCCCGGGGGGGATGCTCGCGGACCGCTACGGGCCACGGCGGGTCGTGCTCGCCTGCTTCGCCGGCATGGCCGGGTCCTTTCTCCTGCTCGCGGCGGCGAACTCGATGCCGACAGTCGCCGTCGCACTCCTGCTGTGGGGTGCGGCGGCCAGCGTCTACCACCCGGCGGGGAACTCGCTCATCTCCACCGGCGCGAACAGCCGCGGGACGGTGTTCGCCTACCACGGGATGGCCGGCAACATCGGCCTCGCGCTCGGACCGTTCACCACGGCGACACTGCTCGTCTTCCTCGACTGGTCGGTCGTCGCCGTGCTGGTTGCTCTGCCCGGACTGGTCGCGCTCGCGTACGCCTGGCGCGTCGAGTTCGACCCGACAGCGGCCACCGACGACGCCGAGGCCGGCGCCGGCACGCCGCTCTCCGTGCCGACGATGCTCGCGAACAGTCGCCAGCTGTTCGCGAGCGCGTTCGTCGTGGTGTTCGCACTCGTCGCCTTCGAGGGGCTGTTCTACCGCGGTGTGCTGACCTACCTGCCCGAGATACTCCAGGACCTCGACGCAATCGAGGCCGTCACCGATGGTATCGAGGGCATCGAACCCGGCGACTACGTCTTCGTCGGCCTGCTCGTGGTCGGCATCGTCGGCCAGTACGTCGGCGGACGGCTCACCGAGCGGGTTGCCGTCGAGCGTGGTCTGCTGGTTATCTTCGGGCTACTCGCCGCCCTGGCGGTGGCGTTCGTCCCGGTTGCGGCGCTCGGTCTCGCCCCGCTGCTCGTGCTCTGTGGGCTGCTCGGATTCCTCCTGTTCGCGATTCAGCCGTTCTACCAGGTTGCGGTCGCGCTGTACACGCCGGCCGACACCCGCGGTCTCTCCTACGGGTACACGTTCCTCGCGGAGTTCGGTATCGGCGCGACCAGCGTCGCGGTTGGCGGGCTCGTGCTCGGCGGGTACACGCTCGCGGCGTTTTTCCTCGTGCTCGCGGGGTTCGCCACTGTTGCCGGTCTGCTCGCTCTGCTCCTGCTCGCCGGTGGCGACCGGTTCGCCCCCGAGAGACAGCCCGAAACCGCCGACTGACTCGGGTCACCCCTCGTACTCGTAGAACCCGCGGCCGGTCTTCTTTCCCAGATCACCCGCCTCCACCTTCCGCTTGAGCAGGTATGCAGGTCTGTACCGGTCGCCCAGTTCCTCGTGGAGTGTCTCGCTCGCGTGGAGCACGACATCCAGTCCGATGTGATCCGCGAGTTCCAGCGGTCCCATCGGGGCGTTCGTGCCGAGTTTCAGCCCCGTGTCGATGTCCTCCTTCGTGGCGACCCCCTCGTCGTAGGCGCGAATCCCCTCGTTCACCCAGGGCATCAGCACGCGGTTGACGACGAACCCGGGCTTGTCGGCCGACTCCCAGGTGGTCTTTCCGAGGTCCGCCGCGAGGGCGTGTGCGAGTGTCACCGTCTCGGCTGTGGTGTGCTCGCCGACCACCACCTCCACCCCCGGCATCACCGGCACGGGGTTCATGAAGTGAACGCCGACGACCTGCCCCGGACGGTCAGTCGCCGCCGCGATGGAGGTGATCGAGAGCGTGCTCGTGTTCGACGCGAGCGGGACCTCGTCGCTACACACCCGGTCGAGGCTGTCGAAGATATCTCGTTTCACCTCGAGGTCCTCGACTGCCGCCTCGAGGACGATGTCCGCGCCCGCGAGGTCGTCCAGCTCGGTCGTGCCGCTTATGCGCCCCTGGACGGTCTCCACCTCGGCGGTGTCGAGGTCGTCGTCGCGTGCTAGCCCCGACGCTATCGACTCCATCCCCTGTCTGACGTAGTCGGTGTCGACATCCCGCAGGACCACGTCGTACCCGGCAGTCGCGGCAACCTGTGCGATACCGCTCCCCATCGTTCCGGCCCCGACGACACCGACGGTGTCGATATCTGCGAGTTCGCTCATACGCGTTTGCTCGGGAGGCTGATGTATAGGCCTGTCGTCGGCCGACCGAACCCCACGGTAGACGATGAGGGGTCCTCGAAGCTGGACCCTCCGAACCGGCCACGCCGACAGCACCTCTGACTCGATGGCCCCGGACAGTTCTCGGACGCACGGTCGACACGCGGCCGTCACTGCCCCCCGCG
>CAZFMN010000129.1:0-4930 GCA_964520075.1 uncultured Halobacteriales archaeon | reverse complement strand
GGTCCCTCGACGAGCGGTTTCGAGTCGGCCCGGTCGTGGGACTCGAAGAAGGCCCCGTAGACGATTGGCCAGAAGTACGCGATGTTGAGCACACCCGAGACGAGCAGTGCGACGGCGAACACCGACTGCCCCGCGGAGACCGAGCCGACGAGCAGGAACCACTTGCTGACGAACCCGGCCACCAGCGGGATGCCCGCCATCCCGGCGGCGGCAACCGCGAACGCCCCCATCGTCAGCGGCATCCGCTTGCCGATACCGTCCATCTCGCTGATGTAGTCGGTGTGGGTCTCGACGTGGATGATACCGGCACAGAAAAACAGGGTGAGCTTCATGAACCCGTGGGCAGGGATGTGTAACAGGCCACCTTTTATAACGTTCTCGAGACCGGCACCGGCGGCCGCGGCGGGGCCGACCAGCCCCATACCGAGCACGATGTACGAGAGCTGGCTGACAGTCGAGAACGCGAGCCGACGCTTCAGCCGGTCGGCACGGAGGGCGATGATACTGGCAGCGGTGAACGTGACCGCGGCAACCGCGGCGAGCGCGAGTCCGACACCCAGTTCGCCGACCAGGTCGGGTTCGAACACGTCGAGGACGAGCCGTGCGATGCCGAACGCGCCGCTTTTGACCACCGCCACGGCGTGCAACAGCCCCGAGACCGGTGTCGGGGCGACCATCGCGTCGGGCAGCCAGGAGTGCAGCGGCATCAGCGCGGCTTTCACGCCGAACCCGGCCGCCAGCATCGTGAACGCCGCCCGGGCGAGGCTCTCACTCGACTCCGCGAGCCCGGTCGCCGGGGTCTGACCGGCGACCGCGGAGAAACTGACCGTCCCGGACAGGGCGAACACGAGGGCCGTGCCCGCGAGCACGAGCACCCCACCGCCGAGGAACGTGTACGCGAGGTACTTCCGGCCGGCGGCGCGGGCCTCGTCGGTCTCGTCGTGGGCGACCAGCGGGTAGGTCGCCACCGACAGGAGCTCGTAAAACAGGAAGATCGTCAGCAGGTTCTCGGCGAACGCGATGCCGACTGCCGCGGAGAGGCTGGCGGCGAACGCCGCGAAAAAGCGGGTCTGTGACCCCTCGTCCAGCCCGCGCATGTAGCCGGCCGCGTAGAAGGTGGTGCCGATCCAGAGGAAACTGGCGAGCAGGGCGAACACCATCCCGAGCGCGTCGGCCCGGAGCGCGAACTCGATGCCGAGGACGAACTCGCCCATCGACCAGCGGTACTCGGTGCCCCCGAGCACGCCGGGCAGCATGCTCAACACGACGGCGAACTTCGCCACCGCGGCGAGCACCGACCACGACTCCCGGACGTCGGGCCGGCGGTGGGAGGCGAGTATCAGCAGGATGGTGCCCGCCGAGAGCAGGACCGCCAGTATCGGCCGCGGGTCGGCGGTTGCCGGCTCTATCATCTGTCCACCTCCGTGCTCGGCGCGGCGTCGGCGACTGCCTCGACGACCGGGTCGAGCGCGGTCGAGAGTTCGGCCCCGGTAAAGCCGAGGCCGACGGTGAGTACTGCCGCCGTCAGCGCCAGCGCGACCATCCCGGTCGAGGCACCGCCGGTCGCGACCACCTCGTCGGTGTCGTCACCGCCGTCGGCCGCGACCGCGTCACCGGTCTCACCGGGCGACCCGGCGATCTCCCCCGACGGCTCCGTCGCTGCCTCGGGGCTCCCGGCGAAGTACAGGCTCTCGAGCACCCGGGCGACGTACAGCAGTGAGAGCACCGTGCTGAGGAACACGACCGCCACGAGCGGCCAGTGCTCGGCCTCGACGGCCGCCAGCGCGATGTACCACTTGCCGAGGAACCCGACTGTGGGCGGCACACCAACGAGACCGAACGCGAGCGTGGCCATCCCGCCGGCGAGGAACGGCCGCCGGCGCGCGAGTCCGGCGTACTCCTGCACCCGCCGGGCACCGGTGTCGGCCGCGAGCGCGGCGGCGGTGGCGAACAGACCGCTCTTTATCAGTGCGTGTCCGACGAGGTGGATACCGACCCCGTAGACGGCGACCCGGGTGGCCTGCTCACCCGCGGCGGGGTGGACCGCGACACCGATTCCGATGACGATCAGCCCGAACTGGGCAACAGAGGAGTACGCGAGCATCCGTTTTATCCGGGGCTGCATCGCCGCGAGCGCGCTCCCGACGAGTACGCTGACCGTCGCCAGCGCGAGCAGGAACTCGAGTACACGCCGGTTCGCCGGGCCAAACTCGAAAAACGCCGGGGTGAACACGAACCAGGTCACCCGGGCGAGCGCGTACGCCGCGGCGGTCGAGGCCAGCGCCGAGATGTACACCGTCACCGTGTCCGGTGCCTCCGCGTAGGCGTCGGGTTGCCAGGTGTGCAGCGGGAAGAGCGCGGCCTTCGTCGCCAGACCGACCGCCACGAACCCGAACGCGGCCACCACCAGCGGGTCACCGTACAGCGGCCCCTCCAGTCCGGGCAGGTCGACGTCGCCGGCGAGTGTCCGCGAGACATCGACCATGTTGAGCGCGCCCGTCCGCAGGAACAGGTAGCCGACACCGACCAGGTACATCGACGCGCCCGTCGTGCCGAGGACGAGGTACTTCAGCGCGGCCACCGCCGAGGTCGGCGACCGGCCACTCGCGACCAGCGCGTACGTCGCCAGCCCCGATATCTCGAGGAACACGAACAGGTTGAACAGGTCACCGGTGAGTGCGACACCCATCAGCCCCCCTGTCAGGAGCAGGTAGCCGCTGTAAAAGGCGTTCGTCCGGGGGCCGCTCCGGCGCGCGAACGCGAGCACACCGAGCGCGACACCGGCGACCAGCGCCACCACCAGCCCCGAGAGCGCGTCCCCGACGAGTTCGATACCCACCGCGAACCCCTCCGTCGACTCACCGCCTACCTCCCGGTTCGTCCGGCCGAACGTCTCACCGCCGAGCACGTGGACCACCCGCCCGCCCTCGAGGACGAGGGCGTAGGCCACGCGGGCGGCGAGTGCCGCCTCGACCGCGAGCACGACCGTCGCGGTGGCCCAGCCGACCCGGTCCCGCATCAGGCCGAGCGCCAGCGGCAGTGTCGCGCCGACCATCGGCACCACGACGAGCAGCGCCAGCCCCGTCTCGACGAGACTACTCATCGGTGCGCACCTCCCGGAGTGTCTCCTCGTCGAGGGTGCCGTACTCGTCGTATATGCGGACGATGAGCGCGAGCGCGACGGCGGTCAGCGCGACCCCGACGACAATCGCCGTCAGCACGATCACCTGCCCCAGTGGACTCGCGAAGACCTCGCCCGGTCCTGCCTCCGCCGGGACGACCGGCGAACGCCCGCCGTCGACGAACGCTGTCGTCACGAAAAACAGGAAGATACCCGTCTGGAACAGGTTCAGCCCGACCACCTTCTTCACGAGGTTGGAACTGGTGACCACCATGTACAGACCCAGCACCAGCAACGCCGCGAACAGGATGTAGCTGTACCGGGTCGCGAACGCCTCTATCACTCCCGGTCACCCCCTGCACTGGACCCTGCATCCGGGGTCTCCGTGGTGTCACCCGTGGAGGCCGCCGTACCGGGACTGTCCCCCGGGGTCGCTGTGGTCTCGCCCGCGGCGGCCTCGCCACCCGGGTCGCCGTCACCCGATTCACTACTGCCGGTCGACGGGTCGCCGTCGCCCGATTCACTACTGCCGGTCGACGGGTCGGCGTCGGTCGACTCACTGTCGTCGGGAGGTGGGTCGGCACCGGTGTCCGTGAGCCGTGTCCGCTGGGCGGTGGCTCTCCCGCCGTCGGGGAGGCGGCGGTCGGACTCCTCGTCCCGGAACAGTCCGGCGGCGAGGACGAAGAACAGACCCACGAGGACACCGGCGACGATGGGTGCGACACCGGCGATCTCGACAGCCTCGAGTCCCCACTTTGTCTTTATTCCGAACGCCTTCTTGAACTGCTCGTGTGCGAGGAAGCTGTCACCGAGCGCGACCGGGAGGAGACCGACGAGTGCGAACGCGGCGGTACCGCCGGCGGCGAGCGCGACCACGGTACGGTTGCGAAGCCACTCCCGGGTCGGGGCGACACCGAACGCGAACGCGAGCATCAGCACCGTCGCCGCGATGATGGCGCCGCCCTGGAACCCGCCACCCGGCGAGTCCGCACCGTGGAAGGTCAGGAACAGCCCGTAGGTGAGCGAGAACGGGGCGACGATACGGACCGTCGTCATTATGATCTGGCTCTCGACGTAGGTCCACTCGCCGCTCCCGGGTGAACTGTCGTCGGTCCGGGCGGGACCGTCTCTGCCGGTATCCCGCTGGCTCTCGTTACTCATCGGTGAATCTCACCTGTCTGAGCACGACGAGCGAGGCGATACCGGCGGCGAAGACGACGACCGCCTCGCCGAACGTGTCGAACCCGCGGTAGCCCGCGAGCACCGCCGTCACGGTGTTCTCGACACCGGTATCCTCGTAGGCCTGTTCGATGTAGTACTGCGTGACCCCGGGGTTGTCCCACGCGAGACCGGGGTCGCCGACGACCGGACCGTCGAGGAGCGTGGCGACGAGCACCACGAGCAGTGTCCCGAAGACGACGACCGCCGGCAGGTTCGGCCGCTCCAGCCACCGGTCGGGGTCGGTCCGGACGGTCTTCGCCAGCGTCAACAGCAGGAGCAGCGTCGTCACACCCGCCCCGATTGCAGCCTCCGTCATCGCCACGTCCGGGGCGAGCAGGAACGCGTAGAAAAGCGCCATCCCGAGGCTGTAGCCCGCGAACACCACGACCACCGCCAGCACGTCTCTGAGGAGTGCTGTCGTGACGGCGGTCACCAGCACGAACACGGACAGCACGGCCGCGAACAGCCCACTCATCGCTCTCCCCCCGCTCCGGTGTCTGCCGGACCGCTGTCGCCGTCACCTGCCTGTCGACTGGCACCGTCACCGACCGGGTCCGATTCACCACCGTCACTCGCCGGTCGGGTGCC
>CAZFMN010000128.1:0-5025 GCA_964520075.1 uncultured Halobacteriales archaeon | reverse complement strand
CCGTCTCACGGCTCACTGTCGTTCGCCGGAGAACGGGCGTGGCGGGATTCGAACCCGCGATCGAGAGGTTAGGAACCTCTCGCCCTGTCCACTAGGCCACACGCCCTGTCGGACACTCACACAGCAACCCTGAAAAGCTATTCCAATCGTGTTCTGCCCCCGGTGCTCGGGCCGGAGACGGACACGATAACCAGTCTTAAGCCGCCACACGCACTCTGTAGAGGTATGCAATCACGGGACCTGTCGGCACACACGCCGTACCGGGCAGGTGAGGGTATCGAGGAGGTGGCCCGGGAGCTGGGGGTCGACCCCGACAGTCTGGTCAAACTCTCCTCGAACGAGAACCCGCTCGGTCCGAGCCCCGCCGCCGTCGAGGCAATCCGCGAGGCGGCCGACGAGGTAGACACGTACCCGAAGGCGGTCCACACGGACCTGATGGCCGCTGTCGCGGCGGAGTGGGACCTCGAACCCCGCCAGGTGTGGCTCTCCCCCGGCGGCGACGGCTTTCTCGACTACCTCGGTCGGGCGATGCTCGACCCCGGTGACCGGGTGCTCGTTCCCGACCCGGCGTTTGCCTACTACCAGATGAGCGCCCGCTACCACGGCGGCGAGGTCGACCGGTACAGCCTCGACAGGGAGACCGATTTCGCACAGACCCCCGAGACGCTGCTCTCCGAGTACGACGGCCACCGTATCGTCTACGTCACCAGCCCGCACAACCCCACCGGTTCCGAGATGTCACTCGCGGATATCGAGCGGGTCGCGGCCACCACCGACGACGAGACGGTGGTGCTGGTCGACGAGGCGTACGGCGATTTCACGACGAACCCGTCGGCACGACAGCTGTTCGACGAGCGCGACGACGTCTGTGTGTTGCGGACGTTCTCGAAGAGCCACGGTCTGGCGGGGTTGCGGGTCGGGTACGGGCTGGTTCCGGACACCTGGGCCGACGCCTACGACCGCATCAACACCCCCTTTGCGGTGAACAAGCTCGCCTGTCGGGCCGGGTTAGCCGCGCTGGAGGACGACGAACACCTCGACCGGACCGTCGAGACGGCCCGCTGGGCCCGCGCGTACATGCACGAACACCTCGACGCGCCGACCTGGGAGAGCGGCGGGAACTTCGTGCTCGCGGCGGTCGGCGACGGCGAGGCGGTGGCGGCGGCCACCCAGCGGAAAGGGGTCATCATCCGGGACTGCAGCAGTTTCGGGTTGCCCGACTGTGTCCGGGTCACCTGTGGCACCCGCGAGACGACGCCGCTGGCCGTCGAGCGCATAAACGAGGTGCTCGCGGGGTGAGCCGATGCGGGTGGCGGTGACCGGCACACCCGGCACGGGAAAGACGACGGCGGTGACACGCGCCGAGACCCCGCTGTCGACCATCCACCTCAACGATGTCGTCCGCGAGCAGGGGTTCACGACCGGTCACGACGAGCAGCGCGACTCGGCGGTCGCCGATATCGAGGCCGTGGTGTCGCATCTCGACGGTCGTGACGACATCCTCGTCGAGTCACACCTCGCCCACCACGTGCCGGTAGACCGGGTTGTCGTGCTCCGGTGTCATCCAGAGACGCTGGAGCGTCGGCTCGAGGCGCGCGGGGAACCGGCCGCGACAGCCGCGGAGAACGCCGAGAGCGAGGCACTGGATCTCGTGCTCTCGGCGGCAGTCGAGCGACACGGCGAGGAGCGTATCTACGAGGTGGACACGACCGACAGGGAGCCCGGCGCGGTCGCCGCCGACATCGAGGCGGTGGTCGCGGGCGAGCACGACCCGGCAGCGGGGACAGTCTCGTTTCTCGAGTACCTATGACACTCGACGGGCTCCGGCCGCTGGCCGACAGGATGATAACCCCGGTCGTCGCGGGGTCGAAACGCGCCGGTCTCACCCCGGACGCGGTGAGTGTGCTCGCGTTGCTGGCGGCGGTCGGTGCGGCCGGGAGCTTCACACTCGCCGGGGAGACCCGGCTCGCGTACCTGCTGGGGGCTGTTCTCGTCGCCTGCAACGGGGTGCTGGACCTGCTGGACGGCGCGCTGGCGCGCGAACTCGACAGCTCCTCGGAGGCCGGTGACCTGCTCGACCACGTGCTCGACCGGTACGCGGATATCGCCGTCGTGGTGGGGCTGGCCGCGGGTGTCGACCGGTTCGCGCTCGGGTTCGCGGCTGTCACCGGCGTGTTGATGACCTCCTATCTCGGCACACAGGCACAGGCAGTCGGGCTCGACCGCGTGTACGGCGGTCTGCTCGGCCGGGCAGACCGGCTCGTGCTCGTCGGCGTGGTCGCAACAGTCGCCGCGTTCGTCGGCACGACACTCCAGGGGCTCTCACTCGTCGGCTGGCTGCTCGTCGTCTTCGCCGTGGTCGGTCACCTGACCGCGCTCCAGCGGTTCTACCACGCCCGCCGGGCGCTCGGCTGAGCCGGGTCACCGCCCGGCGACGGGCGTACGATTTATGCGGCGGGCTCACGAACGTCCGGTATGGTTCAGTGTGAGATGTGCGGGACGGAGACAGCGGACCCGAGCCGCATCAAGGTCGAGGGTGCGGAGCTCGATGTCTGTGACTCGTGTACCGACTTCGGGACCGAGCTACAGACCGAGGAGTCGTCCTCGACATCGACGAAGTACTCCACGTCGAGCAGTTCAGACTCGTCGGGTTCGGGTAGCTCGCGCTCGACCAGCACGACCACGACAACGACCAGCAGCGGGGGTGGCGGACGCGGCACCGACATCTACGAGGATGTCGACGAGCTCGCCCAGGATTTCGACCAGCGGATACGGAGCGCCCGCGAGCGCGCCGACCTGACTCAGGACGAACTCGCCCGCACGCTCAACGAGAAGGCGAGTCTCATCCGCAAGCTCGAACGCGGCGAGACACTGCCGACCGACGACCTCCAGCGCAAGCTCGAGAGCCACTTCGACATCGACCTCTCGGCCGGCGGCGACGTCGACACCGATGGCTGGGACGGTGACAGCTCTACCGGCGAGTACACACTCGGGGATATGGTCGAGCGAAAGGACTGAGCCCCGGCAGGACGCGCACCCGACAGGGGTGACCCGACCCGGCCCGTCTCCCGGCGGTACGAACCGGGAGCGGCCGTCGAACCGAAAGAGAATTACTCCGTGCGAGCACAGCAAGGCGCATGGTCGAGAATGTCATCTGGCCGGCGTATCTCGATGTGAATCTGACACGCTCGGAGGGGCGACGCGTGCCGACGGGGCTCGCCGTCGACGAACCGACCGTCGAGGAGATCGCCAGAGCGGTCAAGCAGGTGGGGTACGACGTCGCCGTCGAGCGGGAGAAGGTCTACCCGCGCGAACACGAACCCCGGGGCCGTGTCCTGGTGCGCGACGCCGGCGACGCCAGCAAGAGCGACCTCCTGCAGGCGACGGCCGCGTATCTCGGCGCGATCCGGGCGTGAGACGAGCCGGCACCGTCGTCGGCGTCACGCAGGGGGTCGCGGTCGTCCGGAGCACGGACGAGGCGTTCCCCGATGTCGGGACCGAACTCGTCGACGAGCGACTCGACACTGTCGGTTCGGTCGTGGACGTGTTCGGCCCCGTCACACGGCCGTACCTCGCCGTGTCCCCGCCCTCCGACCGGACGGTCACCAGACTCGTCGGTGACGTCGTGTACGCCCGGTGACCGTGTGGACACGACCGCAACCGACGACCCCCGACGCGACGAACCGGACCGGCTCTGTCGCTCACACGACCGGGCGACCGGAGCACGTCACCAGTCAGTTATCCGGTCTGTCACGAGACCGAGCGGGCCCACGCTCCCGTCGACCTGTTCGAGCGCGGCAGACAGCACGAGAGCCTGTTCTTCGATGGTATCGAACGATTCGAGGGTCACCTCACCGGTGGTGTCGCCGGCCGCTTCGAGCGCGGTCACGAGCGAGTCGACAGTCTCCTCACGGTCGGTCTGGAGCGCCGCGACCCGGCGGTCGAGTGCTCGTAGCGCGTCCTCGGAGGCTACCGGACCGGGGGTCTCCTCGTCGGCCCGGCGGACAGTCCGCCGGAGGAGGCTGTACTGTCGAGCGAGAATCCGCAGGTCGAGTTCGCGCTGGCTCTCGACACCGTCGAGGAGTGCTCTGTTCACCCGTTGCTGGAGGGACACACTGGTTTCGACTGTCTGGCGGCCAGTGTCGAGCAGTTCACGCTGCAGGTCGAGCGCCACACCGAGTGGAGTCATCCGGTCAGTCGTCGTCGCGCTTTCGCTTGACCGGGAACACGACCGCCTGCACGATGTCACCCTCCTCGATGTCGAGGGTTTCCCGCTCCGCGTCGGGGATACTGATGCGACCACCGCTCTGGACGCGGGTCTTGAATGTCGCCGTCTGGCTCATCGCCCCGAGCTGGTTCATGTCCATCCCCGCACCGGAGCCACCCCCGGCCCCGAGTATCCGTCTGAGCAGGTCCTGCTGGGTCTCGACTGCCTGCTCGCCCGTCTCGGCAAACAGCTTGAACACGTCCGGCGGCCCCGTCG
Organism: uncultured Halobacteriales archaeon; assembly: GCA_964520075.1. Taxonomy (GTDB): domain Archaea; phylum Halobacteriota; class Halobacteria; order Halobacteriales; family Haloarculaceae; genus Halovenus. Next base: position 542 of record CAZFMN010000128.1, on the reverse strand, counting down.
GCCGGTCGTCGTCGTCTGACATCTGTCGATTTTGGGTACTCTCCTCCCGGGGATAAAGGTTGTGAGACCCCGGTATCCGGGGCCGGCCTGTCCCGGGACCGGAACCGTTAATCTGCTCGCTCCCGGAGAAACGTGGACTCGAATGAGTACCGACGAGCAACTCGACGTGGAGTACATACGGGAGTACCGGGAGGAGGTCAGACGGCCGCTGTGGCAGCTGTTCCAGCGGTACGGCCACGGGAGCCGGCGGTGGTTCGTGCTCGGGATTCTGGCCTCCATCGGCACCCGGTTCGCGTCGCTCGTGCCGCCGGTGTTGCTCGGTGTGGCAATCGACGGTATCTTTGGCGAGGAGCCGTTCACCCTGCCGCTCGTGCCGGAGTCGTTGCTGCCCGGCCCGGAGGCCGAGATGGCGCAGTTCTGGCTCGTCATCGGGCTGATGGCCGTCGCGATGATCGGGCAGGCGCTTCTCAACTTCGTACGGATGTCCTCGCTGAACCTGTTCTCACACCGCGTGAAACACGAGGTCCGGACCGCGACCTACC
>CAZFMN010000127.1:0-5056 GCA_964520075.1 uncultured Halobacteriales archaeon | reverse complement strand
ACTGTCCTGTCTGTCACCAGCCCGGCGTCACAGACCGGGCAGTACGTTATCAGCTGTGGGCTCCCCAGCGTGTCGTTGACCGCCTCGTGTCGCCTGAGCAGTTTCAGCGGGTACGCCCGGGCGATACCCTCCCGCTCGATACCGATCACCTCGTCGTCGGGGTCGAGGTCGAACTCCGCAACCGCCTCGCCGGCGTCCTCGGTGTCCCACGTCGGCGCGAACACCGGGTCGACGATCGCCGGAATCCCGTCTCTGGGGGCCGCCCGGTTGAGTTCCTCGTCGGGGACGACCTCTCCGCCGCGCTCACCGGCCGGTCTGTCGTCTGTCTGTTCTGGCCCCTCTTCGCCGAATCCATTTCCGACCCCTGCCCGCGACTCGTTCGGTCCGGACCCCTGTCCGGCACCGTCGCCGGACCCTTTGTCTCCGGTGTGGCGGAGTACGCCTACAACCCCAGCGGCCCCCGCGGCCACCCCACCGAGTGCCGCGAGGTACCGTCGCCGGTCCATGCCAGCAGTAGCCGCGAGACCGGCTAAAACGCATCTCGGTCGTGTGCCGCGCACGCACAGCAACGGCTCGCGAGTTCGCTCGGGGTGGCGGTCGCGGCTCGACCGCCCCGTGTCTCGGCATGCGAGGGCTGGGATTCGAACCCAGGAACCCCTGCGGGAGCGGGTCTTAAGCCCGCCGCGTTTGGCCTGGCTCTGCTACCCTCGCGCGGTGACACATCTGATGGGCACTCAAAAAGCGGTTACGGATTCCCGACAGTGGCCGCGGAGACAGTCAGTTCTCGACGGTGACCGATTCGAGCACGATGGCGTCTGTTGGCCTGTCGTCCCCGTCTGTGGTGGCCGAGCCGATCGCCTCGACGACGTCCATCCCGTCGATTACATCGCCGAAGACGGCGTGCTTGTCGTCGAGGTGTGGCTGTGCGTCGAGTGTGATGAAAAACTGCGACCCGTTCGTGTCGGGGCCGCGGTTGGCCATCGACACGGTGCCCGCGCTGTCGTGGCGCAGTTCGGGGTGGAACTCGTCGTCGAACGTGTAGCCCGGACCGCCGCGACCCGTGCCGGTCGGGTCACCGGTCTGTATCATGAACCCACCGATGATGCGGTGGAACTCGATGTCGTCGTACAGCGGGTCCGTCCGCGTCTCGCCGGTCTGTGGGTCCTCCCACTCCCGTTCGCCCGTTGCCAGTCCGACGAAGTTCTCCACCGTCTCCGGGACACGCTCGTCGAACAGCTGTATCTCGATGTCACCCTCTGTCGTGTGCAGCGTCGCGGTCAACTCACTCATGCCAACACGTACGACAGGACGACTGAAGGGGCTGGCGGTGTCGGCACCGTGCTCCTCGGACCGCGAGTCGACGGTGTGAGACGAGACCGCTCCCGGTTGGCTCTCTCCGGAGTGGTCGTGTGGCTGAGCGACAGTCGTGCCGGAGAGAAAGAGACAGGTAGCCGCCGTCCAACATCCGGTATGGACTACGAGACGCCGCAGTTCTTTCGCGTGATGCAGTACGCGAGCGAGGCCGACCGCGACGTCGTCGACATGGTGAGTGGGAGCCCGGACTGGGAGCCGCCCGAGCCACTCCGGGAGGGGCTGGCGGAGTACGCACGCGCCGACTCCGGGCGGTTCCAGTACCCGCCGAGCGTCGGATTGACGGCCCTGCGCGAGGAGATTGCGGGTCGCCGGGGGGTCGACACGGAGCAGGTCATCGTCACGAACGGGGCCGGCGAGGCCAACCACCTGGCGATGGCGGCCGGTCTGGAGCGGTTCCCCGGCTCGGAGGTGCTGCTGGTCGACCCGACATACCCGTACTACGCGGGCCGGGCGTCGATGCTCGGTGCCGACACGCGGTCCGTCCCGGCGGGGGAAGACGGTGTGCCCGACCTCGATACCGTCCGGGAGTGTGTGCGCGAGGAGACGAGTGTCATCGTCGTCACCACGCCGAACAACCCGCTCGGCGTGACCTACGACGGCGAGACGGTGGCGACACTGGCCGAGATCGCCGCCGACAACGACGCCCTGCTGGTCAGCGACGAGGTGTACGACCACTTCGACTACTCGGGGGCGTTCAGTTCGGCACTGTCTGTCGACTCGCCACACCGGATGGTCACGAACAGTTTCTCGAAGTCACTCGCGATAACGGGTTGGCGGGTGGGCTACGCCGTCTTCCCCGACCGGGAGGGACCGACCGGTGACCTGTTCGAGGACGCCCGCACCCGGCACATGCTGACGAACGTCACCGGCTCCCGGCCGGCACAGGCGGCGGTCCTGCACGCGCTCAGGGAGACCGGCCCGGAGTACTACGAGTCCGTGCGCGACCGGTTGCGCGACCGTATCGACGCGTTCACCGCCGCGCTCGACCGGGCGGGCGCGACCTACACCGACCCCGAGGGGGCGTTCTACGTGATGGCGCGGTTCCCCGGCTTCCCGGGCAGTTTCGAGAACGTGGAACGGCTGATAGACGAGGCCGGTGTCGCCGGGATGCCCGGGGAGGCCTTTGGCGACTCCCGGGCCGACTGGATACGGTTCGCGCTCGTCTCACCCCGCGTCGAGACGGCTGCCGAACGACTCGACAGCTTCTTCTAGTCGGCCCGGACCCGACGGAGCACGACCGCCCCCACCACGAGCGCGAGGACGGCCGCGATACCGAGTGCGAACCGCCCGGTTGCGCCGCCCTCCCCCGTGGTGTCTGTCTCGCTCACTAGGAGTGTCCCGTTGTTGGGGAACACCGGCTGGTACTGACCGCTGGTCATCCGGACGATACTGTCGTCGTACGACAGCGTGTAGCTACCGGGGTCGGCGTTCCCGGCGACGGCGAGCGTGACCGTGAGCAGGGTGCCGTTACCGGTGACACCCGCCGACGCGTCGCGGGTCTGGACCACCTGTGCGGTTCCGCTCGACCTGTCGATGTCGGTTTCGAGGCTCACGTCGGCGCCACCTGCCGCCAGCCACGGCCCGGGTTCGATGCTGGTGACGGTCAGCACGTCGGGGTCGTGGACGAGTGTCGTGTTCACCCTGTCGACACCGGCATCGTGGGTGACACCGCCCGCGAACACCTCGACGTCGAGGGTCACCGTCTCGCCCGGTTCGACCTGTTGCTCCGCGGGGCTGTACTCGAGGATACTGCTCAGGTCGTCGGCCGACCCCGACACGGTGAGCGCCGCGGGCGCGAGGGCCACGGCGAGGAGCACCGTCGCCAGCAGTGCGCCGGTGCACCGAGTGCCCCCGTGCATCTCAGACGGACCCGATGCCGGTGGTTCCCGGCCGCACCCTGGCCCTGCCGTCGGTGCCGACAGACCGGCCGCGTGCCTCGACAGCCCGTTCGACGATGCGTGGGTCCAGCCCGGCGTGTCCGCCTGTCTCGGCTGCCCCGCCACAGAACGGCGCCTCGCGCCGGTCGGCCGGGAACGCTGTGCCGTCATCGTGGAGGACCCGGCCCGGCGGTGACCTCATCCGCACGGCCGGCCCCCGACCTGTCCCGCCTGTTTGCTCACCACCGTCGCCGCCGGGCCCGTTGCCCGACCCACGCGCTCCGTGGTCTCTCATCTCTTGTCTGTTCGCAACTGGTGGTGTGTTCCTGTTGTGTCTTTTGCTCCCCGTCGGCGGACTCCCCGCTCCCGCATCTGACGCTTTCGGTGGTCGGGGCGGGCTCCCGGGCGTTCGTGGCCGTGAGCGACGGTGCCGTGGGTCGACCGGGGCTGTCGGAGCCACGAACAGTGTCCGGGGCGGCCGTGTTGCCGGCAGCACTCAGGGTAGCTGTGAGTGTGCGCCGACGAGCGCCCCCGAAAGTGTGAGATCGCGAACGACCGCCTCGCGGTCGACGATGGAGTCACGCAGGTCGGTCTCCTCGACCGTGGCGCCCGGGAAGACGAGCGAGCCCTCGACGGTCGAGTCCCGCAGCGTCGCGCCGGGCATCACGTGGACGTTCTCGCCGAGTGTCGACCCCTCGACGGTGGCGCTGTCGGCCACCAGCCGGTCGCCATCGAGCGCCCACCGGACCGCGCGCAGGTAGTTCTCGGGGGTGCCGATGTCGAACCACGCGCCGTCGAAGGTGAACGCGTCGACCCGGCGGCGGGCCTGCAGCCACCCGAGGAACCAGCCCGGCTCGTCGGGGTTGTTGTCCGCCTCGAGATACTCCGCGAACCGGATGTCCTCCGCGCGGAGCCCGTAACAGGCGATCGAGGCGAGTGTGCTCGGTGGGTCGTCGGGTTTCTCCTGGAAGTCGACGACACGCTCGCCGTCGAGTTCGACGATGCCGTACGATGTCGCCTGCTCCCGGGAGCCGACGTCGTAGGCCGCGAGCACACTCCCCGCTCTGCGCTCGAAGAAATCCAGAAACGACCCGAGCTCGAACTCGAGCAGGTTGTCCCCCGCGACCACGAGCAGGTCCTCCTCGATGGACTCCCGGTCCACGAGCTGTGCGAGTGCACCGACCACCCCGAGCTTCTCCCCCTCCTCGACGGTCTCCTCGACGCTCAGGCGGGGTTTCTCGAACTGTGAGTCGGCCAGATGCGCCGCGAAGTCGTCGGCGAAGCGCTCGTTCGTGCTGAGATAGACGGTGTCGATCCGGTCGTCGGCCTCCAGCTGTGCGAGCGTGCGGTCGATGACCGTCGCTTCGCCGACCGGGAGCAGCATCTTCGGACGATGACGGGTGAGCGGCCACAGCCGCGTGGCGTACCCGCCCGCGAGCACGACAGCCTCCATACGTCTGTGCTGTCTTGGGACAGGTATATTACTTTCCATGACTCCCGGTGGTGGCTCCCCAGTCAGCGCGAGCGTCCCCCGCGAGTGACGCGTGTTCCGATGCTCTGTCGGAACCGGGGAGCGAACAGGACGGGCGGGATTCCCTCGCTAGGACGGCACCGCCCGCGCGGGCCAGGCAGATACCCACACACACCACTCCCGTCGGTGACCGACGGCTTGCGTGCAAACCGGAGTACCCACGTGGGGAATATTGCCTCCGGTGGCGTCGGCCCGCCCGGCCCCGCGCGAGAGGAACCTTCGGCGTCGTCGGGCGACACCCGACTGCTCGAGGGACGTAGTCCCTCTCCGTTTA
>CAZFMN010000126.1:0-5089 GCA_964520075.1 uncultured Halobacteriales archaeon | reverse complement strand
GGAAAGTGGGCCAACGCGGATTTGAACCGCGGACCTCCCGGTTATCAGCCGAGCGCTCAACCTAACTGAGCTATTGGCCCGAAACGCATCACGAGGTACCGGGTATGGACTGTTAAGCGTTACTGTTGCCCTCGTCGTCGATGTCGTCGTAGTCGACATCCTTCACTTCGCCCAGGTCGACATCATCGAAACTGTCGGTGCCCGTTTCGGGGTCGTCCGCGACACCGGCATCCTCAGGCGGGGTGTCGGTCTGGTCGTCGAACGGGCCACCGTCGGGGAACCCGCCGATGTAGACGTTGCCGGTGGCGAAACCGCCGGTCTTCTGGTCCACGTAGGGGACGATGACGCGCTTTTTCAGCACGACACGGATGGGGTACCGCGTGAGTGGCACGATAAACAGGAATCCGAGCAGGTCGGTTACGAGCCCCGGTGTGAGCAGGAACGCGCCCGCGACCAGCAGGAGTCCACCGTCGATTAGTTCGTCGGTCGGTGGCTCACCCTGGCCGAGTTTGGTCTGTATCTTCCGGATGGTGTGACGCCCCTCGAACCGGGCGAGGAGCATCCCGACGAGCGCCGTCACCACGACCAGCAACACGATGAACTGCCAGTTCAGCACGAACCCGGCGAGCACGACCAGCAGGATGGCATCGAGCAACGGGATCAGCAACAACAGCCCGATGTACCGGAGCATACACGCTCTTGCCGGGTGTCACTCAAACCCCTTTCGAGACCTTCCCTCAGAACGGGTGAGAAGAGTCGACAGGACCTACGCGTAGGTCTTCTCGAGGTGTGCGACGATGTCGTCGCTCTCGGGCATGCCGTCGACACCGTGCTCCTCGTCGATGAGCACCGGCACGCCGGTCTGGCCGCTGACCTCCTCCACCTCGGTGCGCTCGCCGTGACTCCGCGGGACCATCCGCGACTCGTACTCCAGGTCGAGGTCGTCGAGCTTTCGCTTCACCTTCGCGCAGTACGGGCAACCCTTCAGTTCGTACAGGACGAGATCCGTCATCACACTACCGTACGTGCCTGAGACTAAAATACCGGTCGGAGTGATGTGCCGAATCTGCATAACCGACCGGTCGCCACCGCCGACGAGCTACGCCGACAGTTCACACGTGGTGTGCCGGTCAGTCCGTGGCGTCACAGCGGTGTCCGTGTCACCTCGCCCAGAACATCGACCGGGTACCGGCGTGTTATCGTGCCCGGTGGTCCTCTGCCGGTGCACAGTCCCACAGGTCTCACTCGGGAGAGGGGCGTTCGGCGATGGGGGTGCGGTCCGACCGGTCCGAGCCCTCGACGAAGGGCAGTGAGACGGGTGTCGCGGCCCGTTCCTCGCCGTCGACCCGGACCGAGAGCGCCTCCGCCTCGCCGATACGCTCGCCGATATCGCGGTCGAGCAGGGCAAAGGCGACCGGGCGTTCGAGGGTCGGACTCCGGCAGGCCCGGGTCACCTCGCCGACACTCTCGTCGCCGTCGAACACCGCCGCGCCGGTCTCGGGAACCACCTCGGTGGTCAGCCCGAGGAGTCGTTTCGTCGGGCGACCGCGGTTGGCCACCCGGGCGACCACCTCCTGACCGACGAAACAGCCCTTCTCGTAGTCGATGGCGGCGTGCAGTCCGAGGTTGTTCGGTACCCCACCGTCGAGTTCCGAGTAGAAAAGCGGTGTCCCGGCCTCGAGTGTGAGCGTCTCCCAGGTGCGGTAGCCGAAGGGGGCGGCGTTCAGCCCGCGTGTCTCGAGTGTGTCGAACACCGCCCGGGCGTCGGTCGCGTCGCAGATGACCTGGTACCCCTCCTCGCCTGTAGGGGCGTCTGTCCGGACGACTGTCACACCGGCGTCGATCATCGACCCGCGGACGAACTGCAGGTGCTGTTCGGGTGTCGTCGTCGTGAGCACGCTCGCCAGTTTCTCGGTCGCACTCGGCCCGTGGACGCCGAACAGCGCGAACTGCTCTGTCGCGATCTCGATATCGACGTCCTGGATGAAGGTCTTCTCGCGCCACTCCGTCCCGACCGGTTCACCCGTTCCCGGCGGGAGCACCACCAGCAGGCGCTCGTCGGCGTTGTAGACGTACATCTCCGTCCGAACCCGTCCCTGCGGGGTGAGCAACAGCGCGTACACGCCACGGCCGTCTGTCACCGGTACGTTGTTCGAGATGGCGTTGTCGACGTACTCGACGCGGTCCTCGCCGGTCACCACGAGCACGTCCGCGCCGCGCTCGATCACACCGACACCGTTACGAACTGCCCGATGGGCGCGCTCCGGTCGTCCGTAGTGGGCGACCACCTCGCGCCCACCCCGCTCGACGAACGTCGCACCGTGGTCCTCGTGTCGCTCCGTCAGGATACTCATTACATAACACTGCACGTCCGGATAGCTTAAGTCCCGTGGACCTGGTACCGGATCTCCCGACACGGGCCGGAGTCGCGCAGACGGGACTCGTCCGACAGGGCTCAGGAACGGAGCGGGTCGACAACCTCCCGGCAACCGGGACACTCGGCGTAGGCCGCGGGCCCGGTGTCGGTCTCGTACTCGATGAGCAGGTCCGTGCGTGGGACGCCAGTTCCGCAGACGGGGCAATCTCCGACAGTCGCTGACATCTCGTCTCTCATTGTGGAAAAGCGCGTGTGACACCGAGGGCAATGCCCTCTATCTGTGAGGAAGACGGGGAGGGAGATATAGCCGAGCCATGCGGACCGGAACTGAAACCGCAAGACGTGACAGGGGTACGGCGGGCCGTCGGCCGTCCGTCGGACGACCGTCTCACAGCTCGTAGCTGTTCTCGGCGTGGACCGTCTCGCCGACGAGTTCGAGTTCGACCCGCCCGGCGCTGGCAGGTATCGTGACCGGGCCGCCGCGCCAGCGCTCCCCACCGCCGGCGCTCACGTCGAGGCTCCCCCCGGCGTCGCCGGCCCGCCACCGGAGTGTCCCGGTCACCGCCCGTGCGGTGTCGTTGAGCACGAGCACCGGGCTCTCACCGCCCGAGGGGTCCGTCAGGAACGCCTGGACGGGGGAGAACGCCCGCGCCAGACCGTCCTTGGCGGGTTTCGGTTCCCCGTCGCGGGTGTAGACGCCGAACGCCGGGCCGCCGGTGTCGCGCAGACAGAACGCCACCGCGCCGACGCGCTCGCGCCGGAGCGACTCGCTTACTGTCTTCAGGAGGGCTACCTGTGCTGTTCGGGCCATATCCGGGTCGCTCGCGCGTGCCCGCGCGACATCGCTCGCTGCACCACTGTCCGTATCGCCTGCCGTACCACCGCCGGTATCGCCACCCGCTCTGTCTCCTGTTGTTGTCTCCTCGCCGGACCCGGGTGCGACCGCGCCGTACTCGGCGACCACCTCGGCAGGGTAGCGGTCGAGCAGTTGCTCGATGTAACCGGGTGTGCCGTACCGCCAGCCGGGGTAGTAGGAGGCGACGTCACAGCCGAGACCCGGTCCGCCCACCGCGGGGAAGGCGGGGTCCGGGAGCGCCGCCGCGAGCTCGGCCGCGGGAGCCGGGTCGTAGTCGGCGCGCCAGGCTCGCCAGCGGAGTCGCAGACGGTCGAGCAGCCCCTCTCCCAGCCGTTCCGTCACGGTGACCGGGTCGTCGTGTGCCGCGTACACGGCGACACTCGGGTGCCCTGCGGTGTGCTCGGTGAGAGCCCTCGCCAGGCGCCGTCCGCGCCCGGTGTCGAACGCACCCGGACCGGTCAGCGGCAGGTCCTGCCAGACGAGCATCCCGGCCTCGTCACAGGCCTCGTAGACCTCCGCGGGTGGGACGTGTGCGTGTACACGGACGAGATTGGCGTTCGTCTCGACCGCGCGTTCGATGTCCTCGGGGGTGGCGTCGAGCAGGTTGACCCCGCGAACCGGGACCGACTCGCCGTTGATACGCAGCGAACCGTTCTCGCGGCTCACGTCGCGGATTCCGAACGTGACCGTCCGGGTGTGCTCGCCGAGTCGGACCCGGAGCACGTGGCGGTTCTGCCTGCCCAACCCCCGTGGCCACCAGGGGGACGGGTCACGCAGGTCTACCGTGTGCTCGACGCTCGTCCGACCGGGGCCGTCGGTCTCGACCCGGGTCCGCTCCATCGCCCCACCGCCGCGGGACTGTCCCGCTGGCCGGACCGAGAGGGTGAGTCGCTCCGAGCGCGCACGACCGGTGAGCACCGACGCCCGTACCCGCAGTACAGCTCCGTCTGGGCCCCGCTCCGGTCGTGCGGTAACCGCTTCGAGATACGGGAGTGGGCCGGTCTCCAGCGAGATATCCCACCAGATCCCGGGAACGGTCTCCTCGTCCGGCACGAGGGCGGTGTCGTGGACCCCGCCGAACCGGTCGGCTGGCGCGTGGCAGGTCACACGGACCTCCGTCTCGACGTCAGGGACGAACGGGACCTGTAGCGGCAGAAAGTACGCGTCGTGTTCCACCGGCCCGTCACCGCCGAGTCGCTCCATGATCTCGACCTCGGCGCGTGCGTAGAGCCCACGCAGCGTGAGCACCGCGACATCGTCCGCCGGGTCGCGCGGGTCCGACAGCACCGTCCGGTACTCGACGGTCTCACTCCCGGCGAGCGACGACGCCACCCCCGGAAGAGACAGCTCCGCCTGCCGACCGTCGTCTGCTGTTGCCCGCCACTCCCGCATACTGTGGCGCCGGTCCGCCGCAATAATAGCTGTTACGGACCACACTCCCTCCAGTCGAAACCACGGGACACCGGATGTCTGGCACGACGAGAGACTCACACGCGCACCCCGGGACACCGTGGGACTGTTACTGGATTTCAAGGCGAAAGCCTCGCGGGAAGCGCGGGGATGAAGCCGACATGATATGCTATTAACCACGCGACACAGACAGTCTGCAATCCTAACGTTTATTTTGTGCGAGATACTATGAAACGGTAGACATGCGATATGCTGCTGCGGGGAACGTGCTCACGCTCACGCTGGCCACGAGTGCGTCTCACTTCTCACACTCACACACCTACGCAGCCCACCCAGCAGCGGTTGGCATGTCATCACAGGACTCTCCCACGGTGGCTGGAACGGAGAGTCGGGCCGATGGCCCGGCCCGCTGCTCACGGTGCTGGACGCCCGTGAGTGCCACTCCC
>CAZFMN010000125.1:0-5193 GCA_964520075.1 uncultured Halobacteriales archaeon | reverse complement strand
GGAGGGAACACCCTCGCGCGGCCACCGGCGGGTAGACAGCCGAGGCACAGTCGATGGAGAACGGTCCGGAGGGTGGTGGCGACGCTCAGGTCAGGCGGTTGAACAGCGCCTGGACATCGAAGATGGTGACCTCGTCGGACTGGTCCTCGTTGAACTTGAAGAACGCGGCGTTGTCCTGCACGGTCTGGCTCTGGAAGTTGATGAAAAACGCCTGCACGTCGAAGATGGTGAAGCTCCCGTCACCGTCGACATCCTCGTAGAGACCGTCCCCGTCGAGGTCCCCCGGCGGGTTGTCGTACCCTTCGAGCCGTGGTGGACCGCCGAGTCGCTGGCTGGTCACGACATCACCCTGCATCGACTCGGCGGCCGGGCAGATGTACCTGTCCAGTGCTGCCGCGAGTTCCTCGGTGAGCGTGAACTCGACGACATCACCGGTGTCGACCCAGTTCACCCCGGGGTCGTCCTGGAAGCTCCCGGTGCCGTCCTGTGTGAGCAGCTGGGTGCCCGCCTCGTTCTCGAAGGCGAGCGGATAGACCTCCGCGCCGGCGCTGTTCTCGATGTGGTGGCGCGTGCCGGTCCTGAACATTATCGTGGGGTTGTCCCCCTCGTCGAGCGCCACACCGTCGGTCGCCGACGGCAGTGTCCAGGCGTCGTTGCCGACGTTGTCGAATCGGGCCATCACGCCGGTACCGTCGAACTCGCGGTCGAGGTGGACCGGTATCCGCAGTCCGTCGGCGTCCTCGACGTTCTCCGTGACGAGCAGTTCCGGGGCGGTCAGCGGGTCGGACTCGTCGATGACCCGGTCCTCGTTGAGTCGCAGGTCGGTGCCCAGCGCCTCGGCCACCGCGTTCAGATTCGCACGCTCACCGGCGTCGGGTGCTGCCGACCCCACCAGCACGACCGCGCCACCCGAGTCACGGAACGCCGCGAGCGCGGTCAACTCCGCGTCGGTGTACCCGGTCTCGGGTGTGGTGAGAATCAGCGCACGGGGGTTCTCCCCGTTCTCTTCGAGTCTCCCCACGAGGTCGTTTGTCTGCTGGAGACGCGCGTTCCCCTCGATCTGCCCGCTGAGTCCCTCGACGTGACGGAGATAGAACTTCAGGTCCTCGAGGGTCACGGCGCCGCTGACACCGAACTGGCCGTGTCCCCCCTCGACCAGCACCGGGCCGGTGTTCCCGGAGAGCAACTCCACCGTGTTCGTGAACAGGGTGAAGTTGCCCGCCGTATCGAGGTCGAACTGGTCGGTGATGTCGTCGTCCTCGCCGGCCTCGTAGGACTCCTCGAGCAACTGGCCGCCGAACATCGCCACCCCGCTGTCGGTATCCACGCCCGCCAGCACCGGTGGCTCGTCGTACTCGTCCGGGTCCCCGTCGAGCGGGTCCTGTGTCGCGCTCTCGCTCGCGCGCAGTATCGGTGCCGGTCCATCAGTCGCACCGGCCTCGTCGCCGCCACCGAGTGGCCCACTGGTGGTGGTCACGCTCGACGCCCGGGGCAGGAAGGCACTCTCGACGAACTCCGTGCGGTACTCCTCGAGGTCGTCGAAATCCGCCGCCTGCCAGACACCGGTGCCGTTGTCGAGTGCCGTCTCCTCGACGGCGGCGAACTCGTCGTGGCGGCCGAACCCGGAGGAGTACACCCGCGCGTACCCCTCCTCCACGGTCTGGATATTGTACTCGGTGTCGAAGCTCCCGGTTCCGGGGTCGGCGTCGAAACTGTCCGCGTCGTAGTCCATGTACGACAGCAGTCGGCCGAACCCGCCCCGGACCGGTTCGGAGTCGTCGAACCGTATCTTCACGCTCCGGCCCTGTATCTGCTCCTCGGCCTCGGCCCCGTCCGGTGCCATCAGGTCGAGCGCGAAGTTCGTCGCGTTGTTCCCCCAGGTGTCGAGGTGCCCGGTCTGGTCGTCCGGGATACCGAACCACTCGAACGGGTCGTTCTCGGTGTTCCCGGTCTCGGCGGTGTCCATCCCGAGATGGCGGACCGTGTCACGGTAGCCGTACTCGCTATCCTCGAACTCCACGACGAACGTGTCGCCGTCGGTCACCTCCACTACCTGCCCGAAGTACTCCTGGTCCTGATCGAACTCGATACCGATGCCGTCGTCGCGCTTCGCGAACACCCCCGGGCTCTCGGGGTCCACATCGTAGTTCGCGGTCAGCGGGTCGAACTCCGACCCGGTGTTGTTCACCGTGTCGTTCACCTGGTCGGAGTTGAACCGGAAATCCAGACCGAGCGCGTCGGCGATGGCGTTGAGATTCGCCGTCTCGTCGAACCCCTCCTCCTCCTCGCCCTGCCCGCCGAAGTCGGACTGGTCGAACAGGAACACCGCACCGCCCGACTCGACGAACGCGGAGAGGTCGTCGAGTTCGAACTCCTGAAACTCGAAGGTCGGTGACGTGATGATGACACCGTCGGCGTCCGGCAGACCGACTGTCCCGAACCCGCCGAACAGGTCGAACTGGTCGTTGAGGTTCATCGTCGTCAGGACAAAGGGTGGGTTGAGACTGTTCCCGGGGTCCTCGACCTGGTCGGCGTTGAAGCGAAACTCCAGGCTCAGCGCCTCCGCGATGGCGTTCAGATTGGCCGTCTCGTCGCTCCCCTCGAAGTCGGACTGGTCGAACAACAGGACCGCCCCGCCGTCCGCGACGAACGAGGAGAGCGTGTCTAGTTCCGTCTGCGTGTACGCCGTCGTGGGTGAGGGGATTGCGACGGCGTCGGCCGAGTCGATTCCCCCCTTCGGGTCGCCCAGTCCCTGGAAGTACGACGGGTACGTGTCGTTGTAGTTGGCTGTCTGCGGGACGGAGGGTCCGGAGTCGTTGTTCTCCGTGTCGGTGACCTGGTCGCGGTTGAACCGGAACGTGGCGCCGACGGCCGCGAGCACGCTGTTGAGCTCCGCCGTCGAGTCTCCCCCGACGTAGGAGGTGTCGTGGACGAAGAGCGCGTTACCGTTCGAGAGAAACGTCGACAGCGCGCTCAGTTCCGCCTGCGAGAACTCCGTCAGACCGCTGTCACCGCCGGCGATCATCACCGCGTCAGCGCCGTCGAGCGACCCCGTGAACTCCTCACCGATGGCCTCGACAGTGAACCCGCGGCTCTCGGCCTCGGTCTCCAGCGTCGAGTACTCCGAGAGGGTCCGGTCCTGCCCGTGGGTCTCGTCGTACCGCACCGTCGCACCCTCCGGGAGCAGGTCCGCCCAGGCGTTGAGCAGCACCGTCCTGTTGTTCGCCGTGTTCGCCTCGCTCCCGTCGGAGACGAGGTCGGCACCCACGCCCAGTATCGCCCCGTCGGTGGTGTCCTCGTCGACACCCACGAGCGGGATATCCACCGACGCGGGGTACGGCACGGTGCCGGTGCTTCCCTCCGGGTTCCCCTCGCCGTCAAGCGCCGGACTCGCGGTGAGTGACACCGTGTCGTCTGCCCCCTCGAAGGTGACTGTCGCCTCGTAGTCGGTCGTATCGGGGTTGGTTATCCCGTCGATGCGCACCGACACCGGACCGGCGATGTTCGTCGTGGCGAACCCGCTGAGGTCGAACGTCGCACTCGACCCCGTGTAGTCCCCGGAGTTGACACCGATGTACGACGTGTCGGGCCCACTGGAGAGTTCGCGCCGCAACACCACCTCGATATCCTCGTCGGTGAGTCCGTCGAGACTCGCACTGTCCGGGTACTCGACCGTGATGGTGTCGACCTCGCCCTGGAACTCGACGTTCTCGAACACCCACGCGTGGGTGGTGTTCGCCCCCGTGCTGGCGTCGTCGACCACCAGCCCCGAGACAGCAAGATTCGTCGCGGTCTCGGCCGCCCAGACAACGGGCTGTGTCTCCGTGGTGAACAGCAGTCCGCCGCTGTCGCTCTCGTCGAGCAGACTCGACGTCGACGCGAACGTCATCTTCGGCTGACTGGTGGTCAGGATATCGTCTCCGGAACCCAGGAACTCGTAGTCCGCCTCGCCGACAGCGGTGGCGAAGTCGCCGAACTTGCTCGAATCCCAGAACGTGTCGTGGGCGTCGTCCCAGACGAGTCGTCCCGACCCGCCGACGGTGTCCTCGAGCAGGTTCAGCAGGAACTGCTCGTTGTTCGCGGGGACACCGAACTCGTCGTTTATCAGTTCCGGCGTGCCGAACCCGACGACGGTCCCGTCACGCGAGACCAGCGGGATGTCCGTCTCCTCGGGGTACGCGACCGCATCGCCGCCCTCGTTGTCGGCGTTCGTCGCGGTCGGTTCGGCCCAGACCAGGATCCGGTCGGAGTCCGTGAGCGGTTCGCCGCTTGCGTTCAACTGACTCGCCGTGGAGGGGAGTCTCAGCCCGCCGCTCGTGCCCAGGTTGTCCGAGACCCGGATATCGTGGCCCGCGCTCTCGGCGTACGCCGAGAACGCCTGGTAGTCCTCGAGTGGCTGGAAGAACTGGTGTTGCTCGTCGAAGGCGACCAGCGACTCCGACCCCATCAACTCGTCGAACAGGTTCAGGGCGAACATCTCGTTGTCGTTGCGGAACCCGCCGGTCGTGTCCCGGACGAAGTCGATGGTGCCGAACCCCACGACCGGGTCGTCGGTGTCCTGCGAGACCAGCGGAATCGCGGGGTCGTCCTCGTCGTAGATAACAGGGGCAAACTCCGGCCCGTCCTCGGTGGTCTCGAAGTTGAACGCTGTCGGTTCTGCCCGCACCAGCGCCACGTCGTCGTCTGCCAGTGGCTCCTTGCTGGCGTTCAACTGGCTCGCCGGTGAGTAGAATGACAGTCCACCGACGGTCCCCTCGATTTCGTCGACCTGTCCGGTGGCGTCTGTCTGTTGTCTGTCTGCCACCGCCCTCGCCGACCCGACTGCCGCCGCCACCCCGGCACTACTCAGCGCCTGCATGAACCGACGACGCGTCTGTGCCACCGCCACCTCGCCGTGTGAACCCTCTTCGGTCACACGTACGAACATGGCTGAAGGATATATAGACCTGACTACTCCGCTGTCCGGACAGTTCTCTCTCGTCCGAGACCGGTATCTCGGTCACGTGTCAGCTGCTTCGTTCGTGTCCGTCACTCTCTCCGGTGTGGACCGCCCGAATGGGGCACGACCATCGGGAGGGTACCGCGGTCGAAACGGAGAGTCCGCAGTTACGGAAATACAAGGAGAAAGCCTCGCGGGAAGCGCGGGGATGAATCCGACATAATATGCAGCAAACCACAAGACGTAGACTATCC
>CAZFMN010000124.1:0-5259 GCA_964520075.1 uncultured Halobacteriales archaeon | reverse complement strand
ATTGCTTGAATCTTCGTCGCCCATGCAATTATTTATGTATTAGCAATTTATAAGTGTTTTGGAACCAGGTGATGTTACTGTTCACAACTGATTATTTCTATTTAATGTTAGATTCTGTAACAGTTACGCTACCCCCTGATTCCGCTGATGGAGGTCGGAAACGGTGACTACCTCTGTGTGTACGACGGACCGGACGGTGAGGAGACGACGGTTCTCAGGTGGGACCACGAGAGTTCGGTCCGGGACGAACTCGAACCGTCGTTTGCGGCCTACGTCGATACGGTCCTCGACGCGTACGAGGCCGGCGAGTACAGCTACGATGCGGAGCGAGAACGGGTCCACGTCGACGTGTCGATTCACCCGTACTGAGACACCGTCCGCCGGTGGTGTGGCGAAACATCCCCCGATTGTCTGGAAACCATGCCCGTGTCTCGGAGCTGTCTGAGAACACTGACTGTGAGTTGCTGGCGTTCACGGGTGGGACTCACCGTCAGGTCGGGACAGCCTACGAACCGCTTCTGCTCCGGGGGAGTCACCGCCAGAGGGCGCGGTCACGGGTCGACTCGCGGCGGCGCTCCAGCACCGACTCGGCCCACGAGACGGCCCTGTCGAGCACCCCGCGGGGGTCGGACTCGAACTCGAAGCTCCGGACGTGGTCGGTGTCGTCACCGTGGCCGCCGACGAGGTGGGTGGTCTGGCGCCCGTGGTCCGCGGGGACGAGCCGCGCCAGCACGTTGCTGTGGGCCTTCGCGGTCTCGTACTCGGTCAGCCGGCGGGACGGGTCGCGGTCGAGCAACAGTGTGAACGCCGAGAGCGTCATGTAGTGAGCGGTGGCCTGTTCGTCCGTGTGGCCCTCGGCGCGGGGCAGCTCCGAGGCGATGTGTGCGTCGTAGCCGAGGTCGGCCAGATACGCCTGCATCTCGCGGAGCTGTCCGTCCGGCTCGGGGTCCGAGGAGACCAGCAACACCGTGCTGTCGACGGTGTCGACGACAGTCTCGAGTGCCCCGGAGACGGCTCCGACATCGGCATCCGCCCCACCGAGCGCGTCGAGATAGCCCGCGTCGGCCACCGCACGGAGCCGGTCGAGCTGTACCCGCAGGTTCTCGCGGTCCTCGGGCTGGCCCCAGTACTCCCCACTGGTCGGCCTGTCGCTGATAGGGGCGACATCGAGCGGTTCCTCCGAGTGACGGATCGCCTCCAGTGAGGCCTGCGCGCTCTCGACTGTCGAGAAGTACGTGATCGTCTCCTCGACACAGACCGAGAGCAGGTCGCGGTCACGCGAGAGCACCAGATCGACCTCGCCCGCCCTGAGTGCCTGCTTTGCTGCCGCGGCGTCCGCAAAGTCGTCGGGGTCGAGTACCTCGAAGAACTCCCCGAACCCGGCCACCGGCATGTCGACGATCGCCGTCCCCGACAGCGGGATGGGCTTGCCGACACACATCTGGGCCTTCTGGTAGGCCTTCCCGAACGTGTCGGCGGTACCCATCACCTCGCCGGTTGATTTCATCTCCGGGCCGAGACGGGGGTCACTGCCCGGCAACCGGTCGAACGGCAGGACCACCTCCTTGACGCTCACCTGCTCGGGGACCTGTTCCTCGTGGTCGAGGGCGGCGAGGTCGGCCCCGGCCATCACCTTCGCGGCGATGCGGGCGATGGGGACACCGGTCGTCTTCGAGACGAACGGGACCGTCCGCGAGGAGCGCGGGTTCGCCTCCAGCACGTACACCTCGCCGTCGCGGACGGCCAGTTGCACGTTCAGTAACCCGACCGTCTCCAGCGCGGCCGCTATCTCCTCGACCACCTCCCGGACACGGCGGTTCAGGTTACGGCCGAGCGAGCGGGGCGGTATCATACACGCGGAGTCACCCGAGTGGACGCCCGCGGTCTCGACGTGCTCCATCACGCCGCCGATGAGGACGCTCTCGCCGTCCGAGACAGCATCGACGTCGAGTTCGACCGCGTCGGCGAGGAACTCGTCGACGAGGATGGGCTTGTCCGGCGAGACACGCACCGCCTCCTCGATGTACGTCCTGAGGTCGGTGTCGTTGTAGACCACCTCCATCGCGCGGCCACCGAGCACGTACGAGGGCCGGACGAGCACCGGATAGCCGATCTCGTGGGCCAAGTCGAGCGCCTCGGCCTCGCTGGTGGCGGTGCCACCCCTCGCCTGCGCGATGCCGAGTTCGTCCAGCAGCCGGTTGAACCGGTCGCGGTCCTCCGCGAGGTCCATCGCGTCGACGCTGGTACCCAGAATCTCACAGTCCAGCCCGCGACGGTCGAGTTCCCGCGCCAGCGGCCGACCGATATCGACGCTCGTCTGCCCGCCGAACTGCACCATCACCCCGTCGGCGTCGGTCGCCGCGACGACGTCGGCCACCTCCTCGGCGGTGACCGGTTCGAAGAACAGTCCGTCGGAGGTGTCGTAGTCTGTCGACACCGTCTCGGGGTTGTTGTTGACGACGTGGGCCTCGATACCCATCTCGCGCAGCGCCTGGACGGCGTGGACCGAGCAGTAGTCGAACTCGACACCCTGTCCGATGCGGATTGGACCGCCGCCCACGACGACGACACTCTCTGCCTCGCGGTCGACCTGGAGTTCGTCGCGGCCGAGTGTCGAAACCGGGTCCCGGGCGGAGTAGTAGTACGGTGTCGTGGCGACGAACTCGCCGGCACAGGTGTCGACGAGCTTGAAATCGCGGTCCTCTGTCCGGGCGGCCACGTCCTCGACCGTCACCGCTCCGTCGCTGTCGGGGGAGTTCGACCGACTGTCGTCGGGGGACACCGGCACACTGTCGTCTGCACTCACCGCCCTGTCCGACGCCCCGGTCGCGGGGAGCCAGGAGTCGTGGGTGTCCTCGAACGGGCCGCCCGCGAGCGCGGTCACCTCGTGGTCGGTGAACCCGGCGTTCGCGGCCGTCTCGAACTCACCCGCCGCGGCGGCGGCCGCCGCCCCGGCCACGCGCCGGAACCGCTCGACGTACCACTCGCGTATCTCGGTCAACTCGACCACCTCCGCGACGCTGTAGCCACGGTCGAACGCCTCGAACATCGCGTACGGCCGGTCGGGTGTCGGTGTCACCAGGTACTCCCGTTCCAGCGTCTCGTCGCTCACCTCGGTCCAGTCGACGGCGGGGTCGTACTCGGAACTCCTGAGCGCCTTCAGCAGCGACTCCTCGAACGTGCGGCCGATCGCCATCGCCTCGCCGGTCGATTTCATCGCCGGCCCCAGTTCGAAGGAGACGTCGCGGAACTTGTCTATCGGCCAGCGGGGCACCTTCGTGACGACGTAGTCGATCGCCGGTTCGAACGCGGCGGTCGTCTCGCCGGTTATCTCGTTGTCTATCTCGTGGAGGCGCTTGCCGAGCGCGACCTTCGCCGTGACGCGGGCGATCGGGTAGCCGGTCGCCTTCGAGGCGAGCGCCGAGGAGCGGGAGACCCGCGGGTTCACCTCGACGACGCGGTACTCGCCGCCGGGTGTGCCGTCGTCACGCCAGGCGAACTGGATGTTACACCCGCCCTGGATGCCCAGTTCCCGGATGACCGCGAGCGCCGCGTCGCGCATCTCCTGGTGGCCCGCGTCCGGGATGACCTGTGACGGTGTCACCACCATCGACTCGCCGGTGTGGATACCCATCGGGTCGAGGTTCTCCATGTTGCAGATGATGATACAGGAGTCGTCGGCGTCACGCATCACCTCGTACTCGAGTTCGACCCAGCCGTCTATCGACTCGGTTATCATCACGCGGCTGTCACGCGAGAGGTTCAGCCCCCGCCGGACGGCGGTTTCGAGCTCGTCCATCTCGCCGATGACCCCCGACCCCGCCCCGCCGAGTGTGTAGGTCGTCCGCATTATAACCGGCAGTCCGCCGACGGTATCGACGGCCGCCTGCACGTCCGCGACATCGTTCACCGTCTCGGAGTGGGGCACCGGTTGCCCCATCGCCTCCATCCGCTCGCGGAACCGCTCGCGGTCCTCGGTCGCGTAGATTGTCTCCAGCGGGGTGCCCATCACCTCGACGTCGTGTTCCTCGAGTACACCCTCCTCCGCGAGTTCGGCGGTGACGTTCAGCCCCGTCTGCCCGCCCAGACCGGCGATGACACCGTCGGGCTCCTCCGCCGCAATGATTTCGGCGATTGCCCCGGTCGTTATCGGTTCGATGTAGACCTCGTCGGCCATATCGGGGTCGGTCATGATGGTCGCGGGGTTCGAGTTGACCAGCACCACCCGTGCACCCTCCTCCCGCAGGGCTCGACAGGCCTGCGCTCCCGAGTAGTCGAACTCCGCGGCCTGTCCGATCTGGATGGGCCCGCTCCCGACGAGCAGGATTGTCCTGTCTTCGGCCGTCATTACTCCCTCTCAGTCTGTACATCGTAATAAACGCGGCGATACTGTACGAAAATCGTAGCAGCTTTTCGAATATCGTACGCCCGCCGGGCTGGTTGTCGGCGCAGACAACCGGCAAGGGTTCTTTACCGTCGAGCCACTACCGCGGTCAATGGACGAGGAGGGAGATCAGTGGGGTCCGACAGAGCGTGAATCCCCGGTCGGCGAACCGGTCATCAGGGGGAACCCCGCGGTGGCCGGCGAGCGGGCAGACGAGGCGGTGGAGTTCGACCCGTCGGACCCGGAGAGTCTCTCGCGGGCGGCGGAGACGGTCCGGTCGTTCGCCCGGTGCTGGGAGGACAACACCGACGCGATGGTTACGCTACGCGGGGCCGCGGCGTGTGCGGCGCTGGTCCGCGGGGTCGGGTCCTACAAGGGTGCGGTCGAGCGGGCCGGCGAGGGTGTGGCGGTGCCGTTCGTCCGCAAGTGGGCGCGGGTCCACGACCTGCCGCCCTCGATCAGACGCCACGTCGCCCGGGGTGACATCGCGCCAACCGCGGCAAAGCATATCGCGCGGGTCTCCGGCACCGACAGACTCCACCTCGCCTGGGCTACCATCGACCACGAACTCACCGTCCGCGAGGTGCGGACCGTCGCGAGCGAGGTGGGTGACGGTGCGACCGTCGGCGCGGCTCTCGACCAGCGCGGATTCACGCTCGGTGAACTGACCGTCCAGTTGCCCGTGCCCGCCTACACCGAACTGCGCCGGCGGGGCTCCCTGGAGAACACGGACCCCGGGGCGGTGCTCGGTGCGCTGATCGGGACCGAAAGTTCTTAGCGCGAGTAGCACCCAATTCACGTGAGGGGCCGGTAGCTTAGTCTGGCAGAGCGTCTGGCTTTTAACCAGATGGTCGGGGGTTCAAATCCCTCTCGGC
>CAZFMN010000123.1:1213-5287 GCA_964520075.1 uncultured Halobacteriales archaeon | reverse complement strand
TTCGTCGACGTCCACCTGACCGTGCCGCGGTTCTTCGCGTGGCGCATCCCGCGGGGCGAGGCCGGCGTGGAGTACGGCCTGGCGACACCGCCGGGTGCCGATGTCGGTGCGCGGTTCGAGGCGTTCACCGACGCCTGTGGTGTCGAAACCGACCGGCGGTGTTCGGGGCTCATCCCCGTCGGCCCGCCGTCGACGGTCACCTCCGGGCGGGTGTTCCTGGTCGGTGACGCCGCCGGCCACAACAAACCGTTCACCGGGGGTGGCATCCTCTACGGGATGACCGCCGCCGACTGCGCCGCCGAGACGGTCGACCCGGCCGACCCGTCGACACTCGCCGACTACGAGCGCGCCTGGCGCGAGGCACTCGCCGACGATATCCGGGTTGGCCACCTCGTCCGGGCCGGCTACAGCGCCCCGGGGCCGCTCCAGAACGCGCTCATGGGCCTGTTCGAGGGCGAGATCGGCGTCCACATGGACCGACCCACGACGCTGTTCTCCCGCGAGCAACTCCGCGCGATGCTCCCGGGGGACTGATACTGACGGAGGAAAATACGCGAATCTTCGTCCGGCAGTATGAGCCCTGGTCGCGCCCTGTCGACCCCTCGCGACCGTGGCACTCTCCGCTCGCTCGCCCGTTCGCGACGGTGCGGTCGGAACCGGTGCAACAGGTCGCCGTCACTCGACGAGTTGTATCGTGTCGTCACCGGTCGGAACCGCACAGAGAAAGGCGACCTGCTCGTCACCCTCGTTGCGGTACCAGTGGACCGTCTCGGCGGGGATGTGCACCGTGTCGCCGGCGCTGACGGTGTACTCGGTGTCGTCGATACCGACGACGTACTCGCCGTGGAGGACGTACTGTTCGTGTTCGATGGCGTTCGTGTGCTCCGGCACCGACCCGCCGGGGTCGAGGGTGAACCGGCGCAGTGCGAGGGTCGGTGCGCCGTCGGACTCGTCGACGAGCACCGTCTTCTCGAGGCCGTCGGCCGCCTCGACCTCCTCGTGTGGTCGCTCCCCTTCCCGCCGGACAAACGGTTCTCCGGACATACTCAGAGATACCGGTGCTGTTTGCCGTACGTCTCTCGCTCCTGTGACTCGAGTTCTGACTCGCCGTAGCGCATGTCCCAGACGATGGCACCGAACCCGAGCACCGTGACCCCGACACCGGCGATACCGAACGGGACGGGGAACGCACCGACCGGGACCGCCACCGACGACACGACGAGCAACACGGCACCTTCCTTGTCGCTGGCCATTCGTCCGATGGTGAGAAAACCGACCCCGGCAGCGGCGAGCGTTACCCCCACCAGCGGAATCGCGAGCACCGTCAGCAGTGCGAGCGATATCAACCCAACGGCATCGAGCAGCACCATCACGGCCGCGAGCGCCGCGTACGGGCTCAACACCAGCACCGCCGACTTCAGCCCCGTCCTCACGATCCCCCGCGGGTCGGCGAGCGCAACCGCCGTCGTCCGGTTGGTGTATCCGCCGAACGTGACCTTCATTATGATGACTATATTGAGAACGAACAGGACAGCGATGCCGGCCTGGAGGGTCGGTGCGAACCCGAACACGGTGAGACTCTGTCCGAACAGGCTCACACCGCCGGATACCAGAACCGCCACGATGCCAGTCAGCACCGCAACTGTCACACTACCGTACAGAAGATACCGTCTCCCCCGCTCGCCCTCTTCCATAGAGTCACGTAGACGAGCACACAGATAAAACCACAGGCGAGCAACGGCACGGCACACGTCTGACCGACGGGCAGGTTTTTGATGCGTCCGACGGTAACGCTCGCATGGCGTTCACGGAGTTCGTGCTCGCGGCGAGCACGGCCAGCCTCGGGGCGGAACCCGCCGCCAGGGCACACGCGGACATCCTCGAGTACCGGCTCGACCTATCATCTGATGGAGTGGACGCCCTCGCGGCCTACGGCGGACGCCTGCCGGTGCTCGTTACCAACCGGACCGAGCGCGAGGGTGGCGAGGCCCCCGACGGTCCGGCACGGCTCGACGCGCTGGAGACGGCCGTCGAACAGCCGTCGGTGGCAGCCGTCGATGTGGAACTCGCGGCCGTCCGGGAGGGTGGGGCCGAACGCGTCGTCGAGCACGCCCGCGAGCACGGTGTCGCGGTGGTCGTCTCGACACACGAGTTCGAGTGCACACCCGACCGCGACCGGATGCGGGCGCTGCTCCGGGCGGGGGCCGACCACGGCGACGTGGCCAAACTCGCCGTGACTGCACAGGACCGGGGTGACGTGCTCGACCTGCTCGCGGTGACCCACGAACTGAGCCGGACCACACCCGTGGCGACGATGGCGATGGGTGAACCGGGGCGTCACTCCCGGGCGGTCGCGCCGCTGTACGGCTCCCGTCTCGGCTACGCGCCGGTCGACCCCGCGGACGCGACTGCCCCCGGACAGTACGGCCTCGAACGACTCCGTCGGCTCGTCGACCACCTCCGCGGCCGCTGACGCTCACCTGCTCGCCCGGGAGACCCACTCGCTGCCCCGTATCGCGGCGTGTCCGACCGCCGCGAGCAGGAGACCGACGACGTACAGCACGGTCAGGACAGCCCCGAGCAGCGCGCTCCCGACGCGGGAGTCTGCTCCGGCCTGACGGTCGGACAGCCGGGCACACCGCTCGACGAGCCACCTGACAGCCGCCGCGGTCCGGCTCCGCGGGTGCCGCGCGAGCGTGCCGGCGATTGGTGGGCTGACACGGTCGTACAGTCCGGCGAGTCCGCGCCCGACCCGTGTCGCCGACATCGACTCGTCTCTGAACCGCCGCAGCGACGCGAGTGTCTGGCTGTCCCCGGCCGTCGCCGTCGTCAGGAAACAGCTACCGCCGGGGTCGTCGGTCCGGAAGCTCTGGACGCCGCCCTCGGCTGCCGTCTCGCCGGCCGACGCCACCGCGCGGAACTCGTAGTCGGTCCCACCGTCGAGACCGGTCACCTCGGTGCTCGCGGTTCCCCCCGCACCCGCGGTGAGCGCCTCCGTCGCCTCCGGGAACCCGGCCCCGACAGGGCCGTACTCGAAGTACACCGTCGCCTCCGCCACCCCGTCGAGTTCGGTGATGGTCCCCCGGAGTGTCGCCGACGTCTCGCCGACGGCAGAGGCGGGGTCGGTCTCGACCGCAACCGACGGCGGCGACGGTTCGGTCGCGGGGTCGAGATACGCCTCGACGACCCAGACCCAGACTGTCTCGTCCGGCACGAACAGCCCCCACCAGGTGTACCCGTCCGCGTCGACGGGTCCGTTCACGATTTCGGCCCCGGTACCCGGGTCGAGCACCGACACCACCTCGCTGTCGAGTCCGGGCTGTTCCCGCCCGTTTACCGCTGTCGTCGTGACCACCTCGTCGCCGTCCCCGAACGCGGGGTCATCGCCACCGTCGTCGAGATACGACAGCAGTGTGTCGGGGTCGAAGTCGGGGTACGGACAGGTGCGGCCCCCGTGGTCGTAGGTCGAACAGTCGCCGTCTGGGACGTGCTGGTGCCCGATTATTCCGCCCGGTTCGTTCTGGATGCAGGTCTCGTCCTCGTAGAACTCGAGCGGGATGTCGTACTGGTCTGCGACACACTCGACTATCTCCGCGGCGGCCTGGTACGCGGCCCCGGAGATGGGCTCCTCGGGGTTGTGGCCGTCCATCCACTCCAGTTCGATACCGACCGCCCGCTGGTTGGCGATAGACCGGGCGTGCCAGGCGGCCTGCTCGTGGTGGGCCATCTGGGTGACGTGGCCCGGCGCGTAGGCCGTGTCGTCGTAGTTGCTCACGATGTAGTGGATACCCACGTTCGAGTCGGGGTTCTGGAACCAGCTGACCGCCCCGGAGTAGGCCCCCGCCGTGACGTGGACGACAATCCAGTTTATCTCGTTCTCCCGGGCGCTGTAGTTCGGGGTCTGGAGGAACCGGTCTGCCGCCGGACACTCCACGTCACCGGCCGCGACCGACCCGGCCTGTGACGCAAGCGCGGCACCCGACCCCGCGAGCGCCACCGTCCGGAGCACCGACCGCCGGTCCAGCCCCCCGTCGACTGTCTCGTCTGTCCCCGCGCCTGCCCGCTCGACACCGC
>CAZFMN010000123.1:0-1113 GCA_964520075.1 uncultured Halobacteriales archaeon | reverse complement strand
CCCGTGTCGACCCCCCACTCCCCGTTGCCTGCACATCGTTGTCACGGTGTGTGCGGGCACGGGGCAAAAGCGTTACTCCGCGAGACCTCCCGGGACGGTCGCGCCCGAGTCCCGCGGTGCGACGACGTCGACCGTCCCCTCGACACCGGCCACGTCGAGCGCCCGCTCCGCGGCGGTCACCGCCCGGTCGGTGTCGTCAGCGCCCGTGACACCGTAGACGGTCGGTCCCCAGGAGGACTGTCCCGCGCCGGTCACGGCCTCGCTCTCTGACAGTGCCGCGACGAGGTCACCCGCGGGGGGTCGGTAGACCCCACCCTGCTCGTCGGCGTACCACGCGCCGTTCAGTCGCCCGAGTCGCGCGACGGCCCGACCGAACGCCGTCCGGTCACCCGCGACGACCGCGGGGAGCAGTCTGCGGGTCAGCAGGGTCGCGATTTCGTCGGCGATACCCGGGTCGGCGTGCTCGACGGCGGTCCGCATCCTGCGGTCCTCGCCCTCGCCGCTCGGGCCGCGCTTCTCGCCCGCGGGTGTCACGAGCACGAACCGCCAGTCCCCGGGGAGTGTCCACCGACCCAGCACCGGCGGCACGGTCCAGCTACCCTGCCGTGGCGGGTTGGTGGTGAACCGCGCTGTCGGGTGGCCGATGTCGACGACGAACCCGCCGCGCTCGAACGTGGCGACACCGACGCCGCTACGCCCACCCCGGCCCAGCCGCGGCGCACGCTCCCGTGGCCGGGGCTCCAGCCCGTATGCTCGCGCGACACCGGTCAGGCAGGACAGCGCGAGCTGTGTACCGCTCCCCAGCCCGGTGTGGCGTGGGAACCGCTCCTCGACCGTGACCCGTGCCCCCTCGACGCCGAGTTCCTCGACGACCGCCCGGAGATACGGCTCGACGGCCCCGTCGTCACACTCGACTGTCGCCGCCTGCTCGATATCGACGACGAGTCGTGGCTCCGCCAGTCCGACGCCGACGCCGCCGTAGAGCCGCGGATGGGCGAGCGAGAGGTTCTGAAAGCCGAAGTGGAGCCGCGCACCCGTCTCGACGGTCACCATACAGCCTGTTTGGACGCGGGAGAAATAAGCGGTCCGGGAGGGGCCTGCAGTCACAGACCG
>CAZFMN010000122.1:2577-5332 GCA_964520075.1 uncultured Halobacteriales archaeon | reverse complement strand
ACCTCGGCGGTCGGACAGAGCCACAGGTCGTCGTCCTCGTACGGCTCGTCGTTGTGGCCGCCGACACGGTAGGCGTCGTCCGCGAACTTCGGCAACTGTCCGGTGCCGGTCATCGACTCGCTCGTCACCGGGATCGGCGGGAACAGCTCGCGGTACCCCTGTTCGCGGTGGATATCCCGCATGAACTGGACGAGCGCGTGCTCCAGACGCGCGCCGTCGCCTTTCAGGAAGTAGAACCCGCCGCCGGAGACGGTGACACCGCGCTCGAAGTCCAGTATCTCCAGGCGCTCACCCAGGTCGTAGTGTGGAACCACCTCCTCGGGCAGTTCGCGCAGCGAGTCGAACCCGACCCGCCGGACCTCCTCGTTGTCAGATTCGTCCTCGCCTGGCGGAACCGCCTCCTGTGGCACGTTCGGCACCGCGAGCAGTAGCTGTTCGAGCCTCTCGTCGAGCTCGTCGGCGCGTTCCTCTATCTCCTCGATCTCGGCCTTGAGCGCCTGGGACTGCTCGATCGCCGCCTCGGCGGCCTCGTCGTCGCCGGCCTGTTTCAGTTCGCCGATGCGGCTGCTTATCTCGTTGCGCTCGTGGCGCAGGTCGTCACCGCGGGATTTCAGCTCGCGCCACTCGGCGTCTGTCTCCAGTATCTCGTCGACGTCGACGGTCTCCGTACCGCGCAACGCGAGCCCCGCTCTCACCTCGTCGGGGTGCTCGCGGACGAACTGCCGGCTGAGCATACCCACGCTTCGACGGGTGTCCGCAAAACCGTGTCGCTCTCGCCTGTCCCGTGCACCGGCTGTGGTTCTGCCGCAGCCTCGCACAGCCTGGAGACGTTTTTCTCGGTCGCGGTCCTACCGGGAGCTATGCCCGTTACAGACGACACCGAACTCCGCGACCTGCTCGATTGTGACCGTATCGCCGTCGTCGGCTGTTCGAGCACGCCCGGAAAGGCGGCCCACGACGTGCCCCGGTACCTCGACCGTCAGGGGTACGAGGTGGTGCCGGTCAACCCATACGCCGACGAGATACTCGGTCGGGAGAGCCACGACTCGCTGTCGGCGGTCCCCGGCGCGGTCGACATCGTCGACGTGTTCCGGCCGAGCGAGGAGGTCGCGGGCATCGTCGACGAGGCCCTCGACAGGGGCGAGGCGGCGGCTATCTGGCTCCAGCTCGGTATCCACGACGACGATGCGGTCGAGCGTGCCGAGACCGCCGGACGACGGGTCGTCCAGGATATGTGCATAAAGACGACACACCGACGACTGGTGCGGTAGCAGTCGACCCGCAGAATCGCGGGTTCGCCCCTCTCCGTCGCCAGGTCACTTCACGAGCGTCGTACCGTCGAAGTTCCCGCGGTCGTAGTTCACGTCCATCAGCGAGAGCAGCGTCGGGGCGACGTCGTAGAGGTCGGCGCCCTCGAGGCGGGCACTCTCGTCGTCGACGTACAGAGAGGAGTTGTCGAACGTGTGCATCCCGTTGCGCGGACTGTCGGAGAATATCTCCGATGTTGCGTCGAACCCGGCTTTCAGGTCGAACCCGTTCTCCGGGATGGCGACGAGGTCCGGCGCAATCTCCGTGTGGTCCCCGCGGAACGCGTCCTCGCGGGTGACGACCCGCTTGATCACGGGTTCCCCGTCCGGCCCCTCCATCGCCTCGATCTCCCCGGCGAGTTCGGCCCGCACCGACTCGTACTCCGCCTCGGGGACGCTCCCGCGTGGCTCTCGACCATCGAGATTGATGTAGAACCGGCCGGGACCCAGCGAGTACGCCCGTGTCTCCTCGGCGATGTCGTCGAGTTCGGAGGGGTCGTCCTGCAGGGAGAGCCAGCCCCGCTTCCGGAGCCAGGCGTTGCAGTCCACGTCGTAGTCGAGCGTGGTGAACCCGTGGTCGGAGGCGACCACGAGCGTCACGTCGTCGGGGAGCATCTGCCGAATCTCGCCGATGTGCCCGTCGACTGTCCGGTAGAACTCCAGAAACTCCTCGCGGTAGGGACCGTCGCGCTCGTAGTCCTCGAACAGGAAGTGGTTCACCCGGTCGGTCGTCATGTAGACCCCGAAGAACATGTCCCAGTCGTCCTCCTCGATGTAGTGGGTGAACGCCTCGTGGCGTCTCTCGACAGTGTCGTGTGCGTCGGCGACGAACTCGGACCTGTCGTCGCTGTGGCCGAGTTTCGCGTTCACGTCGAGTCGGTAGCCCATCCCCTCGAGGTACTCGCGTATCTCCTCGGGGTAGGCCGCCTTCCCGACACTCGGGGAGAGAAAGCCCGAGACCATCCGCTGGGTGCCCCGCTCCGGCGGGGCCGTGACGGGAACGTTCATCACCGTCGCCTCGCGCCCGCTCTCCTGGACACGGTTCCAGATGCGCTCGGCTTGAACGTCCCGCCCCATCGGGACGTACGTGTCGTAGGACCCGGTCTCGCGGTCCTGAAAGCCGTAGACACCCGTCTCACCGGGGTTGACACCCGTCGTGAGCGCGGGCCAGCAGGCGCTCGACTCCGGCGGTACGATGCTGTCCATCGGACCCCCTGCACCCTCCGCCTCCAGTGCCGCGATGTGCTCGAACTCGCCGGGGTTGTCCGCGAGCAGACTGTACGGCACGCCGTCGATACCGATGAACGCGACGCGTGGCCCTCCGTCACCTCGAATCCGGTCGAGCAGACCCATACCCTTGATTCCGTCGTCAGACACAAGAAGGTTCTTTTATCCGCACTCCGTCGGCGACATCTCGCCGCCGTCCCCGGACTCCTCGCTATCCGACC
>CAZFMN010000122.1:0-2477 GCA_964520075.1 uncultured Halobacteriales archaeon | reverse complement strand
GTCGAGCGCGGGCAGGTCGGCGTCGACACCGGAGTGGTGGCTGGCGGCTTTCGTGGTGTTGTACAGCAGCATAGCGCGGGTCATCGGGCCGACACCGCCCGGGACAGGGGTAATGGCACCGGCCACCTCGCGTGCGCTCTCGAACTCGACGTCACCGACGAGTTGGCTCTCACCGTCGCGCTCGACGCGGTTGATACCCACATCGACGACGACAGCGCCCTCCTGTATCATCGACCCGTCGACGAGTTCGGGCACGCCCGCGGCGGCGACGAGGATGTCGGCCTGTCGGGTTCTCGCGGCGAGGTCGTCGGTGTGGGAGTGACAGACGGTGGTGGTGGCGTTGCCGCCGGGGCCACGCCCGAACAGCAGATTCGCCATCGGTTTGCCGACGATGCGCGAGCGGCCGACCACGACCGCGTGCGCGCCGGCGGTGTCGACACCGGTCGCCGCGAGCAGGCGCTGGATACCGTGGGGTGTGCAGGGTTTGTACCGGGGGTAGCCCGCGACCAGGCGACCGACGTTCTCCGGGTGGAACCCGTCGACGTCCTTTCGCGGGTCGATCCGCTCGATTACCTCGCGGTAGTCGACACGGTCGGGCACCGGCGACTGGACGAGCACCCCGTCGACCGAGTCGTCTCCGTTCAGGTCGTCGATCGTCTCGAACAGCGCCTCGGCGGGGGCGTCGGTGTCGAGGCGGATGTCACGGGTTCCGATACCGAGTTCCTCGCAGTCGTCCTGTTTCATCGCGATGTAGGTCTCGCTCGCGGGGTCGGGGCTCATGAGCACCGTCGCGAGCGTCGGGCGGTGACCCGCGTCGGCGAGGGTCTCGACCGCACCCGCGAGGTCGTCTCTGGTCGCTGCCGCGACCGCGTCCCCGTCGATAATGTCGGTCACAGTTGGAGAGGCGGCACCGACGGGCTTGAATATCCCGGAATCGAGTCGCGAGTGACACCCCACACGCCCGGTTGGTGGCGCGCGGGTCAGAACCGCACGCTTTTGCGCCCGGCACCGCTTCTCTCCGGTATGAGCGCAACGCTCGACCACACGATGATGCGTGTCGAGGACCTGGAGGCATCACTCGACTGGTACACCGACCACCTCGGCTACGAGGAGGTCAGCCGCTGGGAGGCGGACACGTTCACGAACGTCTTCCTGCAGGCACCCGGCGCCCACGAGGAGGCCGCGGCACTCGAACTCACGTACAACCACGACGGCCGCTCGTACACGATGGGTGATGCCTGGGGCCACATCGCCGTCCGTGTCGAGGATGTCTACGACGCCTACGAGGACCTGATGGCACAGGGTGTCGAGGACTACCGCGACCCGGACTCCTGCGGTGGCTCCTACGCGTTCGTGAGAGACCCCGACGGCCACGAGGTGGAGATTGTCGAGCGTGACTACGGCGCGAGATACAGTCTCGACCACACGATGGTCCGCGTCGAGGACGCCGAGGCGGCGATCGGCTGGTACGCCCGGACACTCGGCTACGACCTGGTGGCCCGGTCCGAACTCGACACGTTCGCGCTGTATTTCATGCAACCCGGCGACACAGCCCCCGAGGCGATGACCGTCGAGTTGACCTACAACTACGACGGCCGCTCCTACGAGGTCGGCGACGCGTGGGGCCACCTCGCGGTGCGGGCCGACGACCTGCAGGCGTTCTGGGGGCAGTTGATGGACCGTCACGCCGAGGACTACCGCGACCCCGAGAGCTGCGGGAACCGGTACGCGTTCACGAAGGACACCGAGGGCCGCGAGATCGAGATTGTCGAGCGGTAGCATGACGCGGGCACTCGTCATCGGTGGGACCCGCTTCATCGGTCGCCACCTCGTGACCGAACTGCTCGACTCGGGCTACGAGGTGACACTGCTCAACCGCGGCAACCACGAGAACCCCTTTGCCGGGCACCCCGACGTCGAACAGTTCCGGGGTGACCGGACCAGCGGTGCCACGCTCGACCAGGCAGCCGAGACCGTCGAGCCGTCGGTAGTCGTCGACTGTGTGGCCTACTACCCGGGCGAGGTGCGGATGGCGACCCGGGCGTTCAGTGACGTCGACGCCTACGTCTACATCTCGAGCGGGTCCGCGTACGGTCCGGACCGCATCCCGAAGCGGGAGGACGAGACACCGTTGGAGCCGTGCACCGACGAACAGGCCGTCGACGACAGTCACGCGACCTACGGCGCGCGGAAGGCCGAGGGTGACCGCGCGGTGTTCGAGGCCGCCGAGGCGGGTGTCCGGGCGATGAGTGTTCGCCCGACAATCGTCTACGGACAGTACGACTACACCGGCCGGTTCGACTACTGGGTCGACCGCGTCCGCGAGCGCGACCGCGTGCTCGTGCCCGGCGACGGCACCAACATCCACCACGTGGTCGCCGTCGAGAACGTCGCCCGTGCCATCCGCCTCGTCGCCGAGGAGGGGGTCGCGGGCGAGGCGTACAACGTCGGCGACCACGAGGTGCTCACGCTCGGTG
>CAZFMN010000121.1:0-5338 GCA_964520075.1 uncultured Halobacteriales archaeon | reverse complement strand
CAGCACCACTCGCCGAGGAGGTGCTCACCGTCCCACGGTTGTTCCCGACAAGCCCGCCGACAAAGTCGGAGCCGTTCGCGGCACCACTCGCTGAGGAGTTGCTCACCGTCCCACGGTTGAACCCGACAAGCCCGCCGATCACATCGGGGCCGGTCACGGCACCACTCGCCGAGGCGTTGCTCACCGTGCCACCGTTGTCCCCGACAAGCCCGCCGACATTGAAGGAGCCGTTCACGGCACCACTCGTCGAGGAGCTGCTCACGGTCCCATCTCCCCTGTTTAGCCCGACAAGCCCGCCGACATTGCTGGAGCCGGTCACGGCACCACTCGCCGAGGAGTTGCTCACGGCTCCATCGTTGCTCCCGACAAGCCCGCCGACAGCCCCGGAGCCGGTGATGGTAGCGTTTGCAACTGTTACCTGCTCGATTGCTCCTTCAGAGAACCCGAATAACCCGATATTAAGCTCGGCAGGTCGATCAACGAGGAGGTCACGAATCGTATTCTCCTGTCCATCAAAACTGCCTGTAAAACGCTCAGAGGATGACGGCCCGATTGGACTGAATCCAACGAATCGTTCAGTTGGTGTCGTATAGGACACGGCAACGTCCGAGGATGAACTGGTATTGTCGCGTTCGATTGTACCGTTTGCCGAATCGACGACTGTCAGGTTGAGTCCGTCATCATTGGAGAGGAGCTCAGCAACCGGCGTGCGGGTGAGATTGACCCGACTCTCTCCTGAATCAAAGGTTACTTATTCAGTGAACTCAGTGGCCGTCTGATTCAGCACGACTGCATTGTACCCAGCCGTGCTCTTGTTCAGGTCGTTCACGAGCAGGTAATCAGCGTCGGTATCATTGCGGATATCGTCGAGGTCGGTCCAGTCACTGATTTCGACCGGGCTGGACTGTGACTCTGCCGTCGTCACACCGCCGAGCGCAGCACCGGCGACAGTCACCGAGAGCAGTACTAGTCCGAGCGCCACGGCGTATCGCGCGCTCTGCCCTGATGTATCGGCAGAGTTCAGTCCCCTATCGGACATGCGAACGCAGTAACACCCCAGAATAAAAACCGTGGCGAACTGTTCAACGAGCGTATCGCTCGACCCGCACACGAGGGATCGCCTCTTTCGTCTTTACTACCTCTCCGCGTGGTGACCTGCCGCCAGGCAGACCTGGGTCGGTATCCGCCGGTGTCCCGACCGACAGCTGTCCCGCCGAGTGCGAGCGCGGCCCCGGTGACGCCCGTCACGAGTGTGATTCGATAGTCACACCGCCGGATGAAGATCCGTGTGAATTGTTACTCTGGCATGGAACCTCGATTCCGGTCTCTCGGGGCGACTCACGGGTCACTACTCGCGGGTCGTTCCTCCCCGCTCGCTTTGAGGGCTCCCCGTGGTCGCCCTCGCACCGCTCCCCGTTGGCCAGTCGAGGCCTCCCCGCCCTCGCACCGTTTCTCGCGGGATGGGTGTCCCGCTGCTCGGTCCTCTATTTCCTCGTGACTGGGGCAGATAATCACGTGCGTCTGTCCGACAATATTAACGATGGTAATACAACCCCGGAGCTACCGGCAACAATCGCTGGCTCCGGCCGCTGTGGCCGGTCAGCTCTTGTCTTTCAGGTCTTCGAGCTCCTTGTCGACCCCGGACCCGCTGGTCTCGGTGTCGGTGTCGGTATCGAGGTTCTCGAGTTCGGCGTCGAGGTCGGCGCCGGAGGCGCCGCCGCTGTTCCCGTTCTCGCTTCCGGACGCGGTTGCGGTCTCGGTCTGCGTTTCGGTCTGGCTCTCGGTGCTCCCCTCGCCCATCTCGCTTTTGAGCGTCTCGAGTTCGGTGTCGACCGCGCTGTCGGTCGACACCTCCTCGAGCTCGCGGTCGAGCTGGCTCTTGTCCGAGATGTTGTTCTCCAGCGCGCCGGTCTCCCGGAGTTCGTCGAGCGCCGCGGACCGGGCCTCCATCTCCTCGGTCTGCTCCTCCGCGCGCTGGATGGTGCGCGAGACGTTCTCCATCTCGTCGCCGGCACCCGTGACGGCCTCGCTGACGCGCGTGCTGGCCTCCGCGGCCTCGTAGCGGGCCTTCATCGTCTCCTTTTTCGTCCGGAACTCGGCGATCTGGCGCTTGAGGTCGTCTTTCTGGTCGATGAGACCGTCCTGTTTCTTCTCGAGGTCGTTTATCTGGCTCTCCAGCCCCTCGATCTGGTTCATCTTTTGCTTTTTCTTCTCGAGTGCGCGCCGTGCGAGGTCGTCACGACCCTGGTCGACTGCGCTGCGGGCCTGTTCGTTGTGTTTCTCGACGTTCTCCTCGAGGCGTCGCTTCTGTATCTCCAGGCGCTTTTTTTGCGTGGTCAGGTCCGCGATGCCCTGTTTCACGTTCTGGAGTTCGTCCTGCATCTGTTCGTAGGAGTAATCCAACTGCTGGGTGGGGTCCTCTGCCCTGTTGAGCAGGGAGTTTATCTTCGACTTGACTATGTTCGAGGTGCGCGCGAGTATTCCCATACGTCTATACACGAACCGGCGAAACTTAAAATTCTTACATCGTACCCCGGTGTATGCGCACTCGACTCGGCGGACCACGCGATCTTCGGGCGACTCGTGACGGGACGGCGGGCCGGGCGGTCGTCGTCGCCTGCCCCCCGCACCCACAGGCAGGGGGTGACCGGACCGACAGCCGACTCCGGGCGGTTAGTGATGCGCTCCCGGACCCGGTCGACTGTCTGCGCTTCGACTACGGCCCCTGGGACGGCGGCGTGGCCGAACAGGACGACGTCCGGACCGCCCTCGGGTGGGCACACCGCGAGTACGACCGTGTCGGCCTGTTCGGGTTCAGTTTCGGTGCCGCTGTCGCGCTCGCGGCGATGACCGACCCGGACCCGGCGCCTGCCGCGGTGTCGGTGCTCGCCCCCGCCCCTGGAAGCGTCGATGACGGGGTCCTGACAGGGCTGGACACGCTCGCCTGCCCCGTGCAGGTCGTCTACGGGGAGCGCGACGACACCGCCGGGTGGGAACCGGTCGTCGAGCGGGCCCGCGAGCAGGGCCACGCGGTCGAGCCGGTGCCCGGCGACCACTTCTTCGTCGGCCAGCGCGCACGCGTCGGCGAGTCTGTCGCCGCGTTCCTCGCCGACACACTGCTCGAAGACAGCTGAGCGGGGGAAACGCCGAAGTTCCTCGCTACCCTCGTTCCGGGTATGTCCGACCTCGGGGATTTCACCGGCTTCGACGACGAGAGCGATACCGGCACCGACGACACCGACACGGATATCGACCGCGCGGGTGGCGGAGAACAACAGCCGGACACCGGGGGTAAGTCGGAGGCGTTCGACACGCTGGCGACGACACCGGCCGGCACCGACCGCGGTATCGGTGTGCTCTCGGCCTCGGCGGGGCTGCAGGTCAGCGAGGACGAGCGCGAGACGAGCCTGCGCGCATACGTCACCGCGGGCAACCGCTCGTCGGTCAGACTCGGCTCGTACCTGCTCGCGCCGTACCCCGACGGGGAGCGCCTGTTCTGTCGCGTGACCGGTCTCGAGTACACGCAGGAGTACCGCGCCGACGATGCCACCGAGATTCACGCCCGCCGGGCGATGCGCTCTGCCGGTATCGACGAGGAGGATTTCAAGCTGCTTGCCACGCTCGACCCCGTGGCGGTGCTCTACGAGGAGAGCGGCCGACTCAAGCGCCGGATGACCGACCGGGTGCCCAAACCCGAGACTGTCATCCACGAGGCCGCCGACGCCGAGGAGATAAAGACCGGGCTGAAGATACCCACCGACGGGGTCTTTCTGGGTCACCTCTCGGTCGGCGGCCAGACGGTCCGGACCGCGGCCTCCCCGCCGACAATCGACTACCGGCTGAACGACGACTACACCGACGGCGACCCGCTGGTCTTCCGGCACACGCTCGTCGCGGGCGGCACGGGGTCGGGAAAGACCCACGCCGCGAAGAACATCCTCCGGCAGTACCTCGACGCGAACCGCACCTACCCCGTCGAGACCGGCGGCGACCGCGAGATCCGGCCCGCGGTCGTGCAGTTCGACCCGCAGGACGAGTACGCACAGATGCACGACGACGGCGAGTACGACACGGAGTTTGCCCGACGACTCGACAGCGAGGGTGTCACACACGGCGGTCACGAGGACACCATCGCGTTCGTCCCGAAGATTGCGGGTGCGAGCTACGCGGCGAGTCACCACCGCGCCGAGCAGGTGCGGTTCACCGTCCCGTTCTCGATGGTCCACGACAACCCCTGGCTGGTCGCCGGCAGCGGATTCAACGACAACCAGTACGGCGCGCTGGTGAACGTGCTCCTCCCCCGCTTCCGCGACCAGTACGGCCGCGAGGGCACCTACCGGCAGTTCACCTCGATGATGGACGACCCCGCGCTGCGCGAGGAACTCGACGAGACCGGTCGAGTCCACGAGGCAACCTTCGACGCGATCGGTCGCCGGGTGCGCGGGTTCGGCGCGGTGTTCGACCAGGACGCCCGCCCGATCACCGACCTCGTCCACGAGTTCGTCCGGCCCGGCGGACTGACGGTCGTTCCGACATACCACATCACGAAGAGCCGCACCGCCGAGACGGTGGTGCTTGCCCTCGCCTCGCTGCTGGTCGACCAGAAGCTCTCGAACGACCCCGACCACGAGCGCATCGAGGAGACCCCGCTCGTCGTGAGCATGGACGAGGCCCACAACTTCCTGACCGACGCCGACACCGTCCAGGCCCGGAAGGTGATCGGCAAGTTCACCGAGGCCGCGAAACAGGGCCGCAAGGAACGACTCGGCCTCTTTCTTGTCACGCAGGACCCACAGGACATCGCCGACCCCGTGTTCAAGCAGATAAACACGACAGTCGTGCTCAATCTCGGTGACGAGGACGCCATCTCGGCGGTGAACATCCCCTCGAATCTCGAATCGCGGGTGCCCTACATGGAGAAAGGCCAGATGGTCGTCTACTCGCCGGACAACTCCGAACCGGTGGAGCTCGTCGGCCTGCCGAACTGTGTGACCCGACACGGACGCTCCTGACCCGCCGGGGTGTCGCGCCGGACGGGGTGCCTTTCGGATGCTGGCCGGGGACAGACAGCCCCGTCGGTGGGCAGCGCGGGGCAGGTAGTATTTATCCGAGAAGCGGCAAGCCACACGTGATGGGCGACCGACCGCGCACAGACGGCTCCGGACTGCACTGCCCGCACTGCGGAACGGAGACGACGGCCGACCACAGCTACTGCAT
Source organism: uncultured Halobacteriales archaeon (assembly GCA_964520075.1). Classification (GTDB taxonomy): domain Archaea; phylum Halobacteriota; class Halobacteria; order Halobacteriales; family Haloarculaceae; genus Halovenus. The sequence continues at coordinate 121 of CAZFMN010000121.1, read as the reverse complement.
CAACTGTGGCGGTGACCTCTCGGCGCTACACGAGGTCGCGGCGGCAGATCAGGACCTGTCCGAACAGGACGGACAGTCCGGGACCAGTCGTTCGGGAACCGACCAGTCCACGACCGGTCGT
>CAZFMN010000120.1:0-5408 GCA_964520075.1 uncultured Halobacteriales archaeon | reverse complement strand
ACTCACCCACCAGATCACGCCACATCAGGGGTCCACTCACACCCACTACACACAGTCCGAGTCGACCCGATTCGGCGTGGCTCGCTTCTGACTCGGTCCGGATTCGGTTGTGTTCTCGACCGGACCGGCAGTTCGGCGAGTCACAGACACCGTGACGGGGCAGTGCTCTCGAACCGTCTGTTTCCGGTGATTCCGAACGACCGTTCACGGATACAGCCACAGCACCGGGACAGTCACGGGTGGCTCGGGCGTTCGGCGGGTGAGGAGGCCGGCCCGGGACTGGAACCGCCTGGGAGGACAGTGTCGTGTACACGGGCACCGATAGCAGGGGGTTTTAGTCTCGCGGGTACCTGCAAAGAGACATGAGTCGCGCACGCAAGCCCGAGTGGCTGAAGATGCGGCCGCCCTCGGGCGAGCGGTTCACCGAAATAAAGAGCACACTCCGCGAGCACGACCTGCACACGGTCTGTGAGGAGGCATCCTGTCCCAATCTCGGGGAGTGCTGGAGCGGCCGGAACGGTCCGGGGACGGCGACGTTCATGCTGCTCGGCGAGCGGTGTTCGCGGGGCTGTAACTTCTGTGACGTCGAGACCGGCGGAATGGAGCCGCTCGACCCCGACGAACCCGCGAACGTCGCCCAGGCGGTCGCGGAGATTGGACTCGAGTACGTCGTGCTCACCTCGGTCGACCGCGACGACCTCCCCGACCAGGGTGCCGGACAGTTCGCACAGACGATCCGGGAGATAAAGAAACGGGACCCCTCGATTCTCGTCGAGGTGCTCATCCCCGACTTCCAGGGCGAGGAGCGACTCGTGGGGAAGATAATCGACGCCGGACCGGACGTCATCGCGCACAACGTCGAGACCGTCGAGCGCCTCCAGTGGCCGGTCCGGGACAGACGGGCGGGCTACGAGCAGTCGCTCTCGGTGCTCGAACAGGTCGCTACCGAGTCGGACGCCTACGCGAAGACCAGTCTCATGCTCGGTGTCGGCGAACACCACCACGAGGTGTACCAGACACTCCGGGATCTCCGGGCGGTCGGTGTCGACGTCGTCACCCTCGGTCAGTATCTCCAGCCCTCCCGGTCACATCTGGAGGTCGCCGACTACGTCCACCCCGACGTGTTCGACACCTGGGCCCGTGTCGCCGAGGCGGAACTCGACTTTCTGTACTGTGCCAGCGGTCCGATGGTCCGCTCGTCGTACCGCGCCGGCGAACTGTTCGTCGAGGCGCTCCGGCGCGAGGATATGACTGTCGAGCAGGCACGCGAACGGGCACGAACCTGACCGGCCGACCGCCTGGCACCCGACCGAACTGGCCGTCGAGCGACAGGCCGATGAAAGCGCGAGTTGCAGGTGTGTTCGGTCGTCGAACCGACCGGTCCTCGCGACGCGGCGAGACGCGTGGAACTCTACAAACCGAGGGAGGACGGGCGGGTCCTACATATCGACTGTCCGGTTGTCTCGGTCGCGAAACGGGGAAAAAAGTATATCACCCGCCGCCGGTGACAGTCCGTCAGACAGAGCAATGCACACGGACCGCGAGACAGTCCGCGAGGAGGCGCTCGACGCGCTCGCGGCACTGGGTAACAGAGACCGAATCAGAATCCTGCGCGCGCTCGCGGAGGCGGAGGCCCCGCTCTCGTTTTCTGAGCTTCGACAGCGTGTCGGTATCGACGACACCGGGCGGTTCAACTACCACCTCCGGGAACTGTGTGGCCGGTTCGTCAGGGACGGCGAGTCGGGCTACGAACTCGGGACCACGGGTGAACGTGTCGTGCTCGCCGCCGCGGACCTCGACCCAGAGGCGGCCGCCGTGACCGGCCAGCAGGTCGCGGAAGGGGGATGCCCCGTCTGTGGCGAGCGTGACTGTGACCGGCTCGTTCACATCCACCTGGACGGCTGGTGACCGGTCTCGCGCGGCGGTCTGACCGGTGTCGGCCCCGGAGACGAGGCCATCGAACACAGTCCCAGAGTCAGGTTCGACAGCCGGCTGCCAGCGACCTGGGTCTCGCCGCGCGACGCGCGGTTTATGTCCACGGGTACCCGACGTAGGGGTATGCTGGACGGAGTGCACGTCGCGCTCGGGGTCTGCGGGTCGATTGCGGCGGTGAAGACCGTGGAGTTGGCCCACGAACTCCGGCGACAGGGGGCCGAGGTCCGTGCAGTGATGACATCGGCATCGGAGGGTATCATCCACCCGTGGTCGCTCGGGTACGCGACAGAGAACGAGGTGGTGACCGAGATAACGGGGCGTGTCGAGCACGTCGAACTGTGCGGGGTCGACGGCTGGGCCGACGTGTTGCTGGTCGCGCCCGCGACGGCGAACACGGTCGGCAAGATGGCGGCCGCCGTCGACGACACGCCGGTCACGACGTGTGCGACGACCGCCTTCGGGTCGGGGATGCCCGTGGTGGTGGTGCCGGCGATGCACCAGCCGATGTACGACCACCCCGGTGTGCTGGACGCGATCGACCGTATCGAGTCCTGGGGGGTCACGTTCGTCGACCCGCGCATCGAGGAGGGAAAGGCGAAGATCGCCGCCGAGGAGACCGTCGTGACCGAACTCGCCCGCGCGACGACCGGTGACCCGCTCGCCGGCCAGCGGGTCGTGGTCACGAGCGGCGCCACAACCGAGTCGGTCGACCCAATCAGAACACTCTCCAACCGCGCCTCGGGGCGGACCGGGAGGGCGGTGGCGCGGGCCTGTTACGTCCGCGGGGCCGAGGTGGTCCTCGTCCACGACGGGCCGGACCTGCCGTGGGCGACCGTCGAGCGCGTCGAGAGCGCCGCCGAGATGCTCGATGCGGCGCTCGCACACACCGGTGACGCCGACGCCCTGCTCTCGGCGGCCGCTATCTCGGACTACACCGTCGAGACAGCGCCCGCGAAACTCCGCTCCGGACAGGCGGAGCTGACACTCGACCTGCAGCCGACGCCGAAACTGCTCGACGCTGTCCGGGCGGAACAGCCCGACCTGCCGATTGTGGGGTTCAAAACCGAGACGGAGGGCAACGACCGGACGCTCCACGAGCAGGCCCGCCGCATCCAGCGGCGTGTCGACCTGTTGTTTGTCGTCGGCAACGACGCCAGCGTGATGGGTGAGACAGACACCCGCGCCCTGCTCGTCGACGGCGACGACCGCGAGGTCGTCGAGGGCTCGAAACGCGACCTCGGTGCACGTGTGGCCGACCGTCTCGCGGGTGCGCTCTGACCCCGGTGCTCCGGCCGCTCTGCGATGCGGCCCACGGGAGACGCCTACGGGACCGGCAGCCGCCACAACAGTATTACCGTCTGCTCCGGAACAGAGTCCATGGGAGCCTGGACCGCACTCAAGCGGAGTTTCGTGGCCGGAATCGTTCTGCTCATTCCGTTGCTCGTCACGCTGTACATCCTGCAACTGCTCGCCGGGTTCGCCCTCGAGTTCATCGACCCCGTCGTGCAGAACGCGGACCTCGAAGGGCGCGCCGGCGACGTGGAGCTGCTCGCACGCGCAATCGCGGTTGCGCTGATCGTGGTCGGGGTGACGGTGGTGGGGTACGTCGCCCAGAGACCTGTCGGGCAGCGCCTGTTCGGCAGTCTCGGTCGCGTCGTCTCGATAGTCCCGATTGTCAGCACAATCTACGCCACCGTCCGCCAGATGGCCAACTCGTTTTCGAACAGCGAGACATCCTACGACAGCCTCGTGCTCGTGGAGTTCCCCCGGAAGGGGGTCTACGCCATCGGGCTGGCGACCAGCGAGAGCCCGCGGGCGGTCAACGACGTTGCCGGAACCGACGCCCAGAACATCTTCCTGCCGAGCAGCCCCAACCCCGCCAGTGGTCGCCTCGTGATGGTCCCCGAGGAGGAGGTCTACGATGTCGACCTCTCTGTCCGGCAGGGGATGCGAATGCTGATGACCACCGGTATCGGTGTCGACGAGTCGATGCCGGTGCCCGACTCTATCGACGTCCCGCTCGAGCAGTCGCCAGAGCCTCTCGACAGCCAACGGCTACCCGACACCGACGACAGGCGGGCCGACGGCCCGGAGAGCGATGACGACCTGAAAGACAACGACCCGGAGAGCAACGACGACGTGGAAACCGGCGACGCGGACGACGCCGAGGACCCGTCCGGGCGGTGAGTCCACGACTCGCCGGTCACTGCTCTTTGCGCTCCATCTTGTCGTAGGCGACAGTGATGCTCTCGGTTGCGACGTCGCCGTCCGCGCCGGCGTCGAGTTCCGGCGGGTCGTACGCCGTTATCCAGGCTTCCTGAAGTTCCCACTCGGCCTGCGTCTCGCCGTTCTCGTCCAGCAGGACGACGGCGATCTCCTTGCGGCCCTCCTCGACGTCCCCCTGTCTGACCGCCTCGGCCCAGTCGTAGAGTGTTGTGTCGTTGGGCTTGACGCCGCGTTCCATCTCCAGGTCGTCGAAACTCGTCTGGCCCCAGTCCGTCTCGCCGTTTTCCTCCCGGTACTCGTCTTGCTCGGTGGACCGACCCGGGATGGCAACCGAGTGCCAGCCTGGAACCTCGACATCGTCTATCTCGACGACAAACCGACCGGTCCGCATCGGACCGTGCTGGACGGTGACGACCGTCGCGTCGTTTCTGCTGCCGTCTGTGCACGCGCGTCCGAACACCGGCCCGTCCCACTCGTCGCGCTCCCAGGGCGGGATGGCGGCGACGCCGAGCGCGTAGTCGCCGGGTTCGACAGCCGCTGTCGAGGGACCGGTGTCCCATTCGAGGGTCACCTCCTCGCTCTGACCGGGTTCGAGTGTCATCCCGGTCGAATCGAGGGCGAGTTCGCGGGCGACCTGGTCCTTGTCGTTCGTACCAGTACGGCTGGCATTCACGAGCTGGTCGGCCAGTTCTTTCACGTCTGCTGTGAGCGCGACCGTCTCGTAGCCGGTCTCGCCGCCGGTGTTCTCGACTGTCGCGGTCAGCTTGATCTTCTCGCCGGCCTCGACCGGCGCGTTCGTGCTCTGTACGTCGACGGCGAGGTGAGGGGGTTTGCTGACCGATACCGTCACCTCGTCGCCGGTCTCCGGGGTGTCGACGGGGCGAACCCAGACAGTTCTGTCGTACTGGACAGCCTCCCCGATGCGGTAGGTCTCCCCGAGTTCGAACCCTGTGTCGTCGGATTCCCCGGCATCGAGCGCCAGTTTCGTCTTCTTTTTTCCCTCCGCGAGAGTGCCGACGCCGGCCTCGACTGTTCTCTCTGCTGCCCCGCTTCCGGTGTTCTCGACCGTGCAGTCGAGACAGAGCCTCTCTCCCTCCGTGATGGGCGCGTTCGTGCCGTCGATTGTGACACTGAACGACATGTGGAGTTACGCACCTCCGTCCTGCTCGCGTTCCAGCGCGGCCAGTCGCGCCTCCAGGGCGTCGATGCGTTCCTCTCTCCCGTCGAGGTCCCGCTCCAGGGCGTCG
>CAZFMN010000119.1:0-5797 GCA_964520075.1 uncultured Halobacteriales archaeon | reverse complement strand
TCGGTGCCCTCGTACGTTGCGACAGTCGAGACGTCGAGACCGCCGGTCGACCCCGGGCCGGTGCTGTCCCCGAACCCACCACCCACCCCGATCGGAACAATCGGAAGGGCGAATTCGCCCTCGCCGTCGCTCCTGTTGCGGTTGATACGGGTGACAATCTGACGGAGCTGTCGGCGCTGGCTGTCGGTCCGTGCAACCTCGACCCTCCGTACCCGGTTCGCGCTCTCCTCGTAGACCCAGGCGACAGTTCCGTTCGACACGATGACCTGACGGTTCGAACCGACCCAGGGCTCGACCTCCCGATACATCTCTCCGGTTCCGGGGCGAACAATCAGTTCACCCTCGATCCGGGTCGGACTGACTCGGTCGATACTCTCCGGCGTCTCACCCGAGGAGTTGAACACGAAGGTGGCGCTGTAGGCGTCGAGTGAGGTGTAGGTCTCCGCGATGTCCTCGCTGTCGGGAAGCGCCTCGTCGTCCCCGAGAGTCGCCGTACACCCGGCCAGCACGGCGACGAGACAGAGCAGACAGACAGCGACCGGCCGCCTGTCGAGTGACGGGGCCGTGTCGGAGCGCGGACTCATCTCCACCCCCTACCGGCGATGGCACCGACGGGCGTCCACTCACGACAGGTGTCCCGGTGAGACTGCATTCACCCGTATATTCTGTCCTGCGGGTACTTTGACCTGTGGGTTCTGGTCCGGCACCGGCGACACGGGGTCCGAGAGGAGCGGTGTCGACGCCTGTCCTCGGACCCCGTGACCGCCGAGAGCGGCCCACTCTCGTGATGTCGAGAGTCGACGGCTCTCGACGCAGTTGCGCGAGGGTCGCCCCGGCAACGCCTCGGAGCCTCCATCACCGGGGAGAGCCTCGTCGAATCAGGATAGGCTTTTGTGCGCGAGGAGAGAAGATAGGGGAGTGCTCTCCGTCGAGTTACACTGTCACTCCGAGCGGTCGTACGACGGGCGGGATTCGGTCGCGCTCCTGCTGGAGCAGGCCGCGGCGGTCGGGATGGACGCGATTGCGGTCACCGACCACGACGACATCGAGGCGAGTCTGGCGGCAGTCGAGCGCGCGCCACTGTACGACCTGGTGGGGATTCCGGGCGTCGAGATATCGACGGCGGCGGGGCACGTGCTCGCGCTGGGTATCGAGGAGCGGATTCCGCCGGCGCTGACGTTCGGAGACACACTCGCTCGCATCCACGAGGCGGGCGGACTGGCGGTGGTGCCGCATCCGTTCCAGGAACTGCGCCACGGGGTGTTAGCCCGGATCGACCGGGCGGAACTCGCCACCGCGGACGCAATCGAGGTGTACAACTCACGACTGCTGACGGGGTGGTCGAACCGGCAGGCCCGGCGGTTCGCCCGCAAGCGCGGCCTCCCGATGACCGCCGGGAGCGACGCCCACATCGCAGAGATGGTGGGGCAGGCGGTGACGAAGGTCGACCCGGCCGAGACAACGGCGGCGGCCATCCTGGAGGAGATACGGCAGGGCCGCACCGTCGTCGAGGGCCACCGGACACCCTGGCGTATCAGCGCCCGGCAGTTCGCTGGGGGCGTCCACCGGCGGGTCGCACACCGTCTCCGCGAGTTCGGCAGGTGAGCGCGGAACGGTGGGCCGTGCTGTCTCCACGCCGCGTGTACGGCACGGGCAGTTCTGTGAGTAGAGACACACCAACAACTATATTCCGGGGCTCTGCGATACCGGTTACTGTGCACGACTCAGGGACGGGTGGTGAGCCGGGGCGATGACGAGTGCTCCGGAGCGGTGGGCGGCAGTGCTGACGGAGCGTCGGCGGGTCGTCGTCGCGGTGCTCGTGCTCGCGACAGTCGTCGTCGGGGCCGGCGCGCCGATGGTCGAGGAGGACTCCACCCTCGACCAGTTCGAGAGCGACACGGAGGCAGCAAACGCCTCGGCGTTCATCGACGAGAACCTCGTCGCCGAGGATGCAGGGAACCAGACGACAGTCCAGGTGATACGGCGTGGCGGCGAGGGTGCGGACGTGCTGACCCGGGAGGAACTGCTCGCCTCGCTCGAGTTCCAGCAGGAGCTCGTCACCCACCCCGATATCGGGCCGACACTCGCGGCGGAGGAGCCGATGACCGGGGTGGCGAACGTCGTTGCGCTGTTCCAGTTCGGTCAGACGTTCGGTGAACTCGCCTCGCCCGAGCAGTTCGACGCGGAGCGGCTGGCGGCGCTCAACGAGACGGAACAGCTCGCACTCGCGGGTCTGCTCGGGTTCGAGGGCGAGGAGGCCGAGACCATCCGGCAGGTGTTCCAGGCGTTCCAGGTCGCGGGCGACAGCGGGCCCGGCCCGGCGGCGATTGCGGATATGAACCGGACCGAGCGCGAGGCACAGGCCACCGAACTCGTGGAGACACCACTCCTAGACGAGGGCGACCGGGAGACGGTGCTCGTGCTGTTCGACCGGCTCGCGGGTGCGCGGCCGCCGGTCGACCCGGCGGCGTTCGCGTCGCCGACCGACCAGCAGCGGGCACTCGTGACAGACCTGCTCGGGGTCGAACAGTTCCCGTCGGAGGCGTGTTTCAGCTCCATCGAGGAGCTCGCGGGCCTGACCGAGACCGCCGAGCAGCGACAGCCGCCGCTCGACTGCCAGCAGTGGCTGCTATCGGAGACGAACCAGTCGGAGTTCGAGACCGCCGTCCGTGCGCTGTTCGGTCCGGAGGGGCAGAACGACGCGCTCGCGCTCCTCCCGCAGTCCTACGAGCCCGGGTCGACGACCGCACAGTCTCACAGTATCTTCGTCACACAGCAGACCGACGGTGACGTTGACAGCCCGGGCTCGTTCAGCGACACCACCGTCGAGACACAGCTCGAGATGCGGAGTCTCGCCGCCGACCGGGACCGGGGGTATCTCGTGTTCGGGCTCGGTATCCTCGGTGACGAGATCGACCGGTCGATGGCCGACAGTCTCGCATTGGTCGCGCCAATTGCCCTGCTGTTCGTCCTGTTCGTGCTGACAGTCGCGTACCGCGACCTGCTCGACATCCTGCTGGGTGTGGCCGGTATCGTCGCGGTGTTGCTGTGGACGTTCGGGTTCATGGGCTGGACCGGTATCGCGTTCAACCAGCTGATGGTCGCGGTCCCGGTGTTGCTCATCGGACTCGCCATCGACTACGCCATCCACGTGTTCATGCGCTACCGGGAGCACTACGACGACGGGACCGACGTGCGTGCCGGGATGCAGACCGCACTGGCAGGGGTCGGGGTGGCGCTCGTCTGGGTGACCGCCACGGCCGCAATCGGGTTCCTGTCGAACCTCGTCAGCCCGATCGGCCCACTGCAGGATTTCGGCGTGGCGAGCGCGTTCGGTATCGTCGCCGCGTTGCTCGTGTTCGGCGCCCTCGTGCCGGCGCTGAAGGTCGAACTCGACGCGCGCCTGGAGGCACGCGGGTTCGACCGCCGCAAGCGCGCGTTCGGCACGGGTGACTCCCGGCTCTCCGGACTGCTCGAACTGGGTGCGAGCGCCGCACGGCGGGCACCGCTTGCGGTCCTGTTGCTCGCACTCGTCGTCTCCGGGGTCGGTGTCTACGGGGCGACACAGGTCGACACCAGTTTCAACCAGGAGGATTTCATCGCGGAGAGCCCGCCGGGCTGGTCACAGGAGCTCCCCGGACCTGTCGCCCCGGGTGAGTACACCGTCACAGAGGACCTCGGATTCATCCAGGAGAACTTCCAGCAGGTCGGCCGGCAGGGTGAGTTGCTGATACGCCCCGGCTCCAGCGGTGTCGCCGACGACGATGTCCTGCTGTGGCTCGATACCGTCGCACAGAACGCCAGCGAACAGGACACCGTGTTCGTCCTGCCGAACGACCGGCCAGACGTGCGCTCGCCGCTCTCGGAGCTGCGCGACACCGCACGGCTCGCACCCGACTCCGGGTTCAACGAGACGTTCTCGGCCTACGACGGTGTCCCAGACGAGAACATCTCCGGGCTGTACGCCGGGATGATGGCAATCAACCCCGACGCCTCGGAGGTCATCTACGAGGCGGACGGCGAGTACCGGGCGCTCCGGGTGCAGGTCGGTATCAGCGGCGAGGCATCACAGCAGGCGGCCGCCGCCGACCTCGAGGAGATGGCGGCCCACCTGGAGGCGGTGAGCAACGGCGGACTCGAGGTGGTCGCCACCGGTGACCCGGTGACGAACACCGAGGTCGAGAACTCAATCGTCGCGACGGTCATCGAGAGCCTGCTCATCACGCTGGTGGCGGTGTTCGCGTTCCTCGCGGTCGCCTACCGGCTGACGGGCAACCCGGCCTCGCTCGGCGTCGTGACACTGCTGCCGGTGCTGTTCTCGGTCACCTGGATACTCGGGACGATGTGGCTGATCGGGATGTCGTTCAACGCGCTGACGGGCACCATCGCGGCGCTGACAATCGGGCTGGGTATCGCCTACAGCATCCACATCAGCGCCCGCTACGAGTTGGAACTCCGCAGACAGGAGAACGTCTGGACGGCACTCGAGACGACCGTCACCGGCACCGGGGGTGCGCTGCTGGGGAGTGCAGCAACCACCGTCGGCGGGTTCGGGACACTCGTCGTCGCCATCCTGCCGGCGCTCCAGCAGTTCGGTACCATCACCGCGCTCACCATCGTCTACGCGTTTCTGGCGAGTGTGCTCGTGCTCCCCTCGATGCTCGTGCTGTGGACGCGGTATCTCGGCCCCTCCGGGTACTTCCCCGGCACCGGGAGCGAGGGTGAGTCTCAGGCCGGTGACCCGGCGACCGCACCCGACGACTAGAGATATGCGGCGTCCCAGCGGGTCGGCTTGCGGGCGTTTCCACAGCCGTCACACTGGATGCGACCCATCGCGTCCATCGCGTTCGCGAGGTCGCTACACCGCGAACACCAGTAGCCGTAGATCTCCTCGTGACCCGGTTGATTGTAGACCACGTGGAAGGGGGCAATCGAGCCGGTCTCGGTGCTGTCGTGGTTGACGTAGACGGTCCTGCCGTCGGTCTCGATTGCCTCGATACCCTCCTCGTCGACATCGGCGTAGACGTACTCGGTGTAGGGCGTCCCGTGTATCTCGACCTCCTCCTCGCCGACGTGTGTGAGCCCCTGTGCCTCGTAGAACGCGGTGCCGGCCTGGTTGTCCGCGAGCACACGCCCCTGGAGTGTGTCGATGCCGGACTCGCCGAGGCGCTCGCGTGTCGCGTCGAACAGCCGCTGGCCGTGTCTCTCGCCCCGGTAGTCGGGGTCGATGTGCAGCCACAGCAACTGCGCGGTCTGGTCCCCGATGGCGACGCTCTCGGAGAAGCCGACGACCTGTCCGCCGTCGTCGGCGACCAGCAGCAGTTTGCCGTCGTCGGAGACGATATCACGCAGGCGGTTCTCGTCGTACCACTCCTCGATTGCGCCGGTGATGGCCTGCGGTTCCAGCGAGTACGACGCCTCCAGCGACCGGCGGGCGACGTCCCTGATTGCCGGGCGGTCCCGCACGTCTGCCTCTCGTATCTCCATACCCACCGATTCGACGCCCGGCAGTATAAACCCACAGTCGGACCGACTCTCACCGCACGGACCCGTTTGGTCGTATCTGCCACCCTGTCTGGGACAGTCTGAGCGGGTGAGCCACGCGGGAACCCGGCGAGTGACCGACATCGGGCAGCGGGATTACGACACAACTAAGTGTGAGCCACCGATAAGTGCAGGTACAGTCCCGTGGGGTAGTGGCCAATCCTGCGAGCTTCTGGGCGGAACCGAGGTAGCCTCGTTCCGGGAAACGGCTCGCGACCCTAGTTCGAATCTAGGCGGGACTACTCCGGCGTTC
>CAZFMN010000118.1:0-5863 GCA_964520075.1 uncultured Halobacteriales archaeon | reverse complement strand
CTCGTTCATCGACATTATCTGGTCGGTCCGCCGGGCGCGGGTCCCTATCTCGGCGAGTTCGTCGACCGCCGCGATGATGCGGTCGGCGTGGTCGTCGGCCTGCCGGTCCGCGAGCACCTCCGCGTGACTCCGTATCACGTCAATCTGGTTGCGCAGGTTGTGTCGCAACACCCGGTTGAACACCTCCAGACGCTGTTCGCGGCGCTTCCGCTCGGTGATGTCCTCCACGATACCGACGAACCGTCGTGTCCCGCCCGACAGTTCGACGACGTACCCGGTCGCGTGGACCCACCGCACCTCACCGCCGGGCTGTCGGACCCGGTACTCGAACTCGTAGCTCTCCCGTGGGTCGCCGTCGTCGAGCTCCGCCAGCATCGCCCCGAACTCGGAGCGGAACCGCTCGCGGTCGCGCTCGTCGGCCGCCTCGAGAAACGCCGTCGCGTCGCTGTACAGCGCCTCGACCGGCTGTCCCCAGATGTCCTCGTACGCCGGGTTGACGTACAGCACCTCCGAGAAGTCCGGTTCCGCGAGGTAGATCACCTCGTCGATTCGCTCGGCGATCATGCGGAACCGCCGCTCGCTCTCCCGCACCGCCTGTGCCCGCTCGACCCTGTCGAGCGCGGTCTGCACGTGGTCGGCGAGTGCCCTCGCGACGTCGAGGACGGCGCTGTCTGGCTCTGTCTGCTCCCGCCTGCCGGCGGCGACGAGCCCGTGTGCCCCCAGCGGGAGCAACACGCCCGTCTCGAGGGGGTTGTCTGTCCCGTGTTCGCTGGGGCTGTACTCGGTCACCTCGCCCGAGCGAAACACCGCGTGCTCGTACCGCTCCGGGGAGAGCCCCGAGACCAGCCCCGCCTCGCGGGCGGCGTCGGTTGCGGCGACCGGACAGAGCCGGTCGGGGTCGGACTCGTGCATCCAGCAGACCGCCATCGGCAGGTCGAGCGCGTCGCTCGCGGCCTCGACCGCGATTGTCGCCACGTCCTCCGGTGTCTGTGCGCTCTGGAGGCGCTCGGTCGCGTCCTGCAGGGCGCGGATCGCCCGCTCGCGCCGCTTGCGCTCTGTTATGTCCCGCTGTATCGAGAGCACCCGTTCCTCGCCGCGTATCACGGCCGGTGACAGTGTCACCTCCAGCCAGATGCGGTCGCCACCGGCGGTTTCGGCCCGCCACTCGACGGTCTCCGGCTCGCCCGTCTCGCTCACCTGCCTGACGAGCGCTCTGCCACGCTCCCCGGTGTAGCGCTCGCCGTCCGCGCTCAGCCCCTCGATACCCAGCTCCCGGATCCGTTCGAGACTGTCGTAGCCGACCATCTCACAGTACGGCTCGTTCACCTCGACAATCTCGCCCGTCTCGGGGTCGAACACGGCGATGGCGTCGTTGACACCGTCGAATATCTGCTCGTACTCGCGCTCCCGGCGCTTTCGCTCCGTTATGTCCCGCACGCTCGCCAGCACCCGCTCTGTGCCGCGGAGCTCGACCGTCGTAAGGTGTATCTCGCCGACGAACGTCTCGCCGCTCTTTCTCTCGCCGCTGAACTCGAACAGCTGCGTGCCCTCCTCGCGGGCCCTCCTGATGCGGGTGAGCGCATCCCCGAACGCGTGCTCCGGGTCCGACGGGATGATAATCTCGATGCTCTCCCCGAGCAGCTCCGCCCGGTCGTGGCCGGTCAGCTCACAGTACCGGTCGTTTACCTCGAGTATCTCGCCGGTCTCAGGGTCGTGGATGACGAGTCCGTCCGAGACACCCTCGAAGATATCCCGGTACGTGCGCTCGAGTTCACGGCGCTCCGTGATATCGCGCTGTATCGAGAGGACGCGCTGTTCGCCGCCGATCTCCGCGGGTGCGAGCGTCGCCTCCAGCCAGATGCGCTCGCCCTCGCGTGTCTCCCCCTTCCACTCGACGGTCCTGTCCTCGCCGGTCTCGGCCACCTCCCGGATGAGTCTCCTCCCCCGCTCACCGGTGTACCCCTCCTCGGTCGCGCTCAACCCGTCGATACCCAGCTCCCGGATTCGCTCGAACTCGTCGTAGCCGAACATCCCGTGATAGCTGTTGTTCACCTCCAGCATCTCACCGGTCTCGGGGTCGAACACGGTAATGGCGTCGTTGACACCGTCGAATATCTGCTCGTACTCGCGCTCCCGGCGCTTTCGCTCCGTTATGTCGTGCAGCGACGCGACGACGCGCCGCTCGCCGCCGACCTCGCCGACCTCGTGGCGGGCACGCACCCAGACGGTGCTGCCGTCGGCCGCCGAGAGCGGCCACTCGAACTCCCGTCGCCCCTCGCGTGCCGACTCCCGGACCATCTGTCTGGCCTGCTGTCCGTCGACGCCCGCACCGCTCGCCTGGAACTCGGACAGTGGTTGCTCCAGAAACGCCTCGCGGTCGTACCCGAGGAGCTCCGCGACCCGCTGGTTCGCGTCGACCACCTCGCCGGTCTCGGGGTGGTGAACGACGATACCGTCGCCGGCCATCTCGAACATCTCCTCGTACCTGCCCCCGTGTTCGTGATACCCGTCTGCCGGCGGCGACTCACCCGACGCGCGGGCGATGTGGTCGACGACCAGCTCGTACTGTGCGCCGGCTGTCACCCGGGGGAACACATCGCTCGCACCCGCCTCTGTCGCGCGAGCGACCGTCTCGCCGTTCTCCGAGGGCTCCGTCAGGAGAACGACCGGAAGCTCCCGCTCGCTCGTGAGCCGGTCGATGACCGTTATCGGCTCCGTGAACCGGTCGTCGACGACGACACCGTCGGCAGTCTCTGCCCGTCTGAGCGCGTCAGCAACCGACTCGACACACTCGGCACTCGCGGCCTCCGTGTTCGTCTCCACCGCGTCGACGACCGCACCGCCGAACGACCTGTCTCCGGCCGCTATCAGTATCTCGAGCCCCCCTCGGGTTCGACTCATACAGTTGTCCGATGTTGTGGTGTTTCGAACTTAACGCTTCGGAGCATCGGAATCTTCACCGAAGCGCGGTTCGGTCTCCCGTGTGCCCGGCTCCGCCGGGGGCCACTGTGCCAGAACACCACAATGGTTTTAACCGTAGAGCGCACCTACACACAGGTAATGACACGATCCGCATTGGTCGGAAACGTCACGGCGATGCTCGAGGACGCGGGGTTCGTCGTGAGCGACCGCTGTGCGGTTCGACCGAAGAGCTTCGACGTGGCGGCACGACGGGGTGAGGAGATACTGCTGTTGAAGATACTCAGCAACATCGACGCCTTCGACGCCCGGACGGGCGCGGAGATGCGACGGCTCGGGGAGTATCTCGGGTCGACACCGCTGGTCATCGGGCTCCGGACGCGAGACCAGGAGCTCGACCCGGGTGTCGCGTACTTCCGCCACGGGGTTCCGGTGTTCTCGCCGGACACCGCGCTGGACCTGTTCGTGGAGGGTGTGCCGCCGCTGATCTACGCCGCACCCGGCGGGCTGTACGTCAACATCGACGGTGACGTGCTGGCCGACGCACGCGAGCAGCGGGGCTGGTCACTGGGTCGACTCGCACAGGAGCTCGGCGTCTCCCGGCGCACCGTCTCGAAGTACGAGGACGGCATGGACGCGAGCGTCGAGGTAGCCGCACAGCTCGAGGACCTGTTCGACGCGCCGATGACCTCGCCGGTCGAACTGTTCGAGGAGGAGTCGGTCCGCGAGAGCGAGTCACCGCCGGACGCCCCCGACCCCAGCCCCGAGGACGAGCACGTGGTGGCGGTGCTCACCCGCGTCGGCTACGACGTCCACCCGACGGACCGGGCCCCGTTCGAGACCGTCAGCGACGACGGCGAGGCCGAGCAGGTGCTGACCGGGCACTCCGAGTTCACGAAGACCGCCGAGAAGCGCGCCCGCATCATGTCGTCTGTCGGTCGGGTCACCCGCACGCGCCCCGTCTACATCGTCGACACTGCCCCCCGCGAGTCTGTCGGGGAGACCGCGCTCATCGAACACGACGAGATGTCCGACCTCGAGAAACGGGACGACCTCCGTGACCTCATCACCGAACGCGCCGGCGAGAACCCCGCCTGAGTCGCGCCAAACACCCTGTTCTCCTGTGAGTTCGCTCCCGACCAGCAGGGTGAGGGCTCACCGGTACGTCTGACCGCGGGGACGGCACCAGCCGGCACCCGGTCTCTCGTCAGCTCTCCAGTCGACGGGTGACCCGGTCGCGGTCGCCCGGGGTGTTGACGTTGTGACACCAGCCGTCCAGCGGAACGGTCTCGAACCGGCGGCCCGCGGCCAGCAGCAGGTCGACAGCGTTGGTCAGTTCGCGCTCACCGGTCGACCCCGGGGCCACGAGGCGGCAGGCGTCGAAGATGGCCGGCGAGAACACGTAACAGCCCCGCGGGACGAGCCGCGAGGGCGGCTCCTCGGGTTTCTCGACGAGTCCAGTGACCGCCACCTGTTCCGGAGTCGGGTTCGCTCCGCTCTCGACATCGCCCGCGTCGATTTCCGCCGCGAGTTCGAGGACCGCCCCCTCCCTTGCTCGCTCCCGGGACACCCGCTCGACGAAGGCGGTTGCGTCGGCCCCGGTCTCGCGGTGGCGAGCGAGCAGTGCCTCGAGGTTCGCCTGGAGGATGTTGTCACCGTTCAGCGAGACGAACGTCCCGTCGATACGTGACTCGGCCTGCAACAGGGCATCTGCCAGTCCACGCCGCTCCGACTGGCGGGCGTAGGTGAGTTCGAGCCCCTCGTAGGAGTGGCCGAACCGCTCGACTATCTGGTCACCCCGGTAGCCGACGACGACCACACACTCCTCGACGACCGGTCGGAGCGTGTCGAGGACGTGTGCGAGCAACGGGTCTCCCGCAACCTCGACAAGACCCTTCGGCCTGTCGGCGGTCAGCGGTCGCATCCGGGTGCCCTCGCCGGCGGCGGGCACGACCGCCTGTACAGGGTCGCCGCTCGCCCGTGGCATCCGGCTCTCAGGCTCGCGCGATCAGCTGTTCGAACGTCGACTCGTCCTGTGCGCCGACGAGTCGCTCGGTCGGTTCACCGTCGACGAACAGCACGAACGTCGGGATGCTCCGTGCACCGAGCTGGCCGGCCACATCCTGGTTCCGGTCCACGTCGACCTTCGCGACGGCGGCGTCGGTCGACTCCGCGAGCCCCTCGACGACCGGCTCCATCATCTTGCACGGGCCACACCAGTCGGCGTAACAGTCCACCAGCACGACCCGGTGTTCGGAGACGAACGTCTCCAGGTCGGCCGTTCCGGAGATCGACACCGGTTCGTCCGGTGTTCCGGTGCCGGTCTCCCCACCCGGTTCGCCGGTGGTCTGCTGCTCGCGCAGTTGCTCGCGCTTCTGTTCCCGTATCTGCTCTCTCTCCTCGTCCTCGATATCGCTCATACCCTGTCTTCGGCACGTGGGGATATGAACACTGTGCGACCGTGCAGGGGCGACACACCGGCGGTGTTCGGACCGCTTCGAAGTGCTTTTGACCGCGGGCGGGGAACTGTTTGTAACTCGCTGGGACGGGCACCAGCGGGCACCTGTCTGTACAGGTCGGGATGTGGCCCGCGTGGGCTGAACCAGCAAACGCCCGTGGTGAGACTGATGACACAGAGTGTATACTCGCATATCCGGGAGGCGTGGCAGAACCCGGACGACAGCAAGGTTGCAGAGCTACAGTGGCAGCGCCAGCAGCGCTGGCGTGACCAAGGCGCAATCGAGCGCATCGAGCGGCCGACACGGCTCGACGCCGCCCGCTCACAGGGCTACAAGGCCAAACAGGGCGTCGTCGTCGCGCGCGTGAGTGTCCGGAAGGGTGGCTCGCGAAAGAGCCGGTTCACCGCCGGCCGGCGCTCGAAGCGTCAGGGGGTCAACCGGCTCTCCCGCCGCAAGAGCATCCAGCGCATCGCCGAGGAGCGGTG
>CAZFMN010000117.1:0-6011 GCA_964520075.1 uncultured Halobacteriales archaeon | reverse complement strand
TCGCTGAACCTGTTCTCACACCGCGTGAAACACGAGGTCCGGACCGCGACCTACCAGCGGATGCAACGTCTCGACATGGAGTTTTTCAACGAGGTCCAGACCGGCGAGCTGATGTCTATCCTCTCGAACGACACGAACCGGCTCGAACTGTTCCTCGACAACATGTTCGGCGAGTCGATCCAGCTGGGTGTGCTCATCGCCGGCATCTCGCTCGTGCTGTTCTGGTTCAACCCGCAGCTCGCACTGGTGACACTCGTGGTCGTCCCGGTGGCGGCGGTGTTCACCTACTGGTTCATGCGACTGGCCGAGGAACGGTACGCCGACATCCGCCAGTCGGTTGGTGACCTCAACAGTCGCCTCGAGAACAACCTCAACGGTATCCAGGTAATAAAGGCCTCCAACACCGAGGACTACGAGGACGAGCGTGTTCGGGACCACTCCTACAGGTACTTCCGACTGGACTGGCTGGCACTCCGTCTGAACTTCATCTACCGGCCGGGGCTGCAGGCGCTCACGTCGCTCTCGTTCATCGCGACGTTCATCGTGGGTGGTGTCTGGCTCCTGGACGGTCCACCGGGTCCGCTGACGGGTGACCTGACAGTCGGGACACTCGTCATCTTCCTGCTTCTGACTCAGCGGCTGGTCGACCCACTCGCCCAGATGAGCAACATAATCGACCGCTACGAGGACGCCCGCGCCTCGACGAAGCGCATCCTCGGCATCATGAATCTCCCGGTCGACATCCAGGACAGCGAGGACGCGACCGACCTGGCCGGTGCCGAGGGCGCGGTCTCGTTCGACGGGGTGACCTTCGCCTACGACGAGCAGGACGTGCTCGAGGATATCGACTTCGAGGTCGAACCCGGCCAGACCGTCGGGCTGGTCGGACCGACCGGGGCCGGAAAGACGACGGTCATCAAACTGCTCCTGCGCCTCTACGATGTCGACCGCGGGGCCGTCCGCGTCGACGGCGAGGACGTCCGGGATATCACGCTGTCGAGTCTCCGGGACTCGATGGGCTACGTCGGTCAGGAGAACTTCCTGTTCGACGGGAGCGTCGAGGAGAACATCAGATACGGCTCGTTCGACGCCGACCACGAGGACGTCCTCGAGGCCGCACGGCGGGCACAGGCCCACGAGTTCATCACCAACCTGCCGGAGGGGTACGACACAGAGGTCGGCGAGCGCGGCGTGAAACTCTCCGGCGGCCAGCGCCAGCGGGTCGCCATCGCGCGAACACTGCTCCAGCACCCCGCAATCATGATCTTCGACGAGGCCACCTCCGCGGTGGACACTGAGACGGAGATGCTCATCCAGCGCTCCATCGACGATATCGCCGCCGACCGCACCACGTTCGTCATCGCCCACCGGCTGTCGACGGTCCGGGACGCGGACACGATACTCGTGCTGGAGGACGGCCAGATTGTCGAGCGCGGCACCCACGACGAACTACTCGCGACCGACGGACTGTACGCGAACCTCTGGCGTGTCCAGGCCGGCGAAATCGGTAAACTGCCCGACGACTTCGTCGAACAGGCGAGCAGACGCGTCGCACAGCAGAACGTCGAGACGGACTGACTCACCCTCGCGGGTCGGCCACGAACAGCGTCTCCGCGGGCACCCGCTCGCGGCTAACCGGCACGGTCGGTGGGTCACCACCGAGGGTGGTGAACAGCAGGTCCGCGCCGACCGACCCCGCCAGTTCGAGCGCCGGCCGGTGCAGTTCCGGTGGGAGGTTCAGCCCGTAGATGGCCTCCGCGTCGGCGTACAGCGGGCGCTCGGGCGCGGTGACGTCGTCGACGACGAACGCCACGTCCGGTGGCACCTCCTGCCGACGGATATCTGTCGCGGTGACCGTGACACCGGCGCGCGCGAGTCCGGCCGCAACCGACGGCTCCCGGCCGACACCCACCTCGACGACCCGGTCGTAGGCAGACAGACGACCGACGAGTGCGTCTCGCGTCGGTTCGAGCACGGAGGTTTTTAGTTGGCCGCGCCGCAAAAATACTGGTATGCACGTCGATATTGTGCCTGTGGGTGACCTCGCGAGGGGCGTGAAGCGGGAGGCATCCACGGCACTCCGGTCCATCTACGACTGCGAGGTCAGCGTCCACGACCAGCAAGCAGTTCCGGACGGCTCCTACGACGACTCCCGCGAGCAGTACCGCGCCGAGGAGTTCATCGACCTCGCGAAGCGGGTGGGCTCCGGGGGGAAAAACATCGCTATCACCCCGGAGGACCTGTTCTACCACCGCCGGAACTACGTCTTCGGACTCGCGTATCTCGGTGGCTCCGGAAGTGTCATCTCCACGTACCGGCTGCACACCTCCTCCGACGGCGGGTTCTCACAGCGCTCCGCCGAGGACATCTTCTCGGACCGCGTCCGGAAGGAGGTCGTCCACGAGGTCGGCCACACTGTCGGACTCGAACACTGCGACAACAAGTTCTGCGTGATGAACTTCTCCCCCACCGTCCGCGAGGTCGACCAGAAAAACGAGAGCCTCTGTGGCTCCTGCCAGCGCGACGCACTCTGACTGTTCCCCCCTCTGCGCTCCGCTGTCCAAACGTGTTAGGTACAGATTCTATGATGATAGCACACGGAGTAGTAGTTGGTATGAGCCAGAGCCAATCCACATCGCGTACCGAGGAACTGAGTGAGATTTTCGTCGCCGTCACCGGGGACGAGGCGGTGACCGAGGAGCAGGACGACGAGGGTGACGACCGCGAACTGCGAGACGAGAACCACGTCGACGAGGCCGTCGCCGACGGCTTAGAGGGTGCAATCGAGGGCGCCGAGGCCGACCCCGGTGACCCCGGCAACTCCGGTGGCTAACTGACCCACGCCTCTGACCGGTAGTACCGTTCCCGTTCTCGACACACAGTCCGATTCTGGCGTTCTCTGCACTGTCCCCACCAGTCACCACACCGACTCCGGGTTCGATGCAACTCGGCGGGGCAGTGGTGTCACACCACACCGTCAGCCGAGCTGTCGGTCCGGTGGTCTCGCAGAACTGTGTCGAGGCGCCAGAACTGGGATTTGAACCCAGAATCCCGTGAGGGAACACGCTCTCCAAGCGTGCGCCTTACCGTTCGGCCATTCTGGCCTGTACGGATATAGCAGGAGACCCGGATTAAGTCCTTTCGTTCCACTGCAGAGCGCCGGGTCAGAACGGTCAGGGCCACGACACCGGACATCGGACTGTATCGCACCGGGTGCCGTCGACGGCACGGCACCAGCGCACCGACCAGCCCCGTCAGGCCGTGCTCGCGACCGCCTCCACCTCGATGTCGACGCCCTTTGGAAGTTCGGCCACGCCGACCGCGCTCCTGGCCGGCGGGTCGTCCTCGAAGAACGTCTGGTAGACGGTGTTCATCGTCTCGAACTCCCCGATGTCGGTCATGTAGACAGTCACCGTGAGCACGTCGTCGGTGCTCGCGCCGCCGGCCTCGAGCACCGCCACCAGATTCTCCAGCGCCTGCTCGGTCTGGACATCCATCCCCGCACCGTCCAGCAGGTCACCCTCGGGCGTGAGGGGGATCTGTCCCGCGGTGAACAGGAGGTCGTCCGTCGCGGTGGCCTGACTGTAGGCCCCGACTGCCGCCGGCGCGTCTCCGGTGCTGACTGTGCGTCTCATGCCCGTAGACGGGTGGCGCTCCGACATAAATCCGGGGGTGAGTCCGGCGACACGGGTGAGACAGCCGTGGCGCTCACTCGCCGCGGGAGGACCGCATCGTGCCGGGTGACCGCGTCATCCCGACGCCGAACGCCTGCCCCAGTGCCGACTACGGTTCGTCCCGTTGCCATCCGGCGCATCGTGGACGGCCTCTCGGCCCGTTCGGAGCGTGCCGGCTACGGTTCGTCCCGTTGCCATCCGCGCAGTGCCCGGTGTTCGGCCGCAACCGCCTCCACCGCCCCGGGGTCGAGCGGGCCTCGCTCCGTGGCGACCGTGTCGACGACCCCGGGCGGTGTCAGGTCGAACGTCGGGTTGGCGACCGACACCGGTGCCGGGCCGTCGTACACCTCGGTCGGGTCGCGTTCCACCCGGTCGTGGCCGGTTCCGGGGGATATCTTGTCGCCCGCCGTCACCACCACGACATCGATACCCTCGTGGGCAGCGGCGAGCGCGGCACCGCGCGTGCCGGCCTTGTTGAGCACCCGTCCGTCGGCGAGCACCGAGTCGGCCCCGACGAGGAGTGTCTCGACCTCGCGGGCCGCGAGTTCGGCCGCGAACGCCGCGTCGGTCGTCAGCGTCACCGCCGGCCCGCTGTCGCTCGTCGCGAGCGTGTCCGCGACGTCGACGCCCTCGGCGCCCGGACGCGACACCGCCACCAGCACCCGCTCTGGGTCGGCCGCCGCGAGCGTCTGCCGGACGGTGCCTGACCGCGAGAGCGTCGCCACGTGCTCCCCGAGCAGGTCCGCGGCAGTTGCCGCCGCCTCGCCGTCCACGCGTCGTGCCCGACCGACCGCCCCGTGGGCGACACCCGGAACTTCCGCCGTGGTGTCGGCGACACTCATCACCCGGTGGACCCGGTTCGCGACGGCTGTCATCGCCGGGCGGGCGGCGAGCAGTTCCCGCGCGACGGCCGCGACCGGCCCGCTGTCGCCGGGGGCAGTTCCCCCGGACCCTGTCTCGTGGGTGGCGAGAGCGGCCTCGTCGCGGAGCACCTCGAGTGCCCGGACCGAGACGCGTGTCGAGCCGTGTTCGGTGTCGTCGGCGACCGTCTCGACGGTGGGGCGCACCCGGTCGTAGCTCTCGCGGAGTCCGGCGGCAGTCTCGCGCTCCAGCATCGCCGTCGGCGGGACCCACTCGGCACGGACCCCCTCACCGACCGTGACGTCGCGACGCTCGCAGTCGAACAGGAACGGGTAGACGCGTCCCGACGACTCACCGGTGAGCGGGTCACCGGCCCTGACGAGGTTGAGTGCGGCCGCCGGGAGCCCGGTCCGGACAAGCAGACGTCGCGCCGCCCGTTCGGGGTCGGTCCCGGCGGGGCCGGAGACCGTGTCCCACCCCGCCTCGCCGTGGACGAGCAGTATCTCGCCCCGGTTGCGCACCACCGGTCGCACCGTCCGGCTCATCTCAGTGCTCCCGCTCGACGACGAAGGTTGCGAGCTCTGACAGGTAGGCGCTGAACCGGCTGTCGGCGACACCGGCCTCGGCGAGCGCCGCCAGCGCGGCCTCGGACTCGGCCCGGGCGCGCTCGTTTGCCTCCGCCGGCGAGAGGCCCGTCACCTCGACGATGGAGGGGCGACCGGTGTCGGCGTCGTGACCGGTTGGCTTTCCCAGTCGCTCGGTGTCGCCGGTCGCGTCGAGCACGTCGTCGCGGATCTGGAACGCCACCCCGACCCGCTCGGCGTACTGTCCGACCGCGTCGACGACCGCCTCGTCTGCCGCCGCCGCAATCGCGCCAAGTTCCGCGGCCGCCCGGAACAGCGCACCCGTCTTGCGCTGTGCGAGGCGCATGTACTCCTCCTCGGAGACCGGTCGGGCCATCAGCTCCGTCGCCTCACCCTCACCCAGGTGGACCAGCGCCCCGGAGACGGTCTCAATCGCCCGGTTGCTCTCCCCGAACGCCGCGAACGCCTCACCCAGCAGGCCGTCGGAGGTGACAACCGCCGGACCGTGTCCGAGCGCTGCCCACGCCGAGGGACCACCCCGGCGCAGTTCGGACTCGTCGATTATGTCGTCGATGACCAGCGAGGCGTTGTGGACCAGTTCGATACCGACCGCAAACTCCATCGCCGTCTCGATGTCCCCGTCCAGCGCGTCACAGACGAGCACGGTCAGCGTCGGTCGAACGCGTTTCCCACCCGAGAGGGTCGCCTCGCGCATCTGCTCGCGCAACCGCGCGGGCTCTGTCTCGTCCAGCACCGTCTCGAGATGCTCCTCGATCCGGTCCCGGTGGTGGTCTAGCCGCTCCATTGAAATCTCGTTCGGGTCTCCGGGCAAAGTAAATAACGGAACCGTCGACCCGACCAGCAGACGGGTGATGCTCCCGGTCTGCCCGGA
>CAZFMN010000116.1:0-6188 GCA_964520075.1 uncultured Halobacteriales archaeon | reverse complement strand
GACTCTGAACCGCTCACCGCACAGAACGGCGTCGCAATCGATGAACAAGCGGGAATCGGGTACGTGCTCGAGGACTCGATGGTCGTCAAGTTCGATGTGGCCAGCAGAGACCGGCTGGACAGTTACCAGGCTCCCGATGGCACAGATCAGGGGCTGGCGTACGGGGCCGGTTCGCTGTGGTACTCTGATGCGGCAACTGATGCATACGACGGGCAAATCCTGGAGTTGGCCCCGGACACGGGAGCGGTGCGCTCGGAGATCAACACCGGGTACGACCCGTACGGACTCGCGTACGGTGACGGTTCACTGTGGGTTGCCGAAGTTACGGGCGTCCCGAACAACGTGTACGAGTTCTCTCCTGACGGGAATCAGATAGGTAGTTTCGATATCGGTGGGCCGGCGGGGTCGAAAGGCCCCCAGGGTCTCGCATATTACAACGGCTCTGTGTGGGTCGGGACAAACAGCGCACTGTACGAACTCGGACCGAACGGAGGTGTCGTGCAAGAAATCAACGAACACGACGGCGGGTACAAGGGGATAGCGGGCACCTCGACTGCGCTGTATGGACCGGACAGTGATGGAAACCTGACCGTGATTCTGGGAGGCGGCAACGCTCCGTCGTTCGTGATCTCACCACCAGTTCCGATAGTCGGCGAGACGACGACCTTCGACGGTTCACCGACAGAGGGTGAGGTGGAGAGTTACTCGTGGACGTTCGGTGATGGAACAACGGCGTCCGGGCAGACGGTCACACACACATACGGCTCGACGGGGACATACGAGGTCACGCTCACCGTCGACCGTCCCGATGGCACGGAGACCACGACACGAACCGTCGACATCGGCGAGCAAGACGACAACGGTGACAGCGGCATCACCGCCGCGTTCGACTACAGCCCACAGCAACTCGGACCCGGTGGGGAGGTTACGCTCGACGCAACGGCCTCCACCGGTGAGGGCATCGACGAGTACCTCTGGGATTTCGGTGACGACACGACCGCCGACGGTGTCGAGACGACCCACACCTACGAGAACCCCGGCGAGTACGCCATCACGCTCGAGGTGCTTGCGGTCCCACAAGGAACCACCCGAGAGGTCGAGGATGGACAGCTCGTCGCCCCCGACGGACCCGCCGAGTCCGGGACCACCGATAACGACCCTGTCGTTGTCGACACGGCCACGGCGACGGTACTCGTCGAGGCGTCCGATGACATCGGCTTCACAATCAGCGAACTCGAACCGGTGACAAACGAGGCCGTCCAGTTCGAGTCCGGTCTCGACGCGGCAGACAACCCGGAGTGGGAGTTCGGCGACGGCACGACAGCAACCGGCCCGGCCGCCAGCCACCAGTACGACGACACCGGCGAGTACACCGTAACATTGAGTGGCGACGGCGAGACAGCGACGCGGACTCTCTCTGTCGAGAAGCCACCCGTGGAGATCGAGACAGTCGACCGGAAGATCGACGGCACACTGCTTCCGAGTCTCGGTCTCGACGAGAGGTTCGAGACGTCGGTCACCACACCCCCGGACCGGGAGTTGAGTCACGTGGAGTTCGCGTTCACCGGCCAGACCGCGACCGCACAGAGTCCGCCCTACGAGGCGGCGTTCCCCGTCGACGCACTCGACGCCCCTGCCGAACCGGTCGGGGTGACCGCCGTGACCACCGACGGTGCGACCCACGACATCACCCGGGAGGTTCCGGTTCAATCGCTCCCCGGGTGGCTCGAGTTCCTGCTCGAGGTGGTGAGCGACGTCGCCGTCGAGTTCGACGGCGAGGAGATCAGCATCTCCTACGCCCCGCTGGCGGATCTGGCTGCAGACCTCGGCCTCCCGGATGTCGCCGTCGGTGGCGACAAGAACGACGCCAGCGGCGACGGGGCCTACGACCTCGGTGTCGGGTTCGGCGGGATGTACAACCCGCTCACCAGCCAGGCCGACCTGACCGTCGAGGGTGATATCGCGGCCGATCTCATGCAACTCGCGTTCGATATCGGTGTCGACCTGACCGGCAACCTCGACACGGAGACACTGGAACTGGTGGCCGCAACCGCCGACGTCGACAGTGACCTCGAGTTCGATGTCCAACCGCCCGCGGTGCCGGTCCCACTCAGCATCCCGATCCCCCTGACAAGCGCCTCCATCGGGGTGGTGCCGGTCGTGGTGGTGACCGCAGACGGGACGTTCAACTTTGGCGACGAGCTCGGGTTCGACGACGGCATCGTCGAGCCGGGTATCGACCTCGAAGTCGAACTGGGCGTCACCCTCCCGGACTGGGTGCCAATCGACGGGGAACTGAAAGGCGTCCCGAGTGGTGGTATCGAAGGCTCGTTCGATGTCGGCACCGACGACTGGAATGTCCAGGCGACGCTCGTGCTCGCCGGCGAGGTTACAGTCGAACTGCCGCTCGTACCATCGGTCACCCTCGAGAAAGACCCCATCTGGGAGTTGCCTGTCGTCGGCGGCGACGCCGCCGGTCCGGACAGACTCCCCGCCACCGAGACGGTCCTCCGGCACCGTGACCGCGGTGGGCCACAGCCACTTCCCGCCGTTCCCAGCGTCGATGCCGACGACTCGAACGTGGGGACAGACGCCCTGCGCGAGACGGTACGGCTCACTGACCGGCCGTACGAGGATCTCGCCCCGACGGTAATAACTATCGACACAGAGACACAGCTGGTGGTCTGGGCACAGCAGGCCGCGGACAAGCCCGCCGAGGCCGGCCACGACATCGCTGCCCGGCGGTACGAGGGTGACTCGTGGGGTGGCCCAGTTGCGCTCACCGACGACGACCAGCCAAACGCCCGCCCGGTCTGTGCCGCGACCGGTGACGGGAGGGTTCTCGCCGCGTGGGAACGACTCGATACTGAGCTCGCGGCGACCAGACTGGAGACGCCCGCCGATGTGGCCGACCTCCGCGACCAGTCCGAGATCGCGTACAGCATCTACGACCCCGCAGCGGGGTGGAGCGAGCCGACGACGCTGACCGACACCCAGACTGTCGAGCGCCGTCCGACGGTAACTGCGGAAGACGGGGTGTGGCTGCTCGCCTGGGAGCAACAGGACAGTGCGACCGACGCCCGCACGGTCCGGTCGACGGTGGTGTCACCGGACGGGAGCACCACGGCGATCACCGACCGGAGTGACGCCAGCGCGCCCGATACGGGCACCCGACAGGACGGGCGGACCGACCTCGCGTACCTCGACTGGGACGGCGACCCGACGGGTGTCACCCACGAGGTCCTCGACGGCGAGACGGTCGACCAGAGCCAGCAGTACGAGACGTCAGAGCCACTGGAGGTGGTGGTCTCGAACGGACGGGTAATCTGGGTGGCCGATTTCGGCCGAGACCCGACACTGGTAGCGGGGACCGATGGGACGACGACTCCGCTGACGCTCCGCCCGGCGGTCGCCGAGGTGCGGGAGCTCTCGCTGACCACACGTGACGGCGAGGCGGTACTGTCGTACGTCGCCCGTCTCGCGGAGCGGGCGAACCGGACACAGGTGTACCGGCTGGACCGCGGCGACGGGTGGATCTGGGACCGCGACGTCACGACCGACGAGATACACGACGACGGGGCGGTGCGGGTGCGGTACACCGACGCGACGCTCGCCGGGCCGGCCTCGCTGTTGTCGACGCACGCGGTCCGGGAACCGGGCACGGACCCGGTGAGCGACGTCTTCACGACACGCCAGACGTTCGGGCCGGCCTACGCGATTGAGGGGACAGTCGACCCTGCGCCTGCCGGCACGGAGACAGAACTGAACTACACGCTCACGAACCGGGGCGACGTCGGCGGCAACGACCCGGTGACCGTCCGCATCGAGCGTGACGGCACCGAGGTATCCTCAACGACCTACGACCCACTCGAGAGCGGGGAGTCGCTCTCGGCCACCGAATCTGCGGTCGTAGGAGAGACTGGACAGTTCGAGGTCATCACCGAGGTTTCGGAGCCGTCGCTGGGAACGGAGCCAACGACGACCGCGGTGACGGCCGCCCGTGCCGACCTGCGGGTGACGGACGTGACCGCCACCCGCACCGCATCTGACGAGGCCACGGTGGCGGTGACCGTCGCGGACACTGGCGGTGCCCGCACGACGGCGGTCCCGGTGATGGTGGCCGACGCCGCGGGACCGGTCGCGACGGAGACAGTTGCGGAGATCGAACCCGAGGGGACCGCGGTGGCCACGGTGACGGTCGACCCCACAGTGCTGGACACCTCCGATACGCACGCGGTTCGCATCGACCCCGAGGGGACGCTGCCCGAACGCGTCCGAACCGGTGACGCCCGACGGACGTACCTGGTTCGACCCGGACTGGCCGTCGAGGACGTGCGATACCGGACCGACGACACGGGCCCGTTCGCGCGGGTCCTGCTCTCGAACGAGGGACCGGGTGCCGGTGATGGCACGCTCAAACTCGTCGACGGGTCCGGGGCAGTGGTGGCGAGTCAGCGCCAGTCGGTACCGCCCGCCGAGACGGTCGACGGCCAGCGGGTACCGGTGTACGAGCAGGTGGACTTGCGCGTCCCCGGTCTTTCGACGGGCGACACGGTCACGGTCGAACTCGTCCCCGACGTGAGCAACCTCCGGCAGGAGGGGTTGAACTATATCGACACCGTCGAGACGATTCTGCCGGGCGAGTTCGATGCAGGAACACTCGCGCCGTTGCCCGGTTACGACAACCCACCGCGGGACCTCGACGGCGACGGCCTGTTCGAGGATGTCGACGGTGATGGGGAGTTCACCATCTTCGATGTGCAGGCGTTCTTTCTTAATTTCGAGGACGAGACCGTCCAGAGCAATCCGGCGGCGTTCAACTTCACCGAGGAGGATCCGGAGGAGGTGAGCATCTTCGATGTGCAGGCGCTGTTCACGAAACTCAGTTAGCGTGTGCCAGGCGGCAACTCTCTGCTCACAGTGTCTCGACAGTTGATGTCTCTGTCCTCGAAACAGTGCTCGCCGGCTTATACACCTTCGGCGGAAACAGTGAGGTATGCAGTCCAACGCAACACAGATCGCTGGTATCGTGCTCGCAATCCTCGTGCTCGGGAGTCTCGCTGTCGGCGGTGCTGTCGCCGCGGATGTCGTGTCACTCCCATCGGTGTCACTCCCGTCGCTGTCGCTCTGACCCCCGGCGGTCGGTACGCCCCGAACTTTCCTCGGCTACATCGAGATCGCCCCGAGTTCCGTGGCCGCCGACGAGGAGGTAACCGACTGGGACTGTTCTGACGAGGCCGTCGTGTCTCGGGGGCATAGTCGCGGCGCCGCGCTCCACCTGCTGGAACTCGACGCGGCCGACAGCGACGGTCGGACCGAGTTGGTCCGGTCGGAGCCCGCTGGCTTTGGCCACGACAAAAGCGCTTGGGCTCGCGACCTGTGGGCTGCAACCGCGCGATTGTCCAAGTTCTCGCTTAGCTGTATCCGGGAGGCCATCCGGTGGAGACACTGTTCCACGAGCAACTCAGTGGTCGTGCGGAGGCCGTCCCTCCGAGACAGTAAACGGGGCCACGTTCTCCGACCAGACGGTCGCCTTCCCTCCCCGTCGGTGACTGTTGAGCGCCGCCACGAGACGGACTGCGTCGCCATCGTCTCAACCAACAAAATCGTCGATTTGTGGGTAGTGTCGGATAACACGAGGGTGGCCGGTGTCCGGCGAACCGCCGGCGCTCGTTCGTTCTGGCGTAACTCTTGCGGACTGAGCCTCGTCCCCAGGAAACAATATAGCGAACATCGTACGTGGGTAGCGCGGTACGGCGAGGGTGAACGCACCCCGGGGTCAAGCCCCGGGGCAGTCGCCTTGTACCGCCTGTACAACCGTCACTCCGTCTCAATCAAGACAGTCAGGTGATCAAACGGCGAACAGTGACTGTCCAGTTCACGGCCGGGGCCGAGTGACGGCCGGGTCTTCCGGCGTGGGAAGGGGTTCGGTCCGGACGATGTTAGAGAGACATAGCAAAGTACGGGTTTACACATCGATGACGGGGGGTGCGAGCACGGAGTGGTTACACATCGATGACGGGGGGTGCGAGCACGGAGTGGTTACACATCGATGACGGGGGGTCGGAGTGGATCCGCGGATAGTACTTCGATTGCGGCTCATGAGTGACGGGACCGAAGGTGAGGAAAAGAAGGGATAGAATCGTCGTAACGGCGAAATAGACATCGACGGTGGTGAATATTTTTAT
>CAZFMN010000115.1:0-6531 GCA_964520075.1 uncultured Halobacteriales archaeon | reverse complement strand
TCGAGACCCTGCGGAACAAACGCCGCACCGTCCGCGACCGCCACCACGGCACCGTGCTGTTCTGAGCACCGTCTCTGTTCTCGGCGTGGCCCACGCGGTCGAACAGGACGGTCCGACAGGGCGTGGGAACCGGACCAGGCGTGCTGTGGCGAAAGCGGTTTTCGTGGGCGGGCAAAGAGGAGGTATGCGCGCGGCAGTGTTCAACGGTCCCGGCGATATCGGTATCGAGGACGTTCAGACCCCCGAGGTCGCGGCCCCAGAGGAGGCGGTTGTCAGGGTCACCCACACCGCGGTTTGTGGCTCGGACCTCTGGTTCTACCGCGGAGAGAGCGACCGCGAACCCGGCTCCCGGGTCGGTCACGAGCCGATGGGGGTCGTCGAGTCGGTCGGCGCGGACGTGCGCTCGGTCGAACCCGGTGACCGCGTGCTCGCGCCCTTTGTCATCAGCTGTGGCCGGTGTGAGTTCTGTCGAAAGGGGCTGCACACCTCATGTGTGAACGGTGACTCCTGGAACGGTGCCCAGGCCGAGTACGTCCACGTGACAAACGCCGACGGGACGCTCGTGCGGGTGCCCGACAGTCACGCGGACGACGAGGCGACACTCGAGGCGCTGCTCCCGCTGACCGACGTGATGGGGACCGGTCACCACGCGGCGCTCAGTGCGGGTGTCGGCGAGGGTGACACAGCCGTCGTCGTCGGTGACGGTGCGGTCGGACTCTGTGCGGTGCTCGCGGCCCGCAGGCTGGGTGCCGAGCGGATAATCGCGATGGGTCACCACGAGGACCGCCTCGACATCGCCGAGTCGTTCGGCGCGACAGAGACCGTCGCCGAGCGCGGCGAACGGGCAGTCGAGCGGGCCAGGGAACTGACCTACGGCGGCGCGAACCACGTCCTCGAGTGTGTCGGCGCGGCGAGCGCTATGAACACGGCAATCGACATCTGTCGGCCCGGCGGTACCGTCGGCTACGTCGGGGTTCCCTACGGTGTCGACGAGAGCGGTCTCGACGTGTTCTCGCTGTTCTCGGACAACATCACCCTGCAGGGTGGTGTCGCGCCGGTCCGGGCCTACGCCGAGGAGCTGATGGCCGACGTGCTCGGCGGGACCCTCGACCCCTCGCCGGTGTTCACGAAGACCGTCGACCTCGACGGTGTCCCCGAGGGCTACCGGGCGATGGACGAGCGCGACGCCGTGAAGGTGCTCGTCAGACCTTGAGAAGTCCGTCGCCTCCAGTCGAGGGACGGGCACCTCTCAATCGGAGAACTCCGGCGCCCCGTCGCGGTCAGTCAGGAACGGCGCGGAGACGTCGTGGCCGCCGAGGTGTGCGTTCAGCTTCGCGGCGGCGGGTGACTCCCGTATCTCGGTTTCGCTGTAGCCGGCCGTCTCGAACGGGTCGGTCGCCCAGCGACTCCCGCCGAGATTGAACTTCTGGTGGTACGTCTCGGCGACGTGGAACGCCGAGAGCCGTTCGAGGCGCGTCTCGATTCCTCCGGGGTCGTACCCGTTCGCGTCGAGATACGACCGCAGTTGCGCCCGCTGGTCGTCGCTCTCCGTGAAGACGATGTACTGGTACTGGCGCTTGCTGGACTGGCGGTGTGGCGTGTGGGAGTCGAACGCCGCCTCCAGCAGGTCGGCAAAGCCCACCTGGTCGGGGTCGTAGTCGACCTGCACCACCTCGGTGTGGTCGCCGAGGACCTCGTAGGAGGGGTCGGATTTCGTCCCGCCGGCGTACCCCACCCGGGTCCGGACGACACCGTCGAGTGCGCCGAACGCCGCGTCCGGGCCCCAGAAACAGCCGAGTCCGAACGTCGCAGTCCGCGTGTCTGTCGGGGCCTGCCTGTCGTACTCCCGGACCACCGTCGGCGTGAGCGTATCGGTCTCCGATGGCGCTGTCATCGAACAGAGTAGGTGATACGCGCCAATAACGCTGTGGGTCCCTCGAACCCCGCCGTCTGGTCGCGGTACCGCTGTTTCGTGGTTGTCTGCCGCCCGGATCGGCCCCCTCCGGACGACTTATAATGGCGCTGGCCGAACAACAGGTATGGTAGCAGATATAGCGCGACCGGACCCGCCCGAACTCGAGGCGTTCGACCCGAACGAGTACGAGGACGCCGAGGTGGTCGGTGAGACCGACTACCGGCGCGAGGAACTGGAGACGTTTCTGGCCGACGGCGCCTGGGAGCGTGCCTTCGAGCAGTGGGTCGAGGAGGTCGACCCCGAGGAGGAGACCTTCGAGATAATGTGCGACCTCGGCATGTTCGGGCGGTTCGACTTCTTCTGGGACTCCCACGCCGACCGGGTGGGGTACCACGCCCCCGGTATCCCCGAGGACTGGAAGGAACGCGAGTACCACCCCGAGATCGACTCCTGGCACACCGTCTCCAGTATCAACGCCTCGCTGACCGAACTCGGCCAACTGGTCTGTGACGTGCTGAAAGACGAGTACATCGACTGGGAGACCGAGTACGAGGCCCCCGACGACCTGCCCGACTTCTGACTTCGCTGGAGCCCTGACAGGATCTGTCTGGCCTGCCGGAGCCCCCGCGGTCTGGTCCCGGTGGCCGGGAGATTATACGCGATGACGCGACCACACCGGCGTATGCACAGTTTCCGCGATGTCGAGACGGCGGCGTACTGTCCCCGCAAACTCTACTACCGGCGCCGGTCGACAGACGACCCCGAGATACCGGACGAGGTCGAGGCGAAACGGGACCTGGCCTTTCAGTACGAGCAGTTGCTCGCGGACGACACGGCGCTGCGGTCGGCACCGGTCGAGGTGACACCGACACAGTACCGCTCGAACCTGGGGTGTGCGCGGGCCAGACTCGGCGCGGACTGGGAACGACTGGTCGACCCGACCGAACGGGAGGTGTTGCTCTCGGGGCGGGACTGTCGGGGCATCGCACACAAGATTCTGGACACCGCGCCACCGTCGGCCGCGCTCGTGTTCACCGGACAACCGCCCGAGAACGGTGTCTGGCACCCACAGAGTGTGCGACTGGTGGCCGCCGCGAAGGCGCTCTCCTGGGAGGCGGAAACACAGGTCGAGCGGGTGTTCGCCGAGTACCCCGCTCACGGGGTCGTTCGCGAGGTGGCGGTCGACGCCCGCCGGACCGCGGAGTACCGCGAGGCGATCCGTATCGCCGACGCTATCGACGGCCCGCCGGCACGGACCGACAACCGTGCGAAGTGCGAGGCCTGCGAGTTCAGCAGCGAGTGTGGCGTCCGCACGCGGTCACTCCGGAGTCTGCTCGGAGGCTGATACGGTCGTGCGTGACTGTGTTCAGGCCCACCACGACAGTGCACGTGTTTCGCGGGCTGACACGGCCGGTCTGTGACAACACGGCGGTACAGGTCCTCTCGAACCCGTCGAACCCGAGGCGATTCGGTTGGTGAACACACCCTGTGGCAGTCGTCTCGAACCGTCGTACCCGGACACCCCCGGTTACTCACCGAGGTTGAGTCGGTCGGCGAGTCGCTCGCGAATCGAGGGCGACTCGCCGAGTCGCAGGTAGTAGGCGTCGCCGCCGTCCTCGTAGTAGCCGTCGACCCGCTGTTCGACCTCGAACCCGAGCGACCTGTAGAACGCGAGTGCCTTCGAGTTGGTCGTCCGGGCGTGACAGGTAACGGTCGTGTACTGTTCGGCCACGCTCGCGACGAGTCGGCGACCGAACCCCTGCCCGCGGTAGTCCTCGTCGACGGCCAGAAACAGGATATATCCGTCCCGGCGGACCGTCGCGAACCCGACGAGCCGGTCTGAACTCCGGTCGATGTAGAGAAACACCGTCGCGCGGCCGTACGCTGTGGTGAAGAAACCACGCCGCTGGCGCAGTACACCCTCGTTGCGGCGAATCCGCTCTTTCAGTTCCCAGGCCCGCGTGACGTAGTCGTCGCTGCCCGGCGGAACCTCCACCCGCTGGACGTTGATACTCACTACACGCCTGTAGGGGATGGATAGATAATAAGCGCACCGCATATCGTCCCGGTGTCCCCGCTCTCTGTCCCGCACCGACGACGGACTGTCGCGGTCCGATACCGACCCGGGGTCGGTGCCGCGAGGGCAGAATACATAAGACGGTCGATGACAAACAACGGCACATGGCAGCGTCAGATGGGGTCATCTCGCGGTTCAGACAGCCGGAGTACACGGGTGAGAATCGCTGTATGCCGTGCACGGTCGCCAACACGCTCATGGCTGCGGGTGCGAGCGGCGCGACGGCGGTTGGCGGCGCGGTGGTGGCTGCGCCGCTGGTCGGTGCCGCCGCGGGCGGGGCGGTGTTCGTCGTCTCGGTGCTCGCGATCTACCTCCGTGGCTACCTCGTTCCGGGGACGCCGGAGTTGACGAAGCGGTACTTCCCGCCGTGGCTGCTCAGACTGTTCGGGAAAGAGCCCGTGCTCGAACGGCACCAGCCGGTCGAGACCGAGGAGGGGTTCGACCCGGAGACGACGCTCGTGCGGGTCGGCGCACTCGAGGAGTGTGCCGACGGCGACGACCTCTGTCTGACCGACAGCTTCGGTGACAGCTGGCGGACCGAACTCGATTCGCTCGACGCCGACACCGGTCGCGACGAACTGCTCGAACTGCTCGACGTCGACACCGGCGAGGTGGAGTACTCGGAGTTCGGCCGCGCGTTCGTGGCGCGACTCGACGGGCAGACCGTCGGCAAGTGGGAGTCCGAGGCCGCGTTCCTGGCCGACCTCGCCGCCGCCCGCGTGTTCGAACGGCACTTCCCGGGCTGGACGGACCTCTCGGTGGAGGCCCGTGGTCAGTTGCTGAACGGTCTGCGGCTGTTTCTCGACACCTGTCCGGACTGTGGCGGTGTGCCGACGTTCGACGCTGAGACCGTCGAGTCGTGCTGTTCGACCTACGACGTCGCGGCGGTCACCTGTGGGGAC
This sequence comes from uncultured Halobacteriales archaeon, assembly GCA_964520075.1. Classification (GTDB taxonomy): domain Archaea; phylum Halobacteriota; class Halobacteria; order Halobacteriales; family Haloarculaceae; genus Halovenus. Next base: position 1,637 of record CAZFMN010000115.1, on the reverse strand, counting down.
TGTGAGTCGCGGCTGTTCGAGGCCCGTGTCGACGCCTGACTACGGGAGCACCGCCCCGGGGTCGTCGGCGTAGGTGATAATCACCAGCAGTACACCGATAGCGACCGTCGCGACGATACCGACCAACTGTACGAGCAACACCGACGTGCTCCCCGCCGTCGTCCACGGCGCACCGAGCAGCGTCCCGAGACCGGCGACGATGACGAACCCGCCCACGAGCACGCCGAGCACCGACAACCTGTCCTCGAAGTTGATTGGGCTGTCCATACGCACCTGTTTACACCCGTCGGCCTAAGTCTGTGGGTTCGAGCACGCCCTGTACAGCGGGCTAGTCGAGTGCGGTCTCGATAGCAGTCTCGATGTCGGCCCACAGGTCCTCGACGTGTTCGACGCCGACACTGGCACGCACGAGTCCGTCGGTCAGGCCGACCGCCAGGCGCTCCTCGCGGGGGATGGCGGCGTGTGTCATCGTCGCCGGTTGCTCGATGAGGCTCTCGACACCGCCGAGACTCTCGGCGAGTGTGAACACCTCGGTCTCCGAGACGAACGTCGCCGTCTCGTCGAGGCTCGCGTCGAGTTCGAAGCTCACCATCCCGCCGAAGTCGTCCATCTGTTCGGCGGCCAGGTCGTGTCCCGGGTGTCGCTCCAGACCGGGGTAGTACACCGCCGCCACGTCCGGGTGGTCGTCCAGGCGGTTGGCGAGAGTCCGGGCGTTCTCACAGTGGCGGTCGAGTCGGAGCGGGAGTGTCTTTATCCCCCGAAGCACCAGGAAGCAGCCGAACGGGTCCGGCGTCGCGCCGACGCTGTTCTGGTAGAACCCGAGGCGCTCGTCGAGGTCGTCGTCGTCGGTCACGAGCGCGCCACCGACCACGTCCGAGTGGCCGCCGAGATACTTCGTCAGCGAGTGCGAGACGATGTCCGCGCCGTGTTCGAGCGGCCGCTGGAGGTACGGTGTGGCGAACGTGTTGTCGACGGCACACAGCGCGTCGTTCGCGTGGGCGACCCCGGCCAGCGCCGCGATGTCGTTCACCCGGAGCAACGGGTTCGTCGGTGTCTCCACCCAGACGAGCGCCGTCTCCGGTTGCACGGCCGCCTCGACCGCGTCCAGGTCTGTCGTATCGACAAACGAGAACGTCAGGTCGTAGTCCTCGTACACCTGCCGGAACAGACGGTGGGTGCCCCCGTAGATATCGTCGCCGGCGATAACGTGGTCACCGCTCTCCAGCAGGTTCAGCACCGTGTTGATGGCGGCCATCCCGCTGGCGAAGGCCCGACCGTGGTCGCCCCCCTCGAGTGCGGCCAGGTTGTCCTCGAGCACCGCCCGCGTCGGGTTCCCGGTCCGGGCGTACTCGTAGCCGCGGTCCTCGCCCGGGGCGTCCTGTGTGAACGTCGAACTCGTGTGGATGGGTGGCATCACCGCGCCCGTCAGCGGGTCCGACTCCTGACCGGCGTGGATCGCGCGAGTCTCGAATCTGCTCTGCTCGTCGGTGGCCTGCGTGTGTCCGTCGCGCGAGTCGGCGGGCGACTCGCCGTTCCGGGCGGGCGACTCGCCGTTCCGGGGGGGCGACTCGCCGTTCCGGGGGGGCGACTCGCCGTTCCGGGGGGACACTCCACCGTCGGTGGTCTGGCTGTCTGTC
>CAZFMN010000114.1:0-6532 GCA_964520075.1 uncultured Halobacteriales archaeon | reverse complement strand
CAGGAACTCGACCGCGGACGCGAGCCCGTGGCGGCGCTCGAAACCACCGTCCAGGGGACCGGCGGGGCGCTGTTCGGGAGCGTGCTCACCTCCAGTGCGGCCTTTGCGACACTGCTGTTGCACCCGTCTGTGGTGTTCCAGTCGTTCGGGCTGATCGTCGTGCTCGCGCTGGTGCTGTCGTTCGTGGTCAGTGTGCTCGTGCTCCCGAGTTTCCTCCTGCTGTGGGCCCGCGTCGGGTCACGTGGAACACTCGACCGGGAGCCGGAGGAGAAGCCGACGGTCTCCTCACAGGACTGACCGGGGGTCCAGTTCGACGCTCCCGTGGTCGGCTCACAGCACAGTCGACAGTTACGGAACGGGTCGAGCGTGACGCGGACACGAGAGTCACCGGCCCGGTCACAGCGTGAGCCACCGGATGAGCAGGCCGACCGAGATGAACGCCGGCGTGCCGAGCGTCCAGAGGGTGTGATACAGCAGGTCCGTCTCGGTGATGTCGGGGTTGCCCGAGAGGAACTTCCGGAGGACACCGGCGATCAGGACCGTCGGGAGCACGGCGAGCAGAATCGTCACCGGGAGGTCGTACATGGAGACCAGCACCACCAGCGAGATAACTGTCGCCACGACGACGGTGAGATACAGGTACCCCGCCAGTCTGCGCCCGATAGTGATGGGGATGTTGGTCCGACCGTTCCTGCTGTCCGCGTCGACATCGGGGAACTCGTTCAGCAGGAGGAGGTTGAAACAGACCAGAAACATCGGAATCGCGAGCAGGACGGCCTCCTCGACGAGTGCGCCGGACTGTGCGTAGAACACGACCAGCGTGGGGATGGCACCCAGACCGACCCCGCAACTGAGTTCGCCCAGTCCGATGCGGGTGAACAGGTCGGTGTACCCGACGACCAGAACGAGTCCGGGGAGCACGAGCGCCGCCACCTCGACGGCGTCGTGCTGGCGGACGAGCAACAGCGAGAGCGCCACCGTGACGGCAACCGCCAGGATACCGATGTTGCGCGCCGTCGCGTAACTCGCCCGTCCGCTGGTCAGCGTGTCCACGCCGCCGCTGAACGGTGTCACCTCCGTGTCCTCGTCGACCCCTCGCCTGTAGTCGCTGGCGACGTTGATTGCGTTGACCCCCGCCTGTGCCGACAGCACGAGCAGTGTTGCGATTGCCGTGTTCACCGGGTCGAACGTCTCCGTGACCAGTGCGAGTGTCACCGGCACCGACGCCACCACGAAACTGAACACCAAGAACTCCGATCTGACGATTTCGAGGTACGTCTGGATACCCCCAGTTGCGCCCATACTATGGCTGTTTGGACAACATGGTATATATCCTTTGTTTCTGACGCTGTCCCGGTCACGAACCCACCGACAGCAACGCGTTGTCGGCTGCGTCTCGACGACAGTCGTCGCGGCGGGTGTACGACTCATACTGCCGGACAGACACGTGGAGAGTTGTTCCGACGAACTGGACAGGGGGCCGTGAAGAACCGGACAGCAGGGTCGACTGGCGGCGAACATCCGCACGGATGTTCCTCCGGCAGTATCAGGCCGGTCGCACGAGCACCAGTCCGTCACCGTCCTCGAAGTGGTCGTCGAGACGCTCGGCGCGTTCGAACCCGTGACGGTCGTAGAACCGCCGCGCGGCCTCGTTGTCGGCGGCGACGGTGAGACGCACCGCCTGGTGGTCGCGTGTGCGCTCGAACAGCGCCGAGAGCAGCGTCGAGCCGTGCCCCTCGCGCTGGCGCTCCGGGTGGACCGCGAGTTCGGCCACGTACACCACCCCGGGGCCCGGGATGGCGAGGAGATAGCCGACCGGGGCGCCGTCGACGGCGACCAGAACTGTTCCCGGTCCCTCACCGGTGAGCACACCGGCGAGCAGTTCGGGGGCCGGTTCGGTGAGCGCCGTCTGTGCCCGGGCGAGCGCGTCGAGGTCGGCCGGTCTGCCGGGCCGCACGCGGGTCACAGTGACACCCCCGCGGTGGCCGTGACAGCCGCCGCGACAGTCGCCGCCACCAGCGTCGCGAGGAAGTTGACCCCCTGGTTGCCCAGCAGTTCACCCTCGAGGACGACACCGAGCAGGCTGTCGGCGGTCATCCCGACGACCCCGGCGACGAGGACGACCACGACACCGACGGGACCGCTACCGGCCGACAGGCTCACCAGCGCGACGAGACCCGCACCGACGACACCCGCGACGGTGCCCTGCCAGGTGACCGCGCCGTCGGTCCCGGCCTCGACCGGTTCGAGTGTCGTCAGCAGCCGCGGGTTGTCGTACAGTGAACCGATCTCGCTGGAGAGCGTGTCCGCGAGCGCCGCCGCCACCGCACCCGCGAACGCGTAGAAAAATACCGCCTCGGGCACCCCGAGTTCCCCGCCCGGTGGGACCGCGAGCACCGCCACCAGCGCGACCAGCGAGTTCGCGAGCACGTTGCCCGTGTCGCGTGCACCGTCGTTCTCCTGTTCGACGCCGCGCTCGGCTTTCTGCTCGTAGCCCACCTTCGTCGAGAGCCCCCCGATGGCGAAGAACGCGACGAGCATCGCGAACCAGCCGTACCCCCCGAGGACGGTCGTCAGCAGGACGAGCAACACACCGGTCAGCATCCCGGGAACCGAGGCGGTCCCGAGCGCGACGGCGATGTACCCGAGCAGACTGGTCGCCGCGAGTGCGACGCCGATCCGTGTCGCCGTGATGTCGCCGGCGAGTGCACTCAGCATCCACAGCAACAGCGCGACCGAAACCACCACCGGCGCGTCGTCCCGGCGGAACAGTGTCTCCCGCACGAGCGCCGCGGCGAGTGCGCCACTCGCCCCCAGAAACACGCCGACCTGCCAGGTCACCTGTGCGTCGGTCAGTCGGACGGTGAGAAACTGGCCGGCACTGCCCGCGAGCGCACCACCGACGACGAACCCCGCGACGGCAAGCACCGGGGTGTCGGTCGACCGGCGGACGAACTGACCGGCGAAGTTGCCGACCGCGAGCACCAGCACCGTCGTCACGAAGACGTGCTCTGGCAGGTCGAACCCGACGACCAGCACCGCCAACCCGGCGGTCGCGAGCGCGAACGCCGCCAGCCCGTAGAGCCGGCCGTCACGCCGGTCGGCCGGGCGGGCGAACAGTTCGAACGGGAGCCCCCCCGGACGGGCGAGCAGCGCGACCGCCGCGACCGCGAGAAACGGACCCGCCGTGGCGAGTGTCGCCACCGCCGGCTCCGGGATGTCTGCCAGTGGCACGACGAGCGCGAGCGACCCGACGAGCGCGAACGCCGCCCCGCGCCGCACTGGCGTTGTCACGGGTAACTGTTTGCCGCTCCGCACCACTTACTCCTTCCGAACCGCCGCGACACCTGCCACGCACCCGTCCCGGGACGGCCCGCTCTCAGGCGTGTCCGGCGCGCTCGAACAGCGCCTGTGCGTGCTCGCCGGCCTCCGCCATCACCGTCTCGAGGTCCAGCGTCAGCAGTTCCCTGTCACGCATGAGCACCTGTCCGTCACAGACGGTGTGGCACACGTCACCCCCGGTCGCCGCGTACGCGAGGTGGCTCACGAGGTCGTGCTCGGGCGTGAGACGGGGGGTGTCGAGGTCGAGCACCGCGAGGTCGGCGTTCGCACCCGGTTCGATGCGACCGCTGTCGAACCCGAGCAGGTCGGCACCCGCGACGGTCGCCATCTCGACGACACTCCCGGCGGGCACCGCGCTCGCATCGTTTGCGGCGAGTTTCCCGAGCATCGCGGCGTCGCGCATCTCGTCGAACATGTCGAGGTCGTTGTTCGACCCCGCGCCGTCGGTACCGAGCGCGACTGTCACGCCCGCCTCGCGCAGGGCCTGTACCGGTGCCATCCCGCTCGCGAGTTTCATGTTCGAGGCCGGACAGTGGACCACACCCGTCCCGCGCTCGGCGAGCAGGTCCCGCTCGCGCTCGTCGACGTGGACACCGTGGGCGATGAACGCGTGCTCGTCGAGGACCCCCATCTCGTCGGCGTACACGAGCGGTCGGACACCCTGCTCCTCGACGATTGGGTCGACCTCGTCGACGGACTCGTTCGCGTGGAGGTGGACCGGCAGGCCGGCCTCGCGGGCCGCCGGGAGATACTCCCGGTAGAACGCCTCGTCGACGGTCGTCAGACTGTGGGGTGTGAACATCGTCCGGACCCGGCCATCGGCGCGGTCATCGTGCTCGCGAGCGAACGCGAGAGCCTGCTCGAACTCCTCGTGGGCCGTCGCCTCCGACTTGCCGACTGTGATACAGCCGTGCCCGAGTCGGGCACGCAGCCCCGACTCGGCGACGATATCGGCGACCTCGGGCATAAAAAAGTACATATCGCCGAACGCGGTCGTGCCGGAGCGGATCATCTCGGCGACACCGAGGGCGGCCCCGGCGCGGACATCGCCGGCCCGGAGTTCGGCCTCGACCGGCCAGATGTCCTCGCGGAGCCAGTCCCCGAGCGGCTTGTCGTCGGCCGCGCCGCGGAACAGCGTCATCGCGACGTGTGTGTGTGCGTTGACCAGCCCCGGGATGACGAGTCCACCCGTCGCGTCGAGACGGTCGTCGGCTCCGCCGGCGATATCACGGTCGTCGGGGTCCGCGACCGCCGTGACTGTGCCGCTGTCGGTGTCGACCAGCACGTCCGCACGCTCGACACGCAGGTCCGGCCGGAGCAGTCTCCCGCCGGCGATTGCGAGGTCTCCCATGTCTCGATGCAGGAACGCCCCGGGTAAAGAGGGCTGTGTTCCGCTCGACGCACGCGGACAGGGGATGTCCCCGGCGAGACAGACTGTGACACGCCGGGGGTCGGGTCGACGGACGGTCCGGCCTGGCAGTTCGAGACAGGTCGCGGCGGACGCCGCTGTCGGGCAGACGAGCGCAAGCGTTTTGACCGAAACAGCCCCCGTATACGCTATGAGCGTCGAGCTACCGTTCGCGCCGGTCGACGAGATAATCCGGCGCAACGCGGGCGACCTGCGTGTGAGCTCCGGGGCCACCGAGGCGCTCGCGAGTCGGATACAGCACGAGGGGGCACAGCGGGCTGTCGCCGCCGCGGAGCAGGCAGCAACAGAGGGGCGCAAGACGCTGATGCTCGGGGACTTCGGCGTCGAGTCGACCCCGTCGAAGGCGGAGCTTGCACTGCCGATTGCGCCGGTCGACAGGGTGGCGCGTCTGGAGATCGACGACAGGTACCGCGTCTCGATGGACGCCCGGGTTGCGCTCGCGTCGCGACTCGAGACCGGGGCCGACGCCGTGGCCGCGGCCGCGGCGGTGCTCGCGGACCACGCCGGGAGACGGACGGTGAAACGCGCGGATATCGAACGCTACGACGACCTGGAGCCACACTTCGCATGAACTTCGGCTACCTCGAGGACTGTCTCGACCACGACACCGGTGACGGACACCCCGAGAGCGCGGACCGGTTGCCGGCGATCCGGGACGGACTCGACAGGTCACACGGCGTCGAGTACTCCGCGCCGCTTCCGGCCGACATCGAGCGCATCCTGGCCGTCCACGACCGGGAGTACGTGGAGGCGCTGAAACAGTTCTGTGCACGCGGCGGCGGCCGGTGGGACGCGGACACGGTCGCCAGCGTCGGCACCTGGACGGCGGCGCGTGCGAGCGCCGGCCTCGCCGAGTGGGCCGGCCGGACGGCACTCGACGGTGCGGACGGCCGCGAGACACCGTTCGCGCTCGGCAGACCACCGGGTCACCACGCGCTCAGCGACGACGCGATGGGGTTCTGTTTCTTCAACAACGCCGCCATCAGCGCACAGGCGGCACTCGACGAGGGGGCCGCGGACCGGGTCGCCATCCTCGACTGGGATGTCCACCACGGCAACGGCACCCAGGAGATATTCTACGAGCAGGAGGACGTGTTCTACGTCTCGATGCACGAGGACGGTATCTACCCCGGAACGGGACCAATCGAGGAGACCGGCGAGGGCGCCGGCGAGTTGCGGACGATGAACCTCCCGATGCCGCCGGGGTCGACCTCGAGTGCGTACCTCACGGCACTGGAGGTGGTTATCTACCCCGCGCTCACGGCGTTCGACCCGGACCTGGTGCTCGTCAGTGCCGGGTTCGACGCACACGAGCACGACCCCATCTCCCGGATGGCCGTCTCGACGGAGGGGTTCGGGCGTCTCACCAGCGCCACCCGGACACTCGCGGAGGAACTCGATGCCGGTCTCGCGTTCACCCTCGAGGGTGGCTACGGTCTCGACACCCTCGCCGAGTGTGTCCGAACCGTCCACGAGGTGTTCGACGGCTACGAACCCACCGCAAAGGACCGCGTGCTCAGCGGGACCGTCGAACAACTGCTCGACGAGGTGCGCGAACAGGGGTTCGAGGGACTCTGAACCGGCGACCGCGCGCCGACCCTCGGGGGCCACCTGATGCGCGAACGGGGAGCGATGCGAGGTCGACCGGAGAGACCTCGACAGGCGAGCGGGGAGCAAAGCGACCCGCGAGCAGCGGGTGGCCGACCGGAGAGAGGCCACCGGATGCGCGAACGGGGAGCGATGCGAGGTCGACCGGAGAGA
>CAZFMN010000113.1:0-6595 GCA_964520075.1 uncultured Halobacteriales archaeon | reverse complement strand
CGGCCCGGACACACCGGACAGCAGGGTCTACTGGCGGCGAACATCCGCACGGATTTTCCTCCGGCAGCATGACCTGTCTGCCACAGCCACGACCCACCCTGTCTCGCCCCGGTCTCTCGGACGGGCACACAGCACGCGCACCCGGTCAGAGCAGGCAAAGTACACAGTCGACCTGTGCCGGGGTCGGTGCTCGTGTGCAGACTCGGAGCACCGAAATGCCACCTGCAAACACCAGCGCCGCGTGCTGTTCGCCACGGGCGCCGAGACAGTCCCGGCGGCGGTTTTCCCCTCAGATGCTCCCGGCGAATTCGGTGGCGACCACCTCGATGGGGAACCGGAGTTTCTCGCTACCGACGGCGGTGTGATCGATACGAGCACCGGCGCGGATGAGCGGTTCCGTCTCCCGGTTGCCGGCGGCGTGCTGGTCTACGCCCGGCTAAGACGGGATGTCCTCAACCGTGTTCCACAGATCACGGTAGTCGAGTACGCTCCAGACGATATCGAAGCCAAACAGCTACGGGCGATATTCCACCCGGACCGTCTCGACTCCGACAGGTTGGGATTCGCCGGAACTGACGATTAATTGGCCATCGGAGAAAGCCTTATTTATGAACGTAGATAATACTATGAACAATGAGTAAAACAGAACAGTCGGATAATTCTGAAAAAGAGATCGTTGCTGTCACGAAACACGGGCAGGCGACCATTCCGAAGCAGTTCCGCGAGAAGCTCGGGATCGAAGCTCCGGGGAAGGTGCTGTTCCGCGAGACCGAGGACGGTGAGGTGATGGTCGAACGGATCCGGTCTCCGAGCGAGATGCGCGGCTTCGCCGCCCGGAACGAGGCATCCACCGACAGACCTGCGTCCGAGATTCTCCGGGAAAAGCGCGAGCAAGACCGCGAAGAGCGTGACGCGCAGGGCTCGACAGATACTGGAGATTCCTGACCGCGTCGTCTTCGACGCCGAACCGCTGATTGCACACGCAGATGATGAGTCCGGGAGCGACATCGTGGGGAAGTACCTCGAGGCAGTCGCGGTCAAGGACGCGGCCGGCTACACCAACTGCGTGAACCGTGCCGAGATCCGGTACACCATCGCCCGGAAGTACGACCGAGACACCGCCGACGAGTATCTCGACTGGCTTACCAATCTTGGCATCGAGACCGTGGACATCGGCGGCGCCTGGATGGAGGCCTCGGAGCACGTCCTCCAGTACAACCCGGCGCTTGGCGATGCGTTCGCGTTGGCAACCGCCGAGGACATCGAGGCGACACTCGTGATCGGCGGCGACGACGACTACGATGAGGTCTCCGACATCCCGATAGAGCGGTTTCGACAGGGGCCTGCGTGAACTACCACTCCGAGGCGGTTTGGAGTCCACAATAGAGACCGACGACGGGCTGGTTCGGCAAGCGCAAGCATCAACAACGTCACAACCGCCACCCGTCCGATTTGCGCTCGTCGCCACGAACTCCTGCTGGAGACCCTGTCACTCGTGTCGCGGTCGTCGGCCAGTCGAACGACGCGTCGGCAGCGTCCACTCGGGTGTTCGCGACAGCAATCGGTGCTGTCTCTGCTCCCGTCGGGATGCCGGTTCGACGCCGCGGTGAGGCATACGGCCGCAATTGCGACCCGGTGAGTCCTCTATCACCTACATCCACCGTGAACGGCGGGGTTTGTCGGTGAACTCCCGGTCTATCCACTAGACCGCGGAAGGCGAGTCGTCGCCATTCCCGTTCGCTGTTCCCGACTTCAGGGCAAGGTGATAGGTTGCCCCTCCAGAACCGGACTTGCGCCAACTCTGGACGTGTTTGTGTGCAATATTTCCCGCCGCGTTGTAGTCGCTGTGTAGCTCTTTGCCGCATTTCTGGCACACGAACACGTCGCCGTCACGGTTGTCCTCGTGCGTGAAACCACATCGAGATATCGGGCGTGGCGACAGCAGTCCAACTCCGAGAGAGTACAGACACCGACACCAACGGGTGTGCCGGCACGAACTCGGGTCCAATAGTCGATAGCCACCCGGGCGACAGCACCCCTCCCTGGGGTCAGGTCGTCGGTTACTCGTCGAGTTGTGCCGCGCCGAGGACAGTGAGATATATCGCGGGGAGCAGGAGACCACCGCCGACCAAGATAACCAGCACACCGACAATCTCCCCCGTCGCCACGAATCCGAGGCCCATCATCGTGAACACGAACCCGAGTCCGGTCAGCACGAGACCGCCCCAGAGACGACTTCCCGACGTATCCGACATCAGTAGCGATATCCCAACCCAGAGACTAATAATATAGTAGAATCTACGTCTTATACCATCACATGAATTATAATAATATGACTGATGTTGAGATTCTTGCCGGTCGCGGGAGATTCTAAACGGTATAGGCCTCGAATATTTACATGAGTAATAATTAGTAACGCTTTTATTTCCAACAGTATTATATTGACACGAGGCACAGACCGATGGCTCCTGACCCCCGAACCACGTATCCAGACCTATACGAACAGTATCCGGAACTGTACCACGAGTATCCAGACGTCGCTCCGGCGATTTACGAACGACTCGACGAGCACGGCGAGGAGTGGGTGCTGGAGAACTGGGAGCAGGAGTTCTTACCGGCCACGCCGGTCATATCAGTCCCCAACAAAGATGAGCTGCCCTTCTTCGACCCCGCCGCGCACGACGTCTGGACAGACGAGGAGAAAGCAGAGATGGGCCGGGCATACAGTGCATACAGAGAAAATCTTCGCAAAGCGTCTTTCGCATCCGAAGAGGCGGTTAGAGACCGTTTTGCCGACGGTTACGTATTCGAACTTACCTATCGCGAGGATAGTGACACACAGACTCGGGTCGTGACTCACGAGGGGTTCGATCGCCCAGCGGCAAAGCCGCTCAAGGGCCCGCCAGCGTTTCGCTTTGCTCCCCTCGCGGATGACCAGCCAATCACGGTGCGACTTCCCGACATCCAGGCAGTTGACCCGGTCTCGATAGCCGCGCTCAATCCATCACGCCAGGAGTCGGTCGTCACGGCACTGATCAGCGACCTATCGAGCAACCCCGACACGATATCACTGGCAACCATCGAAGAAACACTCCAGTGTACCCTCGACGGCGATGTGGACCCAACCCGGGTGGGGCACGTGGCGCGGACGACCCTCCAGACTCGTGATGACGAGGAGACCCTCGAAGCTCTGGCCGAGCCGCTGTTTGCGCTTCTCGAGCACGCGGACCCGCCAGTTGGCCCGCTCCTGTTTCAGGCACTCAGGACGTACACTGAGACCAACCCTGCGACTGTCGAGCCGTACGTTCCGGAGTTACGGTCGCTGCTCACCGAAGCTCCATCACCTGCGGGTCCGGCCAGTTGCCTCGCCATGCTCGCCGGGGACCGGCCTAACGCGGTACTTGACGCTGTCCCTGCGCTCGCTACGGTTGCAAGCGGTGACGACCAGGGGGCCCGCAAGTGGGCGGTGTATGCGTTCTCGAAGGTTGCATCCAGCCATCCCGAGGCGCTGTTCCCGGCACTCGATGTTCTGGTTGATGCAAGCACAGCCGGCGACGAGAACCTCCGGACGAACGCCCTCTCGGCACTCGGGAAGGTGACTGGCCGGTATCCCGACGCCGCACTGACTGTACTGGAGGACCTCGTGGAACTGCTGGATAGCGAGCACTCATCCGTCCGGGCGAACGCCGTCGGCTTGCTCGGGGGTATTGCGCAGGAACATCCCAACCCGGTGATCGAGCATGCGCCGGCGATCGCACGCCGTCTCACCGACGAGTCAGAAGACGTACGCCAGAACGCCGCCCTCACGTTGATTCGTGCTGGCGGGGCCGATCCCGCCGCAGTCAAAGCCGAACAGGATCATCTGGAAGCGGCTCTGGCCGACAGCGACCCCGATGTGCGGGCGAACGCCTGCACGCTCGTCGGGAACGCCCACGTCTGTGTTTCGAACGACCGACTGCGGGAACTCCGCGACGACGACCCAGATGCCCGGGTCCAAGAACAGGCTGCTTGGGCGCTCAACCGCCTCTCTTGACCTCCTCCCCGCCGGACGGCGAGGATTCCTCCGTGGGTAATCCAACCAGTTGATGACCCCGGCTGTGAACTTGCGGGTTCGCTGAGGCTGAGTTGGCCGAGTGACCACGACTGGTCCCCAAACTCGGCGGGTCTCCAGTCGTGTTCGTTCCACTGCCAGTACGCCCCATCCGTGGGTGCGTCCCTGTCGCGTTCAGCAGACAGGGCAGCGGGCCGGACCATCGGCCCTTCTTCAGACTGCATGATGTTCCACGCCCCTGCCACGTCACTGTGAGCGTCTCGCTCGCAGTCGTGACACCGGAACGAATCGCCATTGCGAGTCACATCAGTACTTCCACACTCGGGACACTCGCTACTCGAACCGGCTTCGCTCACTTCTTCAACTTCAATCCCGATATTACCGAGTGTCAGTTCTATCCGCTCCAGTAGTTGTCGGTGGGACCAGAAGGCCTGAGTCTTTTTATTCGCCGCCCTCAGCGCCGCGTACCGGGCTCGTTGCCTGTCGAGTGGGTCCACGTCATCGTGAAGGATGGTGTATGCCCCGATGGACTCACGCGCCTGCTCGTCGACGTACCGGGTGAGCGCGTGGCGTTGCTCAGGGACCCAAGCCTGCTGGTCGCCCGGCTTCCGCCCGTCTCGGGGAGAGGCACGGTCGCGCTCGCTCGCTGGGTGTAATGGGCCTCGAGATATCCCTCGTTGACACACCAGCTACACCACGCCGAGATGTAGGCGTAGCATGTCTGGGCCGTGTTCTGCTTGAGTCCCCGGTCACCAGAACGGTGCCGAGCGTACTCGCGAAAGACTCGCTCGTCGAGATTGGCGAACGTCGGGTCACGGTCGGCGTCCTGGGGAGTGATCCCGGTCCAGTCCTCGTCGCCGCGCTCGCCGGCGGCCCACTCCGCAAATCGGTCGAGCTCACGGGCGGCGTTCCGGCGGTAGTTCCCGCCATCGCCGTCTTGACCCTTGCCCCTGTCCTGGAGATAGCGGTCGAAGGAACTCCGCAACGGCCGTGTTGCGGCCTCTTGGCTGCTGGTGTCGTCGATCATCCTGAGTCAGAAGCCTCCGAATTGTCCAGGTAGGAGATTGTGGCCGTCGTGACCTGGTCGGTGAACTCGTCGGTGACCGAACCCTGCCGGCCGACGACGTGGAGGTCGTCTTTCAGTGTGGCGAGCGTCCAGGGAAGGACGTAGCTCTGCTGACCCGGTTCCCCGCGGACCCACCCTTCGCTCGGCACGGCGAAGCTGCCGGCGTGGTGGGACTGCGTCGTGAACGCGACGGCGATCGACTCCTCGTCGGGATAGGGCATCCGCTCGCCGGAGACAACCAACCACGGGCGCGGGCTCCCACCATCCGTTTTGAACGGATCGGGAGCCCAAACGACAGTTCCGCGGTCAGCCATCCGGGATCACGACTCCTCGTCGTCTTGCTCGGTCTCCGGTTCGATGGGGTCGACCGCGGTCTCCATCCAGGCCTCGACCTCGTCGTCAGAGAACCCGCCGTCGATGTCGTCGGCTGTGGCGGCGCCGTGAAGCCCGGCCGACGCGACCGCGTGCTCGGCGTCAGCGATCGTCCAGAACCGGTCGCGGTGCTCGACGAGGCCGTGTTCCTCGAGACGCTTCAGCGTGGGGCCGACGCTCCCCTCGGGCACGTCGACGGCGTCGACGATCTCCCGCTGGCGAAACGCCTGGTCGGCGTGCTCGAGGAGGAAGCGATACACCGCACCCTGCGTGGTGTCCGGCGCGAGGTCGGGGAGCGACGGTCCGTCCCCGTCGATTGAACGGAACTCGTCTTTCGAGATGGGCATCCTTGATATTAGTTTGTATTAGAAGCTATTAGGTCTTATCGACAGCGCTTGCGACACAGACAGGAGGATAGCCATATTCGCAGGCTTTCCCCGAGGTTGAGGCCCTCTTCGTCTGGTTCCACGTTTCGTGCTTCCCCGACGGCAGCGGTGTCGTTCAAACCGGTCGTGATTACCATTATTAGTCACGACTAAATACGATATTCCTAATACCGTCAAATTCGACAGATTTGAGCGCTGTGGAGCGTATATCGGCAGGTGTGAGCAGGCGACGACTCGTGACTCGGTCTCGACGCCGTCGGATAACCCCGGACGAATCGCATCGGCCGGCGTCTCTATGGAGAGGCCCCGCAATCGGGACTCGGCGGTGACCCCGCGGGCCGCTGGGAGTGACATACACGCCGCCGCCGCGCACCCCCCCGCAGGCGGCCACGACCGTCGAGTACCGGCGGGTCCGGTTGCTCGGGCACCAGGCCGTCTGCCTCCTCGTATCTCCCGTCCGTGCCGGACAGAGTCAGAACTGCGTATCCGCCTCGACCGTCCTGTGGTGCAACTCGTCGACTTTGGCGATGAGGGTCGGGTTCGAGACGACGTGGTCCTCGATGGCCTGTGCGAGTGCTGTGATGTACCCCTCGAGGAGGCCACCGTGAGCCTCGGCGTTGATATCGTAGGTCCCCTGAGGAACGTTCGACTTCACCACTACAAGGCGGAGGCCCCACCCTCAAGGAGTGCAGGGCTTCCGATGCGTGATCGGAAGCACAA